>NZ_JASLFG010000039.1:0-33965 GCF_030150775.1 Aquitalea sp.
TTTCCGCCTGCGGACCATTCTGTACGATGACATCACCAACAAGCGCTATCTGAACGCCTTGCAAAAAGCGGCGGCAAGCTGCGAGCCGCCTGCCGGGGCTCAGGCAGAACCCGCCATACTGGCCGGGCAGGAAGGGGGTGGTTAATGCACTGCACCATGGAAGCAGCACAGCGGCATGCCAGTACACCTGCTTATGCTGCGGTCCCGCTGGCGGCACCGCCCCGTATCTGGCCCTGCTTGTTGCTGAGTGTGCTGCTGGTAGCCGGTGATGCCCTGCTCACCTTGTGGTGGTTCAGCCAGGGCACACCGAGCACAGCACAACGGGAGCAGTTTTGGTGGTATGCCTTGCTGCCCGGATGCTTGCTGGCCGGGATAGCGGTATCGCTGCGACTGGCTTGGTATGCCTTGTGGCAACTGTATGCCGCTGTCCAGCAACATACCCAGGCTGAGCACCATACCTGGTGGCTGAGGTGCCGTCAGGAGAGTGCCAGCGTGCGGGATTCCATGTTATGGGGGCCTGCATGTGGTGATACGCACAGCCGGGACAGGCTGGCACGCGGCCTGCACGCGGCCCCGCCTCAGGCCAAGGAGGGGGTGCTCAGGATAGTTGATGTGCTGTCGGTTTCTCCCGCTTCATGGAATGACCGCCAGAACACCATATTGGCGACGCTGGCCAAAGCACTGGCAACATGGCTGCACGGCAACCCCATACAAGCCTGCGGCTTTGCCTGGTGCGGGAGTGCGGAGGCATGGTCTGGCTTGCGTGTGCAAATGCAGCAACACGGCCTGAATCTGCCGCCACATCCACAACTGGAAGGGGGAGTCGCGATGCTGGAATACATCATCGACCGGCTGCACGATGAAACCCGCCCCGTGGAAGCAATCATCTGCCTGGGCCTGCACTGCCCGGCTAGCGATGCCAGCCGCAGCGTACCGGCAGCGGAAGCGGCATTCGCCATCATGTTAAGCCGCCATGGCGGCGCATTCCGGCTGCATCGCCCGGTCCCTTTGTCTGACAGACAACATGTACAGCGCACGCAAGACAATGCGGCACTGGATGAGGCTCCGGCAGGCTATCTGTCTGCCAGCGGCCAGGCCAATACCTTGCTGGAAGATGCCGGCTGGCCCTTGCTGGAACAAGCGCAGCAAGCCTACTGGGGAGAGCTTGGCCCGCTGCAAGCCTGGGTCACCCTGCTGTGTGCCATGGATCAGGCAAATCTCAATGAACGCGCCACTGGCTGGCTGGCCAAGGACAACGAGCAAGACTGGCTGGGTATTGTCACACCAGCGGTTCCGCTAGCGAAAGGAAAACCATGAAACGGTTAATTGCAGTGGATGGTGACAAAACCACGGCCGGCGGCACAGTACATGCATCCGGCCCCGGCCTGATTCATGGCAAAAAAATGGCCTATGAAAATGACCCGGTCAGTTGCCCCGCATGTGGCAGCACCGGCCGCATTGTTTGCGTGGGAGAACGACACAGCCTGTTGAGCCATGGCAAACGCATTGCACTGCAAGATGATGTGTGCGACTGCCGCTGCCAACCCAAGCCTCGTATCGTCGTGGTTGGACATGCCAATGCCCATGCTTGACGACTGCCAAAGTGTAGCCAATCAGCTGTCTCAAGGATTCTTTCAATGAACTCTTCCCTTCTGAAACCGACAGGAAAATTGCGTATCTGGGCTGTCGTGCTGGCACTGTCACTGATGCTGTTATGCATGGCCTTGCTGTTGATTGCCAATCTGTACCTGGGTGGCTTTTATGCCAAGCAACCAGAGCGGGTGGTCTGGAGCATCGGCCTGAGCATTGCGCTACTGAGTCTGCCGGGTGTGGTGGTTTATCTGTGGATCAGGCAGGCAGAGCGTCATGCCATCCCTCCCGAGCACTCAAGCGGCAGGACAACAGCAGAGGTATTTGCTTCCGCCACCACCAAAGCCTGGCTGAGCCCTCGCCAATACATGCAGCAGCACTATCCCGGCAAATGGCGAGCAATCAAACCGTGGGTAGGCGTATTACGCGCAGAGCTAGCTGGCTCACCCGGCCCCTTGTCAGCGGATGTAGATCACCCGCCCCCCTGGCAGGACACGGACAGCGTGTTTTATGTAAACCCCGACCAGGGCATGGATGACCGGACTCTGCAACGATTGCGTGGCCGCTGGCGGCAGCCGCTGGATGCGCTGGTCATGCAATGCGGCCAGGCCCTGCCCAAGGTGGGCGATGAGGCCTTGCAGCGCTTGCTCGACTTCAATCGGCGCAGCGGTTGGCGCTTGCCGCTCAGTCTGGCCCTGAGTGGCTGGCCCGCCCCGGGGGCAGGCGTCGTGCTGGAACTGGACGATGCCGGCCAGCCAGCCACCACCACCCGGCAGCTGCAGCAGTTGGCCTGGCAACTGGCCGTAGAGGGTCAGGCCAATATATTGCAGTCCCCTGCCGACACCGCACGCTTGCGCTTGTCAGAAGCCCTGACCCGGCCGGGCGTGCTGAAACAGCTGGCGCAGCAGTTGGCCGAGATCAGCAATCACCTGCCTGCCGGGCAGAAGCTGGCCGGGCTGACCTGGGTAGCCGACCAAGCCGCCCGCCTGCCCGGCCAGCTAGCACAGCTGCTGCGCGACCAGGCCCCGCGCCGCCACCGCCTGTCGCTGAGCGATGGCCTGGGCTGGCTATGCACGGTACTGGGCCTGGGACTCTTGCTGGCTATGCTGGTGGTGTTCATGCAGCAACAGCACCACCTTGTCAGCGCCACGCAGCATCTGCAGGCGCTGCGGCAAGCCGCTACCGCCCAGCGCGCCATCCCGGCCTTGCTGGCGGTGCAGGAAGACATTCAGGCCCTGGAACAGGCGCAGCAGCAGGGCGGCTGGATGCGGCTAGGACTGGATCAGACTGCGGCCATGCAGCCACGCTTGCTGGCGGGCTATGGCCGGGCGGCACAACGCTGGATTGTGCAGCCAGTACAGCGCAATTTGCAGCAAGTGTTGCAGGCAGTGGATGGCCTGCCGCTATCCGGGGAAGATGCTGCGCGCGAACCCGCGCAGCAGCAAGCCTATGCCAGCCTGAAAGCCTATCTGATGCTGGACCAGCCCGCCCGTGCCGAGCCGGGTTTCCTTAGTGCGCAGTTGCTGCAGGCCGCAGGCCAGGGCAGCGGGCCACGTGCGCAGATCCTGCGCTTTTACAGCAACCACCTGGCGGCACAGCCGGGCTGGCGCCTGCCCGCCGATGCCAGGCTGGTGGAGTCAGCCCGGCAGACGTTGCTGTCGCTGGACGGAGTGGAACATGGCGATGCGGCGCTCTATCGCAAGCTGATGGAAACCGCCGCCGCCAAGTATCCCGCACGCAGCGCTGCCAGCCTGCTGCCTGGGGTGGATAGCCGCGGCCTGTTTGTCTTGCCCGGCAGCGTACCCGGTGAATATACCCGCGAAGCCTGGGAGGGCTATGTGCGCGAGGCCATCGACAAGGCCGACCCCAAACAGGGCGGCGAAGCCTTGTGGGTGCTGGGTGCAGAAGCGGCGCGCAGTGATGGCGCGGCCCTCAAGGCCCAGCTGCTGCAACGCTATTTTGCAGATTACGCCAATGCATGGCAGCGTTATCTGAATGGCTTGCGCTGGCAGAATGCTGCCTCGTTATCCGCCTCCGTGGAGCAGTTAAGTGTATTGAGCGACCCACAACGCTCGCCCTTGCAGGCAGTGATGACGTTGCTGCAATACCAGGGCCAGGCCGGGGCGGCGCAACAGTCGCTGGCCAGCAATCTTCTGGATAAAACCCGGCAACTGGTGGGCAAAGCCGACAAGAAACGCCCTGCCCCCAGCGGCCTGGGGCAGGATGATCCATTGGCCAGCGCCTTTGGTCCGCTATTACTGCTGACCGGTGCGGAAAACGAAGGGACGGCAGGTGCGGTGCACAGCACGGTGAGTCTGGCCCGCTATCTCGACAGTGTCAGTGCGGTACGGCTGAAACTGCAGCAACTGGCCAATGCCGCCAATCCGGATGCCGCTGCCCGCCAGCTGGCGCAAACCCTGTTCAAAGGGCAGCAGAATCCGCTGAGCGATGGCCAGCAATACGCGGCCCTGCTGGCTACCAGTCTGGGGGCGCAATGGGCCGGTTTTGCCCAGCAATTGTTTGTCAGCCCGCTGGACAATGCCGGCAGCGTGGTGATATTGCCTGCCGCCGCCGAGCTAAACGATCTGTGGCGGCGCAGCATCCTGCTGCCCTGGGGCGGTGAGATGAATGGCCGCTTCCCCTTCAGCCACGGCGAACAGGAAGCCTCCCTGCCCGGGCTGGGACGCTACCTGGCTCCGGAACAAGGCAGCATTGCCAGCTTTCTGGCCAATAGCCTGGCTGGCGCACTGGTGCAAGAAGGCGACCAGTGGCTACCCAATCCCACCCTCAGCAATATGGCCCCTTTCGATGCGGACTTCCTCAATGCCATCAATACCCTCAGCCGCCTGGCCAGCCGCTGGGATACCCCGGGTACCCCCAGCTATGCCTTTGAACTAAAGCCGATTGCCATGCCCGGACTGGTGCGCACCACGCTGGAATTCGATGGCCAGAGCCTGCCTTATTTCAATCAGCGGGAAAGCTGGAGCCCGCTGCACTGGCCAGGGGATGGCCAACAGGCCGGAGCACGGCTGTTATGGGAGTCGCAACAGAGTGGTACCCGCCAGGCGCTCGATTTTAACGGCCGCTGGGGATTTATCCGCTTGCTGGAGCACGCGCGGGTGGAACAGCTGGATCCGGCACGCTACCAGCTGGACTTTGCCCTGCCTGACGGACTGACTGCGCGCTATATTCTGCGCACCACAACGGGAGAAGGCCCGCTGGCCCTGCTGAAGCTGCGTCAGCTCAAACTACCGGGCCGGGTATTTGTCGTGCCCGGGTCACCGGCAGCAGCGCAGAAGTCCACGGCGAAACACTGATCAGCGTCCGCCGGACACATCCAGAATGCTGCCGGTGCAAAAGCTGGCGGCATCGGACAGCAGCCAGACGATGGCGGCAGCCACTTCTTCCGGCTGGCCGCCACGCTGCATGGGAACGCTAGTGGAGAGACGCGCCACGCGGCCAGCTTCGCCACTGAGCGCGTGGATGCCGGTTTCGATCAGGCCGGGGCGCACCGCATTGACGCGGATGCCCTCCCCGGCCACTTCCCGCGCCAGGCCCAGGGTGAGGGTATCGATGGCACCCTTGCTGGCGGCATAATCGATATATTCACCGGCAGAACCCAGCCGCGACGCCGCCGAAGACACATTAACGATGATGCCGCCACGCCCGCCGTGAAGAGTGGACATGCGGCGCACGGCCTCGCGGCAGCACAGCATGGGGCCCGCCACATTCAGCAGCAACATGTGCAGGATGCGTTCGGCGCTGAAGCTGTCCAGCCGCGCCAGCGGCGCGGTGGCACCGGCATTGTTAACCAGGCCGTCGATGCAGCCAAAGCGGGTGGCCACGGTGGCAAACAGCTGGATGATCTGCGCCTCGTCCGATACATCAGCCTGAAAGGCCTCGGCCTCGCCGCCTTGGGCGCGGATGGCTGCCACCACTTGCTGCGCAGCTGCCTCATCCTGCCGGTAATTCACTGCCACCTGCCAGCCGGCGCTGGCCGCCTGCACTGCGGTGGCTGCACCGATGCCGCGTGATGCGCCGGTAATCAGCAGGGTGCGTGCCATTTCAGGTTTGCCCTTCACGCAGAAAACGTTGATACCAGCCCACGCGGGCGGCACGGGCGGTTTCGAAGGTGGCCGCAAGGCCAGCGTCGTCAGCAGCCTCCACCTGGGCGGTCAGGGCGGCCAACGCCAGGCGGTAGCGTTCCAATTCGTCCAGCAGGGCCGTACGGTTGGCCAGAGTGATGTCCTTCCACATTTCCGGATGGCTGCCGGCAATGCGGGTGAAATCGCGAAAACCGGTGGCAGCAAAATCAAAACAGCGGCTGGCGTCGTCCTTGCCGGCCACCATGCCGACATAGGCAAAGGCCAGCAGATGCGGCAAATGGCTGACGGTGGCAAACACGCTGTCGTGTTCGGCGGGACTCATGCGGTGGATGACAGCACCGCAGGCCTGCCATAGCTCGGCCACCGTGTCACAGGCGGTGATGCTGGTTTGCGGCAAGGGGGTGAGCACCACCTTGCGCTTTTCATACAGGCCGTACTGGGCAGCGGCAGCACCGGACAAATCAGAACCGGCAATGGGATGGGCCGGTACACAGTTGGCCAGTTGCACCGGCAGGTATTGGGCAAACAGCTGGGCTACATCACCCTTGGTACTGCCGGCATCGGTGACGATGGCATGCGGCTGCAAGTGGGGGGCCATGGCCTGCATCATGCGGCCCATCTGTCCCACCGGGCAGGCCAGCAACACCATATCCGCCCGGTCGGCCACGGCGGCCAGATCCTGGCTGATTTCATCCACCACACCCAGTTCCAGCGCCCGGTTGAGGTTTTCCAGTGTGCGACCGACGCCGATAACGTGCTGCACTTTGCCTGCACGCTTGAGCGACAAGGCAAACGAGCCACCGATCAGACCGACGCCAACCACCACCAAGGTGGTAATCCCCTGCTGCACACCTCTCCCCTTTTCTACGCTGCCATCCTATTTTCCGGCACTATTTTTCCGGTCGCCCACCGTTATGGACGAAAGGCCTATGATAAGCGATTTTGCGCTACTGCAAAGCCTGCGCCCGATAGAAGAGAGCCAGACCATGTCCAGCCAGCTGTATGTGTATTACCGGATTTCCCCGGCGCAAGGCCGCGTGCTGCTGCCACGCCTGCGCCAGATGCAGGCCAAGCTGACGGAGTATGGTGTGCAAGCCAGCCTGATGCGCAGGCAGGATGAGGCAGCCAACACCAATCTGCAGACCTGGATGGAAGTGTATCGGGAGGTGAAAGACAGCGTGGCATTTACCCGCCAACTGCAGCAGGCGCTGCATGACTACGGGCTGGAACAGGCGTTAACAGCGCGGCATGCGGAGTGGTTTGTGCCGCTGGATGATTGAAGCCACAGGCATCAGCGCTGCGTGCGGGAGCTGCGATCAGGCAGACAGCTTGAGCAATTCTGCTGGCCGGGCCAGATGGAAACCCTGCACGAAATCACAGCCGGCAGCGCGGGCAATATCCAGCTGCATGGTGCTTTCTATCCCTTCGCCCACCACCAGCGCCCCGTGCAGATGCAGGATGTCCACTAGCCGGGCCAGTTTGTCGCGCACGCTGGGGCGCATCAGCGCGTGGCGCATCAACACCTTGTCCAGCTTGACGTAGTCCGGTTCCAGCAGCCATACCCTTTCCAGATTGGACGCGCCCTGACCAAAGTCGTCCAGCGCAATACGGAAACCCAGACTGCGGTAGCGCTGTACCGCTTCCAGCAGGCGCATCGGGTCGCTGACTGCATCTTCCACCACTTCCAGGCAGATACGGTTGGCCGGAATATTCAGTTGTTGCAGCACTTCGGCAAAAAACTGGCCGTGGGCCTCGCTGACATTGACCAGATGCTGGGCATTGACATTGAGCGATAACACCAGATCCGGCGCAGGATGCTGCAGCAGGAAATTGAGCAGGTGCAGACAGCGTAGCTGACGGTCAAGAAACACCGAGCGCCGTGGTGAGGTTTCGGCGGCAAACAGCACGGTGGGGATCAACTGCCCACCAAAGCTGTCGGTCACCCGTGCCAGCGCCTCTACCGACCACAGGCGGGTGGTACCGTTCTCCAGCGCATAGATGGGCTGGAATACCGAGCGGAAACGCCACTCTTCATGGCGGCCACGCACCCGTCCGGCTTGCAGGCTGAGCGGAAATTGTTCGAACTGGTGCGCATTCAGCAGCTGGTTGATGAAAGCCAGGTCGTGTTCGATGGGTGCCAGTGCGGCGGGCTGTTGACAGGCAAGCTGTTCCAGCAGGCTGGCTGCCACCATGCTGATTCTCCTTGGCGCAGCGTGGATGCACGCTGGTTTGGTGCAGGGAAACGGCTCCCCGCCTTGTGGCAGCCACTATAACCAGCCCTGTTTAGCGCCAGAAATAATTTAATCAGCAGACCTTATGCAAAATATATCTAAGTGAAAACATCGATACCGCAGGCCAGCACCAGCCACAGGCGGCGTAGATACTGACTCAGCGGCAGGAAAGATCAGGCCTCAGCCGCCAGCAAGGCCTGCAGCTGGGCGCAGCAGGGATGTGCTTGCGGCAAGGGCTGGCCGTCGATGCTGGCCACCGGCCACAAGCCAATCAGACTATTGGACAGGAACACTGCTTCGGCCACTTGCAGCTGCGCAGGAGCAATCTCGGCCTCTTCTATCTGGTAACCCAGTTGCGCGGCATGGGCAAACAGCCAGTCGCGCAACATGCCCTGCACACCGTTCTGGTCCAGCCGGGGCGTCAGAATGCGCTGCCCTTCCACCAGATAGACATTGCTCATGGTGGCCTCTACCAGCAGGCCGCGCGTGTCCAGCATCAAGCCTTCATGGATGGCTGGGTCTGTCCATTCCGAGCGGGCCAACACGTTTTCCAGCCTGTTGAGGTGCTTGATGCCGGCCAGCAAGGGCTGGCAGGCCAGCCGGGTGTCACACCAGCGTACATTCACCCCGTCACGGGCGCGTTCGGCCGGATAGCCGGCCCAAGGGGTGACCGATACCATACGGGTGGCCTGGCAATCGGCAGGCATGGCATAGCCGCGCGCGCCCACGCCACGGGTGAGCACGATCTTGGCCACGCCCTGCTCCAGTCCCGTGGCAAGCTGGCGGATTTCAGCCAGCAACAAGGCGTCGTTCGGCACCGGCAGTTTCAACCGGGCGGCATCGGCAGCCAGGCGCCGGTATTGCCAGGCCCACAAGCGGGGCTGGCCTTGCCTGATCTCGATGGTGCGGTAGATGCCGTCACCATAGGCCAGGCCACGATCCAGTGCGGAAATCTGCTCGCCCGGCTGGCCGTTGATCAGCATGGCCATCAGGCTTGCTCCACCCCCAGGGCACGCAGCAGGCCACGCGCCTTGTGGCGGGTTTCCTGCAGTTCACGTTCCGGATCGGAGTCGGCCACGATGCCGCCACCGGCACGGAAGCGCAGCTGCTGCCCTTCCTGCATGAAGGTGCGGATGAGGATATTCAGGTCCATGCTGCCATCGCGGTTGAGATAGCCCAGGCTGCCGGTATAGGCACGCCGGGCGCTGTTTTCCAGCTCGCGGATGATCTGCATGGTGCGAACCTTGGGGCAGCCGGTGATGGTGCCGCCGGGAAACAGCGCGCGGATGGTGTCCAGCGGCGAGACATCCGCACGCAAGCGGCCACGGATATTAGATTCGATGTGGTGGACGTAGGCATAACTTTCCACCGCCATCAGTTCGTTCACTTCCACCGTGCCGGGCTGGCTGATGCGCCCCAGGTCGTTGCGTTCCAGGTCGATCAGCATCACGTGCTCGGCCCGTTCCTTCACGCTGGAAATCAGCCGCTGCTTGAGGGCGGTATCTTCGGCCGGGTCGGGCGAGCGAGGATGGGTGCCGGCAATCGGGCGGGTATCGGCCCAGCCATCGCGCACCCGCACCAGCCGCTCGGGCGAGGAGCTGACAATCTGCGCCTGACCGAAATCCGCCAGCGCGGAAAACGGGGCCGGATTGGCACGGCGCAGGGCGGCAAACAGGTCGGGCGCGGCTACTTCCGGCCCCAGTTCAGCCCGCCAGCCGCGTGAAATGTTCACCTGGAACACATCACCTTCGTAGATGTACTGCTTTAGCCGCAGCACGGCATCGGTATACCAGCTGGGCGGGGCTTCTTCCAACGCCTGCAGACTGACAGCGTGAGGTACAAATGCAGGAATGCTGCGCGCCAGCTGGTTCAGGCGCTGCCCTTGCTCGGCGGTTTCGGCCACGATCCAGGCCGTCTGCTCGCGCCGGTTGATCAGCAAGGCGGCGGGTACGCGTGCCATGGCTGCCAGCGGGAAGCTGTCCGGCAGTGCTTCTGCCACCGAACTTTCAAACTGCGACAACAAGTCGTAGCCCAGATAGAGGAAATGCCCACCGACAAAAGGCAGACCATGCGGATTGTCCACCGCCTGCGGCTGAAAGCTGCGCAGGGCCTCGACAAAGGCCTCGCCTTCACCCGCGTGATACAGGGTGGTGCTTTCGGCGGCAAACAGCATGTCCCAGCCCTGATCGCCAGAGGACAGCAGCAGGTAAGGGAGGTCAGCGCGATGCGCGGCATGCAGGGCCAGCAGCTCGGGCAGGAAGTCGAGTTGTTCGGTAAACATGCCTGTTCCACACAGCGGCATTGTGCGCGCCGCAAAAAAAGAAAACCGCCGCGAGTGTATCGCAGCGGTTCGGGCTGTCAATGCGTTTTCGCGCTGCGGTGCAACAGCACCGCAACACAAGACTGGCATCAGATGCGCTTGAACACCAAGGTACCGTTGGTACCACCAAAACCAAACGAGTTGGAAATGGCGATGTCGATCTTCATGTCGCGCGCGGTATTGGCCACGTAGTCCAGATCGCAACCGGCTTCCACATCCTGCTCGTGCAGGTTGATGGTGGGTGGCGATACCTGGTTGTACAGCGCCAGGATGGAGTAGATGGCTTCCACGCCACCAGCACCGCCCAGCAAGTGGCCGGTCATCGACTTGGTGGAGTTCACCACCAGCTTCTTGGCGTGATCGCCAAAGGCAATCTTCAGCGCGCTGGTTTCGTTGGCATCACCCAGCGGGGTAGAGGTGCCGTGCGCATTCACATACTGCACCTGATCCGGGTTGATCCGGGCATCGCGCAGTGCGTTCTGCACGCCGCGGGCCGGGCCATCCGCATTCGGAGCGGTAATGTGGTGGGCATCGGAACTCATGCCAAAACCGATCAGTTCGGCATAGATACGCGCGCCGCGCTTGACCGCGTGCTCGTATTCTTCCAGCACCAGCACACCGGCGCCTTCGCCCATCACAAAGCCGTCACGGCCCTTGTCCCACGGACGGGACGCGGTTTCCGGGTCGTCATTGCGGGTGGACAGCGCCTTCATGGCGGCAAAACCGCCCATGCCCAGCTTGGAAATGGCGCCTTCGGCACCACCGGCCACCATCACGTCGGCATCACCGTACTGAATCATCCGGGCTGCATCGCCGATGCAATGCGCACCGGTGGTGCAGGCAGACACGATGCCATACGACGGGCCTTGAAAGCCCTTCAGGATGGACACGTGGCCAGCGATCAGGTTGATCAGCGAACCGGGGATGAAGAAAGGACCGATCTTGCGCGAACCGCCTTGCTGTACGGCCACGCCGGTTTCCTCGATCAGCGGCAGACCGCCGATACCAGAACCGATGTTGACGCCAACGCGGGTCTTGTCCAGATCGGCAACATCATCCAGGCCGGCATCAGCCACGGCCTGCAGCGCTGCTGCAATGCCATAGTGGATGAACAGGTCGGAACGACGTGCTTCCTTGGGAGAAATGTACGCGCTGATGTCGAAGTCCTTGACCTCGCCGGCGATCTGGCAATTCAGATCGCTGGCATCAAAACGGGTCACTTTGCCAATGCCGCTCTTGCCGGCCAACAGGTTGGTCCAGCCGGTAGTGACATCATTGCCGACCGGGGAAATATGTCCCAGACCGGTTACTACAACTCTGCGTTTGGACACGAAGAATCTCCGTGAGTAGAGGGGAGGCAGTCTCCCGATGATCCCACAACTTCCGTGTGAAGTTGATGACAGTCAAACGGACGTTTGGAACCCTCTATAACAAAAGAACCTCTGCAGGCGAGCCAAGGCCACACCGCGCAGAGGTCCTGTACAGGCCTGAAAGTATTACTTGTTCAGGTGGGCGGTAACGTAATCAACGGCTTGCTGAACAGTGGTGATCTTTTCAGCTTCTTCGTCCGGGATTTCGCACTCGAACTCTTCTTCCAGAGCCATTACCAGCTCAACGGTGTCGAGGGAGTCAGCGCCCAGATCATCAACGAAGGACGATTCGATCTTGACTTCAGCTTCGTTTACGCCCAGTTGTTCGGCAACGATCTTTTTAACGCGCGCTTCGATGTTTTCCATTTGTCTAAACCCTTGACCTTTCTGATTCGGGATCACAAAACCCGTGTATTCTACAAAAAAAAATTAGAGCAGCCCACCTAAATCTTGTCTTTTGTTGGACAGGACAGGTCAGGCCATGAACATGCCGCCATTTACGTGCAGTGTTTGGCCGGTGATATAGGCCGCACGGTCCGATGCCAGGAAGGCGGTTGCATCAGCAATATCCTTGGCATCGCCCAGGCGGCCCAGGGAAATCTGGCCTACCAGTGCGGTACGCTGTTCTTCCGGCAGGGCACGGGTCATGTCGGTGTCAATAAAGCCCGGTGCCACACAGTTTACCGTGATATTGCGACTGCCAACCTCACGTGCCATGGACTTGGTGAAGCCCATGATACCGGCTTTGGCCGCTGCGTAGTTGGTTTGACCGGGGTTGCCGGTTGCACCCACCACCGAAGCGATGTTGATGATGCGACCCCAACGGGCCTTCATCATGCCGCGCAGTACCGCCTTGGATGCCTTGAATACCGACTTCAGGTTGGTATCCATGATGGCATCCCAGTCGTCGTCCTTCATGCGCATCAGCAGGCCATCACGGGTAATGCCGGCATTGTTGACCAGAATGGCCACCGCACCGAATTCCTTGTCGATGGCGTCAACCAGCGCTTCAATGGCACCGTCTTCCGTCACGTTCAGCACGCGACCGGCACCACCATTGGCAGCCAGACGCTCATTGATGGCAGCTGCGCCGGACTCGGAAGTCGCGGTGCCGATGACAATGGCGCCCTCGGCTTGCAGCGCATCGGCAATGGCTGCGCCAATGCCACGCGAAGCGCCGGTAACCAGGGCTACTTTGCCTTGCAGACTCATTGAGGATGTCTCCTTGTTGTGTACTTCACCAACCACCAGCCGCACACAGCTGGGCTGGTGGCTGAATATCACTGCAACTCGGCCTTGGCTGCTTGCAGCGCGGCAGCATCGGTCAGTGCCAGGCACTTGACGTTACCGTCAATACGCTTGGCCAGACCCGCCAGCACCTTGCCAGGACCACACTCGGCCATGCTGACGATGCCGTCGGCAGCCAGTTTCTGGATGGTTTCGGTCCAGCGCACCGGGCTGTACAGCTGGCGCACCAGCGCATCACGGATGTCGGCAGCGTCGCCGTAGCTGACTACGTCGGCATTGTGCAACACCGGAATAGCCGGGGTATTGATGTGTACTTGCAGCAGGGCTTCGGCCAGTTGCATGCCGGCTGGCTTCATCAGCGCGCAGTGCGAAGGCACCGACACCGGCAGCGGCAGCGCACGCTTGGCACCACGGGCCTTGCAGGCTTCCATGGCGCGCTCGACGGCAGCTTTGGAACCGGCAATCACCACTTGGCCCGGCGAATTGTAATTGACGGCTTCCACCACCTCGCCATTGGCTGCCTCAGCACACGCAGCGCGCACTTCGTCATCCGACAGGTTCAGGATGGCGGCCATGGCCCCCTGCCCGGCCGGTACCGCGTTCTGCATGGCTTCGGCGCGCAGGCGCACCAGCTTGACGGCTTCGGCAAACGGCAGCGCACCGGCAGCCACCAGCGCGGTGTATTCACCCAGGCTGTGACCGGCAACAACCGAGGGCTGCTGACCGCCAACTTCCTGCCAGGCCAGATAAGTGGCCACACCGGCAGCCAGCATGATGGGCTGGGTGTTGACGGTAGCATTGATGGCTTCGGCGCTGTCCGCTTGCAGCATGGCCCACAGGTCCACGCCCAGCGCGGTGGAGGCTTCTTCGAAGGTGTGCTTGACGACCGGCAGGTCGGCAAAGCCATCCATCATTTTCAGGCTTTGCGAGCCCTGACCGGGAAAGAGAAAGGCAAACGCCATAGACAGTCTCCGCAAATACGACGGAATAATAATCGACGGAAGAATGCGGCAAACCAGACCATTCTGCCAAGCAGTCAGATCAAACGCCCATGAGAATGGGCGTTATCCTGAGGCAGGGCATGGCATGAAACCAGCCAGACTTCCGTCGCGAAGAATCAGTACTTCAGCAACACTGCACCCCAGGCAAAACCACCGCCAATGCCTTCCAGCAGAATGGTCTGGCCACGTTGGATACGGCCATCGCGCACCGCGTGATCCAGCGCCAGCGGAATGGAAGCCGCCGAGGTATTGCCCTGTTGCGGCAATGTCACGATCACCCGCTCCATCGACATGCCCAGGTGTTTGGCTGTGGATTCGATGATGCGCAGATTGGCCTGATGCGGTACCAGCCAGTCGACTTGCGACTTGTCCACGCCAGCCTCGGCCAGGGTGGTGGCCGCGATGTCGGACAGTGCCTTGACGGCAAACTTGAATACCGCCGGGCCATCCATATGCAAGAAGGGAATGCCCTGAATCTTGCCGCCGGAAATCTGCGCCGGGGTATTCAGAATGTCTTTGTAGCGGCCATCAGAGGCCAGCTTGGCATGCAGGATGCCCGGTTCTTCCGAGGCACCCAGTACCACGGCACCGGCGCCGTCACCAAACAGCACGCAGGTGCGGCGGTCTTCCCAGTCCATCACCCGTGACATCACTTCGGCACCGACCACCAGCACTTTGCTGGCCATGCCGCCCTTGATGTAGTTGTGCGCCGTGGTGAGGGCAAACATGAAGCCGGCACACACTGCCTGCACGTCGAATGCGGCACAGCCATGAATGCCCAGCTTTTCCTGCAACAGGCAGGCGGTGCTGGGGAAAATCATGTCGGGCGTGGTGGTGGCGACGATGATCAGGTCGATCTCGGCCTTGTCGATGCCAGCGCTCTGGATGGCGGCTTCAGCCGCCTTCAGCGCCAGATCGCTGGTGGTTTCTTCATCGGACACGATGTGGCGGGCATGAATGCCAGTGCGCGAGACAATCCACTCGTCACTGGTTTCCACGCGCTCGGCCAGCATCGCATTCGTGAGCACATTGGATGGCAGGTAGCTGCCAGTGCCTAGAATGCGGGAATGGGCCATGTATTAATCAGTTCGCTTCCGGCTCGGCTTGCTTGAGATTGTTTAATTGGTGTGCAACCCGGTCGGTAATATGACCAATCACGTCGGAGCCGGCTTCCTCGCAAGCCTGTTCCAGCGCGAAACGGAATCCAACGGCATCGGTTCCACCATGACTTTTCACCACGATGCCACGCAGGCCCAGCAAGCTGGCACCATTGTAGCGACGCGGGTCGACACGTTTGCGGAACTGATTGAGCACCGGCATGGCTGCCAGCGCACACAGGCGAGTCCACCAGTTGCGGGTGAATTCCTGCCGCAGGAAAGAGGCAATCATGTGCGCCAGCCCCTCAGCCGACTTGAGCGCCACATTGCCGGTAAAACCGTCGCAGACTACCACATCTACCGTGCCTTTGTAGACGTCGTTACCTTCGACATTACCGATGAAGTTCAACTCGGACTGACGCAGGAATTCGCCGGCGCGCTTGACGCTGTCGTTCCCCTTGATGTCTTCCGAGCCGATATTGAGCAGCCCGACACGCGGATTGGCATTGCCGGTAATGCTGGAAACCAGCTCCGAGCCCATGATGCCGAACTGCATGAGTTGTTCTGGCGTGCAATCGACGTTGGCGCCCAGGTCCAGCATGCAGGTGCTGCCCTTGACGGATGGCATCATCTTGGCGATGGCCGGTCGTTCGATGCCCGGGATGGTTTTGAGGACAAAGCGTGCGGTTGCCATCAGTGCGCCGGTATTGCCGGCAGACACGGCGGCTTGCGCCTCGCCTTCCTTGACGAGATTGATCGCCACCCGCATCGACGAATCTTTCTTGTTCTTCAGGGCGAGCTGCGGCGACTCGTCCATGCCTACCACCTGGGTGGCATGCTGGATACGGACGCGCGAACGCGCAACACCCGGATGACGGGACAATTCAGCCTCGATGGCTGCCTGGTCTCCGACAAGAATCAGATTGGTGTTGGGATGGTCTTGCAGGAATTGGATCGATGCTGGGACGGTGACCTTGAGGCCAACGTCACCGCCCATTGCATCAACCGCGACGGTGATAGTCATCAACGTGTACGGTAGTGAAACCTACCTGTTTTTATACAAAAGGTAAGTATTGGGTGAAAAAGGACGAATTATTCGCCTTTGGTGGCAACAACCTTGCGACCACGGTAGAAGCCGTTCGGGCTGATGTGGTGACGCAGGTGGGTTTCACCGGTCGTCGGCTCTTTGGCCAGCGACGGAGCGGTCAGAAAATCGTGTGCACGATGCATGCCGCGCTTGGACGGGGACTTTTTGTTCTGTTGAACAGCCATGTTCGACTCCTAGGAAAATCGCGTGTATTGATAACTCAAGACTTGGAGATCTTCAACGTGGCCAGCACCGCAAACGGATTGGGCTTGTCAGCCTTGGCACGTGTCAGAGCTTCCGAACCGCATTCGTCGTGTTTCGGCGAAAGCGGCAAGCCCATGATGATTTCGTCTTCGATCATTGCCACCACATCTAGCTCTTCCGGCGCGAGAATGCCATCCAGCGTTTCGTCCAGCTCGCAGGCTTCATCCAGCTTTTCCTGCCGGGTGAACAAGGTGACCACCGAATCGGTGTTCACCTGGTACGGCATCACGTCCAGACAACGCTGGCAGCTTACCGCAACACTGGCTTTCACCTGCAGGCGCAGGGAAAGGCGGGACGAACCGTCGCGAAAACCTTCCAGGGTGTATTCCACCGTGCCGGAGGGTTCGGACAGGTCGCTGTGTACACGCTCGTCCAGGGTGCTGACGGGCAGTTTGCCGGTCAGCACGCGGCCCTCACGGGCGAACTTGAGCGGGTCGATCAAAATCGGGTTAGACATAAACCCAGCATGATATAATCCGCCTCCCTGATTTGTCAAAATAATCAAGCAATCCCACCATGCAGATCATCCTGGCTTCCACCTCCCGCTACCGGCAGGAAATCATCGCCCGCCTCGGGCTGCCCTTCACCGCCGTGCCGCCCGTCTGCGACGAAACCCCGCTGTCCGGCGAAAGCGCGTTGGACACCGCCGTGCGGCTGGCACGCAGCAAAGCCCAGTCCCTGGCGGCCGATTACCCGAATGCGCTGATCATCGGTTCCGACCAGGTGGCCCTGCTGGATGGCCAGCAAATCGGCAAACCCGGCTCGTTTGAAAACGGCGTAGCCATGCTGCAATGGATGAGCGGCCGCACCGTGGTGTTTCATTCTGCGTTGGCGCTTTACAACACTGCCAGCGGGCGCTTGCAGGAAACCGTGGGCATCACCCGCGTTACCTTGCGTCAGCTCACCGAGCAGCAAATCCGCCATTATCTGACGCGCGAGCCGGACGCCCTGCACTGCGCGGGCAGCGCCAAGAGTGAAGGCCTGGGCGGTGCCCTGCTGGAAAAGGTGGAATCGGACGACCCCAATGCCCTGATCGGCGTGCCGCTGTTCAAGCTGATCAGCATGTTGAACGCCGAAGGCGTGGAGATACTGTAATGGCTGCAACCCTGTTTCTGATCCCCGCCCCGCTGGGCGATGAAAACATTGCCTGGCTGCCCGCCAGCGAGGCGGCCAAGGTGCTGCATATCCGCCACTTTGTGGTGGAAGCGGAAAAAACCGCCCGCAAGCACCTGAAAGCGCTGGGCGTGACCACGCCGATTCGCGAACTGGCAATGAGCACGCTCAATGAGCACACCAAGCCGGCCGATGTTGCCGCCCTGCTGGCACCGCTGCTGGCTGGCGAAGACGTGGGCCTGATCTCCGAAGCCGGCTGCCCGGCGGTAGCCGACCCCGGCGCACAGCTGGTGGCACTGGCGCACGAGCGTGGCATCCGCGTGGCACCGCTGATCGGCCCTTCTTCCATTTTGCTGGCGCTGATGGCCTCCGGTGCCAATGGCCAGTGCTTTGCCTTCCACGGCTATCTGCCGGTGGATGCCACCGAAAAAGCCAAGGTGGTGATGGAGCTGGAGCAACGCTCGCGCCAGCGCAATGAAACCCAGGTGTTCATTGAAACGCCTTACCGCAACAACGCGCTGCTGCAGCAATTGCGTGAGACACTGGCCCCGGCCACCCGGCTGGCGGTGGCCTGCGACCTGACCCTGCCGACGGAAACCATTGTCAGCCGCCTGGTAAAGGACTGGCCGCAAGACGCGCCGGATTTTCACAAGCGCCCGGCCATTTTCATCCTGCACGCTGCCTGAGAGACCACCCCATGCCCAAGCTGCCGCCGCTGATCCACTCGCTGCTGGATACCGACCTGTACAAGTTCACCATGTTGCAGGCCATCTTGCACCAGTTCCCGGCGGCTTACGGGCAATATGCCTTCCGCTGCCGCAACCAGCCGGACTTCCCGCTGTCGCAATTGCACAAGGAGCTGGAAGCGCAGCTGGACTGGCTATGCCAGCTGCAGTTCACCCAGCCGGAACTGGCCTATCTGCGCAGCCTGCGCTTCATCAAGAGCGATTTTGTCGATTATCTGGAACTATTCCATCTGCAGCGCCGCTTCATCCGGGTGGAGTGTGACGGCGATGCACTGAACATTCATATCGAAGGGCCGCTGGTGCAGGCCATGTTCTTCGAGATTTTCGTGCTGGCCATCGTCAACGAACTGTACTTCCGCCGGCTGGACACCCCGCAGGTGCGCGAGGAAGGCCAGCGCCGGCTAGATGCCAAGATTGCCACCCTGCTGCGCTTCGAAGCGGAAGAAAGCGCCAGCCAGCGTTTTCCCTTGCTGATTTCCGACTTCGGCACCCGCCGCCGCTTCAGCCGCGAATGGCAGCAACAGGTGGTGGAACAGCTCAATGCCGCCCTGCCCAAGATTTTCCGTGGCACCAGCAATGTCTGGCTGGCGTGGAAACTGGGCATCACCCCCATTGGCACCATGGCGCATGAATTCTTTCAGGCCTTCCAGGCGCTGGGGGTGCGGCTGCGCGACTTCCAGAACGCGGCGCTGGAAGCCTGGGTGCAGGAATACCGTGGCGACCTGGGCATCGCCCTCACCGACGTGGTGTGCATGGATGCCTTTCTGGCCGATTTCGATCTCTACTTTGCCAAGCTGTTCGACGGCCTGCGTCACGATAGTGGCGACCCGGTGGAATGGGCGGACAAGGCGATTGCCCATTACCGCAAGCTGCGTATCGACCCGGCCACCAAAATGCTCACCTTCAGCGACGGGCTGAGCGTAGACCGTGCGCTGGAACTGCACCGCCGTTACAGCCCGCATATCCAGGTGAGCTTCGGCATTGGCA
The DNA here is from genome assembly GCF_030150775.1 of Aquitalea sp. Classification (NCBI taxonomy): domain Bacteria; kingdom Pseudomonadati; phylum Pseudomonadota; class Betaproteobacteria; order Neisseriales; family Chromobacteriaceae; genus Aquitalea; species Aquitalea sp. Next base: position 19,161 of record NZ_JASLFG010000039.1, read on the forward strand.
CCCACTTCACCAATGACATGGGGCTGGAGCCGCTGCAGATCGTGCTGAAGCTGGTGAGCTGCAACGGCCAGCCGGTGGCGAAGCTATCCGATAGCCCGGGCAAGACCATGTGCAGCGATGCCACCTTCCTTGCCTATCTGCGCCAGGTATTCAAGGTGGCAGCGCCAGAAGCTGATTCAGTCGCGCAATAAGGCCAGCAGCGTCTGCCGCGCCTCCTCAGGCAGACGCGCCCCGGCCAGTACCACCGTGCGCTCGCCCAGCACCCGATAGGCGGGCTGCAATTCCTGCGGCAATACCGCCAGATGACGCGCTACCGTCGCGGCATCGCCACGCACGATGGGCCCGGTCAGCGCCTGCTGCGGCCCCATGCTCAGCGCATTGGCCAGACTGCCCTGCATCAGCGGCCCCAGCAAGGCTGGCAATAACTGCTCATCCACCCCACCCTGCCGTGCCAGCTGGCGGGCGATGTCGGTCAGCGTGACCAGATAGTTGGATGCCACCGACAAGGCAGCGTGATAGGCCGCCTTGCCACCCGGTGCCAGCGCAAACGGCCGTGCGCCAATGGCAGCGGCAAAATCCTGCAACTGCGGCAGCGCTGCCGCATCACCTTCCAGCGCGCACAAGGTACCGGCAAATTGGGTCACTGCCCGCGCCGGGTCGGCAAAAGAGAACGCCGGATGCAGGCTGGCCACATGCGCCCCCGCTTCACGCAAGGGCGCCAGGATTTCCGCTTCCGCCGCGCCGCTGGCATGAAACACCACCGCACCGGGCGGCACCCGCCCACTGTGGGCCAGCGCCTGCGCCGTGGCGGCAATGGCATCATCCGGCACCGCCAGCAGAGTCAGCGCTACCGGTCTTACATCCGCCAGTTGGCTGCAGGCCCGGCCCGCGCCGATGAAATCCACTGCGGCCTGTGCCGATGCCGCACTGCGCGCCAGACAGTCCTGCACCCGGTACTGGCCACCAAGCACCGCCAGTCGCCCCAGCGTACGTCCCAGTTTTCCAGCCCCGATGATGTTCAGTTCCTGCATTCCCCATTCTCTTTCTTGACACTGCTGGCAGCATGTCTGACGATGCCGCTAGAATAATCCTGCTTAACAGTATTTTACCTGCCGTCACGGCACCCTCGGGGAGTCCCCATCATGAAGCTGGTGATCTTCTTTGGCGTCATCGCCATTGTCCTGCTGTATTTCGTCACCTTGTACAACGCACTGGTCAATCTCAAGCATGCCGTTGCCCGCAGCTGGGCCAATATCGACGTGCTGCTGAAGCAGCGCCACGATGAACTGCCCAAGCTGGTGGAGGTGTGCAAGCAATATGCCCAGTTCGAACAGCAAACCCTCAGCCGGGTAATGGAAGCCCGCTCGGCCGTCGCACAATACGCCCAGAGCCGCAATATGGAAGGACTGGGCCACGAAGAAGACAAGCTGCGCGGGCTGATCGGCCAGGTGCTGGCGGTGGCCGAAGCCTACCCGGAGCTGAAGGCCGACCAGCAATTCTCTCATCTGGCCGAGCGCATCAGCCAGCTGGAAGACACCATCGCCGACCGACGCGAGCTGTATAACGACGCGGTCAACCTCAACAATGTGCGCATCGAGCAATTTCCCGATGTGCTGATTGCCCGCCTGTTCAACTTTCCGCCTGCCCGCGCCCTGCAGTTCAGTGCTGCCGAAAAGCGTGATGTCGATCTGGCACAGCTGTTCCGCCAGGGTTAAGCCATGCAGCAGTGGCTAAGCTGGCAATGGACGCGCAATGGCTGGATGGCTTTTGGCCTCTACCTGTTGCTGGGCATTGCCGGACTCAAACTAGGCTTGCCGGCTTTCCATCACGCCATTCTTCCCGCCATGCTGGCCTGCGGGCTGATCGGCTGGTGGCTGAACTACCGGCGCTACCGGCTGATTGCCGACACCCCCACCGCCCGTGCGGCATCTGCCGCTCTTGGCCATGTCGAACTCTATGGCGTCGCCGCCAATCACGACAGCGCAGTCAACTACAGCCCCTATTCGGGCCGGCGCTGCGTCTGGTACCGCTGCTGGCGCTATCACAATGACCGTCAGGCCATCGGCTCCGGCCGCATCCTTGATCCACTATCCCTGGACAGCGCCAGCCTGCTGTCAATCCCGGAATGCAGTGATCAGTCATTTGTCCTGCAAGATGGCAAACAGACGGTCATCATCCATCCTGAAGGTGCCGAAGTACAGTCACCACACCGTGAAAGCTGGCAGGAAGGAAAGGAAACGCTGGTAGAGGAATGGATAGACGAAGGCGACCCTCTCTACGTGCTGGGCCAGTTGAGCAGCCACGGCGGCATACGGCCCGACCAGCAGGCATTCCGCCAGGATGTCGGTGCCAAGCTGAGCGAATGGAAGCAGGACCAGCCGGCCTTGCTGCGCCGCTTTGATCTGGATGGTAGCGGCCAGATCAGCGAACAGGAATGGCTGCTGGTACGTGCCGCCGCTGAGCGCGAGGTGCGTCAGTTGCATCAACAGCTGGCCAGTACCCCTCCAACCCTGCATGTGCGCCAGCCAGAAGACGGCAAACCCTTCCTGATCAACACACTGCCCCCGCAGCGCGTAGCCAGCTGCTATCGCTGGCGGGCCTGGCTGCACGCGCTGGCGGCGCTGCTCAGTTTCCTGGCCTGGCTGCATGGTGGCATAGCCGGCTGAAGCTGCGCTCAACGCATGATGCATGACAAGGAAATTCCACTTATCATGAATCCAGCCAAGCTCACCAGATGCTGGTCATCAAATCTGCCGGCGCGACTGCGCACGATGAAGATGGACCAGAACACCGACAATGACAGCAAGCACAAGAGCGCCATAGCGCCGGGAGACCACCATGATCCGTCTGATTTATTCCAGCGCCCTCAATCCTGCCTATGCCGTGCAGGAGCTGCACAGCCTGCTGGCCAGCTACCGTGCGCGCAACCAGCGCATGGGTATCAACAGCCTGCTGTTGCTGATGAACAAGGATTTCCTGCAGGTGCTGGAGGGCGAGGAGGCTGCGGTGGACGAGTTGTACGAATTCATCCAGCACGATCAGCATCACCTCCAGCTCACCCTGCTGTCGCGTGAAACGGTGAGCGAACCCAGCTTTCCCAATCAACCACTGATCTTTGTCGATACCGAAGAGCTGGCACGCAAGCTGGGCCACCCGGTTCATCTCAGCAATATCGCCCTGCATGGAGAGCTGGACCATGCTGAGCGCGCCAAGCGCTTTGTGCTGGAGTTCATCAACGGCAAGTGGCACCACCACCTGCCCAATGGCCAGAATCCGCAAGTAGTGCACCGCCGCTAGATCCATCCTTCAAGAAAAAAGGCTGCCCCGGGCAGCCTTTTTGTTACTTGCAAGCAGCCACGCCTAGCTGGCGGCTGCCGTCAGCGCCTGATCCACGTCGGCCAGAATGTCGTCGATATGCTCGATGCCGATGGACAGGCGAATCAGCTCCGGTCGCACCCCGGCCTTAAGCTGTTCTTGCGGCGACAGCTGGCGGTGGGTGGTGGAGGCCGGGTGGCAAGCCAGGCTCTTGGCATCGCCGATATTCACCAGACGGGTCACCAGTTGCAGCGCATCGATGAAGCGGCCACCGGCCTCAATGCCCCCCTTGATGCCGAAGGACAGGATGCCCGAAGCACGGCCGCCCATGTATTTGTCCACCAGAGCCTTGCTGGGGCTGGAAGGCAAGGCGGCATACTCCACCCACTCCACGGCCGGGTGCGCCTGCAGGCGCTCGGCCACCTTCAGCGCATTGTCGCAGATGCGGTCCAGGCGCAAGGCCAGGGTTTCGATGCCCTGCAGGATCAGGAAGGCATTGAACGGCGAAATGGCTGCACCCATATTGCGCAGCGGCACCACGCGGGCACGGGCAATATAGGCCGCCGGGCCCAGTGCCTCGACGTAATTCACACCGTGGTAGCTGACATCCGGCGTATTCAGGCGCACAAAGCGTTCTTTATGCTCGCCCCAGGGGAATTTGCCGGAATCGACAATGATGCCGCCAATGCTGGTGCCGTGGCCGCCCAGGTATTTGGTGAGGCTGTGCACCACGATATCCGCGCCATGCTCGAAGGGGCGGCACAGGTACGGCGAGGGCACGGTATTGTCGACAATCAGCGGCAGGCCATGTTTGTGCGCTTCCTGGGCAAAGGCGGCAAAGTCCACCACATTGCCCAGCGGGTTACCTACCGACTCGCAGAACACCGCCTTGGTCTTGCCATCCACCAGCTTGCTGATGGAGGCCGGGTCTTTGTAGTCGATGAAACGCACTTCAATGCCCAGCTGCGGGAAGGTGTGGGCAAACAGATTATACGTACCGCCATACAGCGTGCTGGTGGCAATGATGTTGTCGCCGGCCTCGGCAATGGTCTGGATGGCATAGCTGATGGCCGCCATGCCGGAGGCCACCGCCAGTGCACCGATGCCGCCTTCCAGCGCGGCCACGCGCTTTTCCAGCACATCGGTGGTGGGATTCATGATGCGGGTATAGATATTACCCTGCACTTTCAGGTCGAACAGGTCGGCACCGTGCTGGGTGCTGTCAAAGGCATAGCTGGTGGTCTGATACAGCGGCACCGCCACCGCCTTGGTGGTCGGGTCCGGGCTGTAGCCGCCGTGCACGGCCAGGGTTTCCAGTTTCATCTTCTTCTCTCCTGTGGCTTTACGCCTGTTGCATATCGCACTAACCATACCGGCAGCAGGGACAGAAGCCAAGCCGGATTTCCTGCAAAGCTTATGAAAAAACCGGCATGAAAAAGCAAATGGCCGGTGCAACAAGCACCGGCCAGCACGGATAAGGCCCGGAATAAGGAAGGACTAGACAGCAGGCTGGGACTGGGCTGGGGCCATGCCGGCCAGCACACGTTCAAAGGGCTGGCGAAAACGGCTGGAAACATAAGGAGCCAGGAAGTACAGCAGGCTCAGACAGCCTTCGCGCGCCACGGTCTGTGCTTCCTGTGGACATTTGGCGATGTCGGGACGGGCAATCCAGCCGGTTTGCAACAGCTGGAAATTACGCGCCAGAAAGCCGATCTGCACGTCGTCGCCTTCCAGCATGCCCTGATCGCGCAGCTTGAAGAACAGCTTTTCCACGCCACGGCTGATCAGCCCGGCTTCAATCTTGCTGTAGCTTTCCTGTAAGGACTGGTTGACCGAAAACAGGCTGGAAATGCTTTGCGGAATGAAACGGAAAGTCCACAAATGGCGCAGCACCTTATCCAACAGGCTCACCAGCCCTTCGATGGAAGTGGTCACGCTCAGCTCACCCGCCGCACTCAGGTAATCAGCCATGCCCTTGGAGTAGCGCCGGTACAGCTCGTTGATGATGTCTTCCTTGCAGGCAAAGTGGTAGTACAGATTGCCGGTGCTGATATTCAGATAGCGCGCGATGTGATTGGTGGTGACGCTGCGCTCGCCCTGCTGGTTGAACAGCTGCAGGCTGGCTTCGACAATGCGGTCAAAGGTTGGACTTTTGCTTTCTTTGCGACTCATGGCAGGCTCTTCCCGGTGTGCGGAACCCCGGGACAGACTGTTCCCGGCACCCGCTGTGTCTGTGATCGACAAACACCCCGGTATGATACCGCAAGCAGCCCTTGCCAGCATCCCAAGCACCCATCCGGCTGCCTGAACATGCAAAAAGGCAGCACAAGGCTGCCTTTGTTCTTCTGGATTGACGGCTTTACTGCACATTCACCGTAGCAAAGTTAACCCGGCCAAACGGGTTGGCGACAAAGCCGGCCACTTCCTTGCGTTCCAGCACATAGGCGGTGGGATGGGCCAGCGGCAGCCACAATGCCTGGTCGCTGATCAGCTTTTGCGCTTGCTGGTACAGCTTGCTGCGCTGGGCAAAGTCACTGGTTTTCTTGCCGTCGGCAATCAGCTTGTCCAGTTTCGGGTCGCAATAGCGGGCAAAGTTGGTACCGGACTGCACGGCGGCGCAAGAGAACTGCGGGGTGAGGAAGTTGTCCGGGTCGCCATTATCCCCGGCCCAGCCCATGAACAGGAGATCGTGCTCGCCCGCCTTGCCGCGCTTGATCAGTTCGCCCCACTCGATCACCTTGATCTGCGCGCGGATGCCCACCTTGGCCAGATCGGCCTGCAGCAGCTCGGCCCCGGCCTTGGGGTTGGGGTTGAGCGTGCTGCCGCTGGGGCGCACCCACAGCGTGGTGTCAAAGCCATTGGGATAACCCGCCTGTGCCAGCAGTTTTTTTGCGCGCGCCAGGTCTTGCGGATAGGGCTTCACGCTCTTGTTGTAGCTCCAGGTATTGGGCGGATACGGCAGCGTGGCGGCGGTGGCGGTGCCATCGAACACGGTTTTCAGATAGGTGTTCTTGTCAAAGGCCAGGTTGACCGCCTGCCGTACCTGTACATTGTCAAAGGGCTTGTGCTGACTGTTGATGGCAACAAAGGCGGTCATGAAGGCTGGCGTGGACAATACGCGGATCTTGCTGTCGCCCTGCACCGCCAGCACGTCTTGCGGCTTGGCAGACAAGGCCAGCTGGCACTCGCCGGCTTTCAGCTTTTGCACCCGCACCGTGGCATCCGGCGTAATGGCATACACCAGAGCCGACACCTTGGGTTTGCCACCCCAGTAAGCCGGGTTGGGCTGGTAGCGCACCACGCTGTCCTTCTGGAAGCTGCGCAGGATGAAAGGCCCGGTGCCGATGGGTTTGCTGTTCAGCTCGGCCTGCTTGCCGGCGGCCTGCAACTGGGCGGCGTATTCGGCGGAATAGATGGAAGCAAAACCCATGCTGAGCGTGGAGAGGAAGGTGGATTCCGGGTAATTCAGTTCAAACCGCACCGTATTGTCGTCCAGCTTGCCAACCGACTTGATCAGCTTGGGCAGCTGCATGGACTGGGCATGCGGATAGCCATTGGCGGCGGTCTTGAACCAGGGGTGTTCCGGGTTCAGCATGCGCTGGAAGCTGAATACCACATCATCGGCATTGAGCTTGCGGGTGGGCTTGAAGTAATCGGTATTGTGGAAGGCTACGCCCGGGCGCAGCTTGAAGGTGTAGCTGAGGCCGTCCGGGCTCACCTGCCAGCTGCTGGCCAGACCGGGCAGCAGTTTATGCGCGGATGCATCGTATTCCACCAGCCGGTTCATCAGCACATCGGCCGAGGCATTGGTGGTGACCAGCGAGTTGTACTGCACCACGTCAAAGCCTTCGGGATTGGCATCGGTACAGACGGTAAGCGGCTTGGCAGCCAGCGCCAGCGGGCTGGCCAGCAGCAGGACCGGCAACAGGGGGCGTAGGTTCATCTTGGTCTCCGTGCGGGGGAAGGCCGCCATCATGCGGGGCCCCGGCTGGACATCAGCTTAAGGGAAGACGCGGGAAAATAGAATGACACATTCCCGCTAAGCTTATTCGCCTTGCTTATTCAATCGGTCTTGCAGACTGCAATGCTCAGACCGTCGCGGTGCTGTGTTCCAGCAATTCGTTGAAATGCCCCAGCGACAATGGCCGGCTGCACAGATAACCCTGATACTGTTGGCAACCTTGCTGACGCAGCCAGTCCAGCTGCGCGTGGGTTTCCACCCCTTCGGCCACCATGGCCAGCTTAAGGATGCGGCACAAGCTGGTGATCAGCTCTGGAATGGCCGAGCTTTGTGGCAGGCCGGAAATAAAGGAGCGGTCGATCTTGAGGGTATTGAGCGGGTAGTTTTGCAGATAGGCCAGGTTGGAGTAGCCGGTGCCGAAATCGTCGATGGCAATGGCAAAACCCATGGCCTGCAACGAGGCCAGGGTATCCATTGTGTTCTGGTCGTGGGCCAGCAGCAGGGACTCGGTGATTTCCAGCTCGATGCTGGCGGCGGGACATGCACTGTCCTGCAGAATCTGTTGCAAGCTAGCAGGCAATTCCGGGTCGGCAAACTGACTGGCCGACAGATTTACCGATACCTGCAAGGCCCTGCCCTGCCGTTGCCAGCGCACTAGCTGGCTGGCAACCTGCGCCAGGATTTGCCGGTCCAGCTCGCGAATCAGGCCACTCTCTTCGCAAGCCGGAATAAAACTGTCCGGAAACAACAGCCCGCGTTCGGGATGCCGCCAGCGTGCCAGCGCCTCGGCACCAACGATGTCGCCACTGAAGCAGTCGACACGCGGCTGATAAAAGGCTTCAAACTCGCCGTTTTCCAGACCACGGCGAATCTCGTACTCCAACGCCAGGCGCGAACGGGCACGGGCATCCATTGCCTCATCATAAAAATGGATGCCATTGCGCCCGGCCTCCTTGGCGCTGTACATGGCCAGATCCGCATGGCGCATATGGCTTTGCACATCATCCGCCCCGTCAGAGCACAGGCTGATGCCCACCGAGGCCGTCAATTGCACTTCCTGGCCGCGCAGCCACAGTGGCCGCGCCAGCGTCTCGACGATATCAGCCGCCAACCTGGCTGCCATGTCCTTGACCTGCGGCGCGCACAGCAACAGCAAAAATTCGTCCCCACCTTGCCGGGCCAGTTGCTGACCGGGCTGCAGCAGGGCTTTCAGGCGCTCGCTCATCTGCACCAGCAACAAGTCGCCAAAACCATGGCCAAGGCTGTCGTTGATGTTCTTGAAACGATCCAGATCGATGCACAGCAAGGCAACTTCCAGACCTTGCGCGCTGGCCTGCTGCAGCAAGGCCGGGTAATGCTGCTGCACGAAGTTGCGGTTGGGCAGGCCGGTCAGGATGTCATGCATGGCCAGATGGCTGGCACGTGCTTCGGCCTCCTTCAGTTCGCTGACATCCATTTCACTGACCAGCAGGGCGTTCTGACCGGTAGCCGCATCCCGGCAATGGCGGGCTGACACCTCGTGCCAGCGCTCTCCCTGCCGGGTGAGCACCCGTGCGACCAGCCTTCCCCGGCCATGCTCGCCCAGCAGTTGCTGCAGAGTGGCCAGGTCCGCCGGATCGACAAAGCGTGATTGCCAGCACTCAGCCGGGTCCAGCACATGTTCTCGCGCACTGGGATTGCGATACAGGGGTTGGCCATCGGCCTGGTACAGCGTGATGAATACGGGAGAGTGCAGCAGCGCTTCGGCACTGCGCAGAGTGTCCGGATCAGCCTGCAATTCGCCCAGCGCCTCGCATAGCATCAGCATGCGCCCCTGATGGCGCAGGCCACTGAATACCACCTGCAAGCTACGCGGGTGTCCGTTCGGATAGAGCGTCCAGGTCTCGGAAAATGCCATGTCATGGCTGATGAAGTCGCTCTGATACTGCAGCAGGCGGCGCGAAACCGAATCGGACATGTCCTGCCCCATATCGCGGGCGCATAACGCCTCCAGACTTTCCGCCTCCCACACCGCCAGGGCATGCTGGTTGGCCCAGAACACGCGCCGCTCATCGATATCAAACACCCATACCGGATGGCGCAGCTTTTCCAGCAAGGCAAAGCGCGCCATGGTTTCCGTGGAAAAAGGTACTGCATCGTGCTGCATATCGATTTTCGACCTATCCCAATATGAATTGAGCTGCCATGACAATCCTGCCATCAGCCGTGTGCCATCAAGGAGCTGGTCATTCTAGCAATCATCCGTCGTTTTTTAAGCTTACAGCTTAAAATAAATCTCATTTCTTTAATGACTGCTCATAATTTGGGCAATATTCACCGCGGGCAGCGTGGTGGCCACTGTAAGGCACACTCCAAATTAGAGTCTTTGCTCCATCGCAAACATCAGTGAAAAAAGAAAACCCCCGTCGTAGACAGGGGTTGTGGTCATGCTGTGCAGCATCAGCCTCGCCAGCAGGCAGGCTGATGCCGACATGGTGCTGGCTTACAGATAACTGTCGGTGCTGGGGCAGCTGCACACCAGGTTGCGGTCGCCGTACACGTCATCAATACGGTTCACACTCGGCCAGAACTTGTTTTCCAGCACATAAGGCAGCGGGAACAGGCCGGTTTCGCGGCTGTACGGACGCTCCCAGTCGCCAGCAATGTCAGCCTTGCTGTGCGGTGCATTGCGCAGCGGGTTGTTGTCCGCCGGCCATGTGCCGTTCTGTACCTGGTCGATTTCCTGACGGATGGCGGTCATGGCGGCAATGAAGCGGTCCAGTTCGGCCTTGGGCTCGGATTCGGTCGGCTCGATCATCAGCGTGCCCGGCACCGGGAAGCTCATGGTCGGGGCATGGAAGCCGTAGTCCATCAGGCGCTTGGCCACATCCACCTCGGTGACGCCACTGGCGGCCTTGAGCGGGCGCAGGTCGATGATGCACTCGTGCGCCACACGGCCATTGGCACCGGTGTACAGCACCGGGAAGTGCTCACCCAGTTTCTTGGCCATGTAGTTGGCGGACAGCAAGGCGTTTTCGGTGGCGGCCTTCATGCCTTCGGCACCCATCATGCGGATATACATGAAGGAGATGGGCAGGATGGAAGCCGAGCCGAACGGCGCAGCGGAAACCGCAGTCTGACCGGCAACCGCACCCGGCACTTCAGCCACCACGTGGTTGGCCATGAACGGGGCCAGATGGGCTTTCAGGCCGATGGGGCCCATGCCCGGGCCGCCACCGCCGTGCGGGATGCAGAAGGTCTTGTGCAGGTTCATGTGCGACACGTCGGCACCGATATCGGCCGGGCGGCACAGGCCCACCTGGGCGTTCAGGTTGGCACCGTCCATGTACACCTGACCACCGTGGCTGTGGATGATGTCGCAGATCTCGCGGATCGGCTGTTCGAACACGCCGTGGGTGGACGGATAGGTAATCATCAGCGCCGCCAGATTGGCCGAGTGCTGTTCGGCCTTGGCCTTGAGGTCGGCCACGTCGACGTTGCCGGATTCGTCACACTTCACCACTACTACCTGCATGTTCATCATCTGCGCGGTAGCCGGGTTGGTACCGTGGGCCGATTGCGGAATCAGGCAGATATTGCGCTGCGCTTCGCCACGCGCTTCGTGGTAACGGCTGATGGCCAGCAGGCCTGCGTACTCGCCCTGCGCGCCGGAGTTGGGCTGCATGGAAATGGCGTCAAAACCGGTGATGGCTTTAAGCTGGGTTTGCAGGTCGTCGATCAGTTGCAGGTAACCGGCAGCCTGATCGCGCGGGGCAAACGGGTGCATATTGGCGAATTCCGGCCAGGTGATGGGAATCATCTCACTGGTGGCATTCAGCTTCATGGTGCAGCTGCCCAGCGAAATCATCGAGTGATTCATCGCCAGGTCGCGGTTTTCCAGCTTCTTCAGGTAGCGCAGCATCTCGTGCTCGCTGTGGTGGGTGTTGAACACCGGGTGGGTGAAGAAGGCGGATTCGCGCTTGAGGCCGGCCGGGATAGCATCGGCAGCAGCAGCGTCCAGCGCGGCGATGTCGGCATCCTTGCCGGTGAACAGCTTGATCAGCGCGGCCAGATCAGCCTCGGTAGCCGCTTCGTGGAAGGCAACACCCAGCACGGTGGCGGACACGCGACGCAGGTTGTAACCGGCAGCCAAGGCTGCGGCGTAGATGGCGTCGGCATTGGCCGCTTCCACTTGCACGGTGTCGTAGAAGCGGTCGAATACCAGCTTGCCACCGGCGCTTGTCACCGCATGGGCAAAGATGGCAGCCAGACGGTGGATGCGGCTGGCAATGCGCTTGACGCCTTCGGCACCGTGGTACACCGCGTACATGCCGGCGATATTGGCCAGCAGTACCTGGCTGGTACAGATATTGGAGTTGGCCTTTTCGCGGCGGATGTGCTGCTCGCGGGTTTGCAGCGCCATGCGCAGCGCGGTCTTGCCCTTGGCGTCCACCGATACACCGATGATGCGGCCCGGGGCCGAGCGCTTCATTTCATCCTTGAAGGCAAAGTAGGCAGCGTGCGGGCCACCATAGCCCATCGGCACACCAAAGCGCTGGGTGTTGCCGATGGCCACGTCTGCACCCATTTCGGCCGGCGACTTCAGTGCCACCAGCGCCATGATGTCGGCAGCCACCACGGCCACGCCACCCTTGGCCTTGACGGCGGCAATGTACGGCGTCAGGTCGATCAGGTCGCCCGCTTCGCCCGGATACTGGAACAGCGCACCAAAGTAGTCGCCATTGCCCGCTTCTTCCGGATGGCCGGAAACCAGCTCGAAACCGAAGTACTTGGCACGGGTTTTCATCACGTCCAGGGTTTGCGGCAGCACGCGGCTGTCGACAAAGAACTGTTCGGACTTGCTCTTGGATACACGGCGCGCCATGGCCATGGCTTCGGCGGCGGCGGTGGCTTCGTCCAGCAGCGAGGCATTGGCCATTTCCAGACCGGTCAGGTCCATCACCATTTGCTGGTAGTTGAGCAGCGCTTCCAGACGACCCTGGGCGATTTCAGCCTGGTACGGGGTGTAAGCGGTGTACCAGCCCGGGTTTTCCAGCACATTGCGCAGGATGACGGTGGGGGTCAGCACCGGGTAGTAACCCAGGCCGATGAAAGACTTGTTGACGATGTTGCGGCTGGCCACATCTTTCAGCGCGGCCAGGGCTTCGGCTTCCGGCACCGGGGACGGCAGGTCCAGCGCACGGTTCAGGCGGATGTCAGCCGGCAGGGTCTGGGCAACCAGATCGTCCAGCGAAGCGGCACCGATTTCGGCCAGCATTTCGCTGCGCTCGGCATCGGAGGGGCCGATATGGCGGGCAATGAATTCGCTACGGTTAAACAGGGAAGCAAGAGTCATGGTGGGTGTCCGGTAATGAAGAGCTGTGCCTGAAACTGAAAAAGCCCCGCGATGGTGTACATCACGAGGCTTTGACAGCGTGCAATCAGGCGCCGATTTCCTTGGCGTAGCCAGCGGCATCCAGCAGGCTGTCCAGATCTGCGGCATTGGCCGGCTTGATCTTGAAGAACCAGCCAGCGCCATAGGGCTCGCTGTTGGCCAGCTCGGGAGCGGCTTCCAGTTCGGCGTTCACTTCCAGCACTTCACCGGCAATCGGGGCGTATACGTCGGAAGCGGCTTTTACCGATTCCACCACGCCGGCCTGCTCTTCGGCAGCCAGGTTGGCACCCACTTTCGGCAGCTCGACGAACACGATGTCGCCCAGCAGCTCTTGTGCATGTTCGGTAATGCCCACGGTGACGGAACCGTCGGCTTCCAGACGCAGCCATTCGTGGCTGGCAACGTATTTCAGTTCGGCAGGGATATTGCTCATGGATTGAATCTCCTCGGATTGATTGAACCGTTACGGGAGCGGGAAACCACAGCGCAGCCCGCAGGCTGGTGCGGTGTTTCCCGGCTCGCTGTTATTCGAAAACTTTCTTGCCGTTGCGCACGAACGGCATCTTCACCACGCGGACAGCGGTGAGCGTACCACGCAAATCCACCTGTGCGTCGGCACCGGTTGCGGCCGGTACGCGGGCGATGGCAATAGAGTGCTTGAGGGTGGGCGAGAAGGTGCCGCTGGTGATGATGCCCTCACCCACGCCTTCCACCACCACTTTCTGGCCTTCACGCAGCACGCCACGGCCTTCCAGCACCAGGCCCACCTGCTTCATCGGCACACCGGCGGCTTTCTGGGCTTCCAGTGCCTTGCGGCCGATAAAGTCACGGCTGGCCGGTTCCCAGGCAATGGTCCAGCCCATGCCGGCCTGCAGCGGGGACACGGTTTCGTCCATGTCGTGGCCGTACAGGTTCATGCCGGCTTCCAGACGCAGGGTGTCGCGGGCGCCAAGGCCAATGGGGGCCACGCCAGCGGCAACGAGTTCATTGAAGAAGTTGATGGCTTCGCCAGCCGGAATCATAATTTCCAGACCGTCTTCACCGGTATAGCCGGTTCGGGCAAAGAACCAGTCGCCTGCAGGCAAGCCCTGGAATACCTTGAGTGATTGAATGGCGTCGGCCAGTTGCGGCTTTACCGCACAGACCTTGGCAATGGCATTGGGGCCTTGCACGGCCAGCATGGCCAGGTCGCGACGCACATTGAGGGAGACATCAAAACCGGCCTTGTGGCTCTCCATCCAGGCCAGGTCTTTGTCGGTGGTACCGGCATTCACCACCATGCGGTAGCCGTAGGAGGTCAGGTAGACAATCAGGTCGTCCACCACGGTGCCGTCTGCGGTCAGCATGCCGGAGTACAGCGCTTTGCCTTCGAAGGGCAGCTTGGCCACGTCGTTGGCAATCAGCTGTTGCAGCCAGGCCTTGGCATCGCTGCCGGTGATGTCGATCACGGTCATGTGGGACACATCGAACATGCCGGCGTCGCTGCGCACGATCTCATGTTCCTTCAGCTGGGAGCCGTAATGGATGGGCATTTCCCAACCGGCGAAATCAACCATTTTGGCGCCGGCGGCGACATGAGCGTCAAACAGGGGGGTACGTTTCGGGGCCGTCATCTGTGCGTCCTTGCAAAGGGGGTGTTTTGCCTGTCTTGGTACAACACCCCTCTGTCCTGACACCTGAGATTTTCCGGCGGGCATTTTCAGCCGCCGTTAGCCCCTTCGGTGGCTGCCTACGTGGGCAGCGCTCTCCAGAGTAAAGCAGATACGTGATATCCGATGATGCAGTCCTTTTGCCTGAGCGATTGCGGGTGCGCTTGCGCCTTCGGCGGTGGCCGCGATTGGCCACTCTCTCCTGCATGATGGGGGCGATTATCGTTGCAGATAAAGACAAAGGCAAGCCAAGAATATCTTCACGCAAAGTGATCTATCCTGTTGTTTTTGCATTATTTTCGTAATCGAAAAAATATGAATGAAAATAATGTCACAATTCATTCATTATTGATCAGGCATAACAAAAGGGCTGCCATGGCAGCCCTTGTTGATCCACACCTCACCTACCCTTCAGCCGACGTCGCAACGCCGCCGCAGGTGTTTCAGCGCCCTGGCTCAGTACCACTCGATCCCGGTCTTCTCGGTCGAGATGATGGTGCCGGCTT
>NZ_JASLFG010000041.1:0-128314 GCF_030150775.1 Aquitalea sp.
TGACCTTCGTCGACGCGCACGTGTTGGGGCGCCGGCTGGAGGGCCTGACCAGGTCTCGGTCCGGCGCACCGGGCGATTTCGACGACGCGCTCGCCCGCGCCGAGGCGAAGGTGGCCGCGCGGCAGGCCTCGGTGCCCGTCGCCACGTACCCGCCGGACCTGCCGATCACTGGCCGACGCGCGGAGATCACGGCCGCGCTGCGCGCCAATCAGGTGCTGATCGTGGCCGGGGAGACCGGCTCGGGGAAGACCACCCAGCTGCCGAAGATGTGCCTGGAGATCGGCCGCGGGATCCGCGGGCAGATCGGGCACACCCAACCGCGGCGGTTGGCCGCCCGCACGGTCGCCGAACGGCTCGCGGAGGAGCTGGGCAGCGAAGTCGGCGCGGCGGTGGGCTGGACGGTGCGGTTCACCGACCGGGCCAGCCCGGACACCCTGGTCCGGTTGATGACCGACGGCATCCTGCTGGCGCAGATCCAGCACGACCCGCGGTTGCTCGCCTACGACACCGTGATCATCGACGAGGCGCACGAACGCAGCCTCAACATCGACTTCCTGCTGGGCTTTCTCAAGCAGCTGCTGCCGCGCCGCCCGGACCTGAAAATCATCATCACCTCGGCCACCATCGACGCCGACCGCTTTGCCCGCCATTTTGATGGCGCACCGGTGATTGAAGTCTCCGGCCGCACCTTCCCGGTGGAAGTGCGCTATCGCCCGCTCAAGCAGCGCGACGAAGACGAGCGCGAAATGGAAATGGAAGACGCCATTGTCGATGCCGCCGACGAGCTGTCGCGCCAGGGCGCGGGTGACATGTTGGTGTTTTTGCCCGGCGAGCGCGAAATCCGCGAAACGGCGGAAAAGTTGCGTAAATCCGGCATTCGCGGTTATGAAATCCTGCCCTTGTTTGCCCGTCTGTCCAACGAAGACCAGCAGAAAATCTTCAAGCCATCCGGCGGACGGCGCATCGTGCTGGCCACCAATGTGGCGGAAACCTCGCTTACCGTGCCGGGCATCAAGTATGTGATTGACACCGGTCTGGCGCGCATCAACCGCTACAGCCCGCGCGCCAAGGTGGAACAGCTGCAAGTGGAGAAGATTTCCCAGGCGGCGGCGCGCCAGCGGGCTGGCCGGTGTGGCCGGGTGGAAGCCGGTATATGCGTGCGGCTGTACAGCGAAGAAGACTTCAACGCCCGCCCGGCGTTTACCGACCCGGAAATTGTCCGCTCCAATCTGGCGGCGGTGATTCTGCGTATGGCCGCACTGCGCCTGGGCCGAGTGGACGCCTTCCCCTTCCTGGAAGCCCCCAGCAGCCGCCTGATTGCCGACGGCTACCAGGTGCTGACCGAGCTGGGCGCAGTAACCGACAGCAATGAACTGACCTCTATCGGCAAGGAGCTGGCACGCATTCCGGTAGACCCGAAAGTGGGCCGCCTGTTGCTGGCGGGCCGCGACTTCGGCTGCATGCGCGAGGTGCTGATCATCGCTTCGGCGCTGTCCATCCAGGACCCGCGCGAGCGCCCTTTCGAAGCGCGCGAAGCCGCCGAGCGCGCCCAGGCCCGCTTCAATGATGAAAAATCCGACTTCCTGTCCTATCTGCACCTGTGGGACTTCTTCAGCGAGGCCATCAAGCACAAGAAGTCCAACCGCCTGCTGGTGAACACCTGCCACGAGCACTTCCTGTCCTATCTGCGCCTGCGCGAATGGCGCGAGCTGCACGGCCAACTGGCGGAAATTGCCAGCGAACTGGGCCTGATCAAGCGCGAAGCAGCGCATGCCGATGCCGAGCAGCCCGACGCCCAGCTATCGCAGAAAAAGCGTCAGCAACTGGATGCCGTGGCCTATGAAAACCTGCACAAGGCGCTGCTGACCGGCCTGGTGGGCAATATCGGCATGAAGAATCTGGAAGGCGACGACTACCTGGGTGCACGTGGCGTCAGCTTCCATGTCTTCCCCGGCTCCGGCCTGAAAAAGAGCAAGCCCAAGTGGCTGGTGGCGGCTGAACTAGTGGAAACCACCCGCCTGTACGCCCGTTGCGTGGCCAAGATCGAACCGGAATGGGTAGAAAAGCTGGCCCCGCATCTGGTGAAATACCATTACTTTGAACCGCACTGGGAAAAGAGCCGCGGCGAAGTAGTGGCCAGCGAACGCGTCACCCTGTACGGCCTGACGCTGATTCCGCGCCGGGCGGTGAGCTATGGCCGCATTGCGCCGGAAGAAGCCCGCGAGCTGTTCATCCGCGGTGCGCTGGTGAACATGGATTACGTCAGCAATGCGCCCTTCTTCCAGCGTAACCAGCAGCTGATCCGCGAAGTGGAGCAGCTGGAACACAAGGCGCGCCGTCAGGACGTGCTGGTGGATGAAGAAGCGCTGTATGCCTTCTATCACGAACGCATTCCGGCCATGGTGGTGGATGCCGCCAGCTTTGAAGCCTGGCGCAAGGAAGCGGAAAAAACCGAGCCCAAGCTACTGCAACTGACCCGCGACGAACTGATGCGCCACGCCGCCCAGCACGTGACGGAAAACCAGTTCCCGGAATGGCTGGAACTGGAAGACGGCAAGCTGCGGCTGAAATACCGCTTTGAACCCAAGCACCCGCTGGATGGCGTCACCATGGATGTGCCGCTGGCCATTCTCAACCGCCTGCAACCCGCCCCGTTTGAATGGCTGGTGCCGGGCATGGTGCGCGACAAGCTGCAACAGCTGCTCAAGGGCCTGCCCAAGCAGGTGCGACGCTGTTGCGTGCCGGTGCCGGACTTTGTCACCCGCTTCCTCAGCAGCAATCCGGACCTGCAGCAGCCCATTGCCCCGCAACTGGCACGTTTCATCCTGCGCGAAACAGGTGGTGTCAAGGTCGACATCGACGAATTCAACAAGCAGGAATTGCCGGAACACCTGTTGTTCAACTTCCGCATCATCGACGACGGCAAGCAGGAAATCGGCCTGGGCCGCGACCTGCTGGCCCTGCAAAAACAGTTTGGCCAGGCTGCCCAGCTGACCTTCCGCGACAGCAGTGCCGACTTCGAACGCGACGAGGTCAGCAGCTGGGACTTTGGCGACCTGCCGGAAAGCATCCAGTTTGCCCGTGGCCGCCAGCAGCTCACCGGCTATCCGGCGCTGACGCTGGAGCAGGACAAGGTGGCCATCCGCCTGTTCGACACCCAGCCCGAGGCCGAACGTCACCATCGCGCCGGGGTGATCCGCCTGTTGCAACTGCAATTGAAGGAGCAGATGAAGCAACTGGGCAAGGGCCTGTCCGGCATGACCCAGATTGGCCTGAACCTGCGCAATGTGGCCAATGTGGATGTGCTGCTGGCCGATGCTATTGCCTGCATCTGCGACCGCGCCTTTATTGGCGAGGACACGCTGCCGCGCAGCGAAAAAGCCTTCAACGAGCAGAAAACCCGCGCCCGCACCCGCCTGCCGGCGGTGATTCAGGCTGTCACGCAATACCTGGGCCAGATCGGCAGCGAATACATGGTGCTGTATACCAAGTTGCAGAAACACCGCCTGGGAAATGAGCTACAACAGCAATTGAGCCGTCTGGTATACCCAGGCTTTTTGCAGGCCACACCATGGGCGCAATTGCCCCAGCTTACCCGCTACATGCGCGCCATGAGCCTGCGCATGGACAAGCAGCCGGCCAATCCGCAGCGCGATGGCCAGCGGGCGGCGGAAATCCGCGAACTGTGGAACAAGTGGGAAGCCCGGCTGGCAGATGAGCGCGAGCGCGGCGAGCCATCACCGGCCTTGCTGGAATTCCGCTGGCAGCTGGAGGAGTTGCGTGTCAGCCTGTTTGCCCAGGAACTGAAAACACCGTACCCGGTTTCGGTAAAGCGATTGCAAAAAGCATGGCAGGACTTGCCTAAACAATGATCATTATCAATATTTAGCCGGGGCAAACACTGGCCGGTCTGATGACATAGCTATAAAATCCTGCCATTAAACGATAACGGCCCGCCATGTCAGACAACCCGCTTTCGGACAAGCTGAAATCCAGCGCCATTTCCATCGGCAAGGAATTGCCGATGGATGTCTACGCCAAGAACGGCATTTTGCTGCTCCGGCGCGGGCACTATGTGCTATCGCCCGAGATGAAACACCGGCTGGTCAAACTGGGTTTCGCCGAGCATCAGGAAGAAATCAAGCCAGCAGAAAAGCCCGAGCAGGAGCAAAACAAGAGCCAGTCGCTGTTTGAAGAAATCATCTTCCTGCAGCAGCGAGTGCGCAGCATGCTGCTGCATGCCCTGAGCCGACCGGGACTGGAAACCCGGGTACGCTCCATTGCCCAGAAAATCATGGAACTGAGTGAGCGCCACCCGGACGGACTGCTTGCCTCCATGCTGCTGCTGCCATTCAATGAATACGGCGTGGCGCATTCACTGCACACAACGGTCCTGCTGGCATTGATTACCCGGCACATGCCGCTGCCAGCGGGTCATCGGGAGATCCTGCTATGCGCCGCGCTCACCATGAATATTGCCCAGATCGAACTGCAGAACGAGCTGTTCAGCCACCAGGGCATGCTGGCACCGGAACAGCAGACTGCCATCCGGGAACATCCCTTGCTGAGTTCGGCCATCCTGCGTGAAGCCGGTATCGAGAACGAGCTGTGGCATGCCTTGGTGCAAACCCACCATGAAAACTGGCAGGGCAAAGGCTACCCCTTCGGCCTCGCGCGCAAGCAGATCCTGCCCCCGGCTCATCTTTTGCACCTGGCCGACATCACCTGTGCCAAGCTGGCCCCACGCCGCTACCGCCCAGCCCAGCTGCCCGCCACCGCACTGGGCAATCTGTTCCAGCGCAAGGATGTCGACTTTGACACGGCCTTTACCACCATGCTGATCAGGGAGCTGGGCATTTACCCCCCCGGCAGCTTTGTCAAACTGGCCAATAATGAAATTGCCGTGGTGCTGGCTCGCCGCAACAAACCCAGCGAACCGCAAGTAGCCGCACTGCGCAAGGCGGATGGCCCGGCTTATGCTGAAGTCCTGCTGCGCGAAACCAGCCAGTCTGCCTACAAGATTACCGGCCCTTGCTCCGCCAGCCTGGCAGGCGTGCGCATTTCTTTTCTGGCCAGTCTGTGGAAAGGCTGAGCGGCGAACCCGGCACGGCAAGTCGCGGATAAAAACCAAGCGCTGCATGGTAGTTGGCCCTATAATTGCCACTGTCCGACAGGACTGACCTTTTGGCCACTTGTAAACCCGAGCCGACGATAGCCGCAGCATGACCACCCGCTTCAAAAAGCAACTGCACGACAAGGTAGTGCCCGAACAAATCCGCATGGGCAAGGAACTGCCGCTGGATGTCTACGCCCGGAACGGCCTGTTGCTGCTTAGCAAGGGGCATTTCGTGCTGAGCGATCGCCAGCGCGAAAAGCTGCTGGAAATGGGTTATTCCGTTGACGGCAACCGCATGGTCGCAGTCAGCCTGCCGGAACAGCCGGACACCATGACCGTGCGCGAAAGCGTGCTGCATGAAATGGCCTTTCTGCAGCAGCGCACCCGCACCCTGCTCACCTATGCCATGCAGCTGGACGACTTCCCGCGCAAGGTCGGCCTGCTGGTGCGCGATATCGTCCGACTGACCGAGCAGCACCCAGACGGCGTGATTGCCAGCTTGCTGCTGGTGCCGTTCAACGAGTACGGCCCGGCGCATGCCCTGCACACCACCGCCCTGCTAGCCCTGCTCAGTCGTCGCATTCCGGATTTGTCCCCGGAGCAGCGCACTTCCATGCTGTCTGCCGCGCTCACCATGAACATGTCCATCTGCCAGTTGCAGAACACGCTCTATCATCAGCAGGACGTACTGACACCACAGCAGGAAGATGAAATTGCCGGCCATCCGCTGATGAGTTCCGCCATTCTGCGCGAAGCCGGTGTGGCCGACGAGCTGTGGCACTGGCTGGTGCAGACCCACCACGAATCCTGGCTGGGCAATGGCTACCCCTATGGCCTGGCACGCGGCGAAATCGAATCGCTGGCCCATATGCTGCACATGGCCGACATTACCTGCGCCAAGCTCACCCCGCGCAGCTACCGTGCCGGCATGGTACCCGCCGCTGCGCTGGGACACATTTTCCAGCGCAAGGACAGCGAGTTCGACCCGGCCTATACCACCCTGCTGATCAAGGAGCTGGGCATCTATCCCCCCGGCAGCTTCGTCAAACTGGCCAATGATGAAATCGGCGTGGTACTGGCGCGGAGCGAGAAGGCCAGCGAACCGCAAGTGGCGGCCATCCGCCGTAGCGACGGCCCGGCCTATATCGATGCACTGATCCGTGATACCAGCCTGCCGGCGCACAAGGTGGTATCTCCCTGCCCGGCCTCCATGGCTGGCGTGCGTGCCTCGCACCTGGCGCGCCTGTGGCGTACCCAGGCCAGTTGACACATTGTCATTGCAAACAGAAAAGCCGGCTTTCGCCGGCTTTTCTGTTTTACCTGCCAGATGGCTTTAGCTGGCCTCGCCCACGGCGGGCCCCTGCAGCACGTTTTGCGGAATGGTCAGCGCCTTCACCTGCGCCTGACGGGTAGCAAAATCTGCGCTCAGGATTTGCTGCTGCCAGCCAGCAATCGTTCCGGTCCCGGCCATGCGCTGCAGGCGTTCGGCCAAACGCGGCTGTACGGGCGGCTGCAGGCCGGCCAGCACTTCATCGGCACGCTCCGGCTGATTGCATACCAGCACCATATCGCAGCCGGCATCCAGCGCCGCTGCAGCCCGGGCCACAAAGCCACCAACACCGGCTGCGCCTTCCATGCCCAGATCGTCGGAGAAAATCACCCCGTCAAAGTGCAGCTGGTCGCGCAGGATGTCCTGCAGCCATACCGGCGAAAAACCGGCTGGACGTCCATCCACCGCCGGGTAAACCACATGCGCCGGCATCACCGAACCCATGCCGGCCTCCGCCATGCGGGCAAAGGGAATCAGGTCGTCGGCTTCCAGTTCGGCCAGCGTCCTGTCGTCCTGCGGCATCACGAAATGGCTGTCGCCAGCGACAAAACCGTGACCAGGAAAATGCTTGCCACAGGTAGTCATGCCGCCTTGCTGCAGGCCACGCTGCAAAGCCAGCGCCAGTTCGCTGACAATCTGCGGATTACGGTGGAAGGCCCGGTTGCCGATCACGGCACAGCGGCCCCAGTCCAGGTCCAGCACCGGGGTGAAGGACAAATCAATCCCGCAGGCACGCAATTCGCCAGCCAGTACCACGCCTACATTTTCGGCAGCGGCACGGGCTGCGGCTTCGTCCTGCTGCCACATCTCGCCCAGCACACTCATCGGCGGCAGACGGGTGAAGCCATCGAGAAAACGCTGTACGCGTCCACCCTCGTGGTCAACGGCAATCAGCAGCTCCGGCGTGCGCAGGCTGCGGATTTCGGCGGTCAGTGCCTTGAGCTGTTCGATATTGTGAAAATTACGGCGAAACAGGATGACGCCGCCCACCAGCGGGTGGGACAGACGGGCTCTCTCCTGTTCGCTCAGGGCAAAGCCGTGTACATCCACCATCACCGGACCACGCGGCAGGTTCGCTACTTGCATGGCTGACTCTCCAGACTGTGCGGGGGCTGTCCCCCTGATTGATGATCATGCCGGGCAGTACCCGGCGCGGTGCTTAGGCCTGCTCCAGCACCACAAAGGCCAGGGCATGCTCCCGCTCGTCGGTGATGGAAACATGGCTGCGCACAATGCCGCGCTGGCTGAGGAAATCCTGCAGAGCCGCAGCAAAGACCAGTTGCGGCTTGCCCAGTTCGTCATGACTGACCGCGATGGCAGTCAGCAACACCGGCTCCACCACCCCGGTGCCGACGGCCTTGGACAGCGCTTCCTTCACGGCAAAACGCTTGGCCAAGAAGCGGGCCTGATCGCGGGATTGCAGAAAATCCGCCATTTCGGACTCCGCCAGAATCCTCCGCCCGGCCTTGTCGCCCCAGCGCTGCAGCAGGCCCTGCATACGGGCGATTTCCACCATATCGGTACCGATGCCGTAGATCATGCCCCCGTCCCTTCCTGCCGTGTCTTAGCCGCGACGGGCCTCTTGCATCAGGGCCTTCATGTCGCGCACGGCACGATCCAGCCCGACGAACACCGCCTGGCCGATGATGGCGTGGCCGATGTTCAGTTCGCTGATTTGCGGAATGGCGGCAATCGGCTTGACGTTGTGATAGTTGAGACCATGACCTGCATTCACCACCATGCCCAGCTCGGCAGCAAAGGCAGCCGCACCGCGAATGCGCGCCAGTTCGGCTTCACGCTCGGCAGCGTGCACGGCGTCAGCATAAGCACCGGTGTGCAGTTCGATCACCCGGGCACCGGCTTCATAGGCCTTGCTGATCTGCGCGCGATCCGGATCGATGAAGATAGACACGCGGATGCCGGCCTGCTGCAGGGTTTCGGTGTAATGGCAGACATCGGCATAGTGGCCCAGCACATCCAGTCCGCCTTCGGTGGTGACTTCTTCGCGCTTTTCCGGCACCAGGCACACATCTTCCGGGGCCACTGCCAGCGCATTGGCCAGCATTTCCGGCGTCATCGCCATTTCCAGATTCATGCGAGTCTTGATGACCTGGCGCATGGCCACCACGTCAGCATCCTGGATGTGGCGGCGGTCTTCACGCAGATGCAGGGTAATCAGGTCGGCACCGGCGGTTTCGGACACCAGTGCAGCCTCTACCGGGCTGGGGTAGCGGGTACCGCGTGCCTGACGCAGGGTGGCAACGTGGTCGATATTCACACCAAGCAAAATCATCTTCAGCTCCTGTTGGCAGGCCTCAGTCGGCAATGGCGTTGATGGCCTGCAAGAGTTCACGCGAGGCCAATGGCTCCTCGCCCAGCAAATCGGTCAATAGCAGCCGCAGCAGGCTGCGCGCCGCACGGCGGGTGCTAATGGCGCTGTAATTGTCGGCCTCAATGGCCAGCAGCTCGCTACCGGGCAGGCGCAAAAACGGGCCGACCGGGTCGAAACCGGCATCGCGCTCTGCCAGCGCACCGCCGCGGCACAGGTAGTCTGCTGCCGCGTCGATGACCTCGCCGTGCTGATCGCAGGCAAAGCTGCCGGCATAGCCCAGCGCTTGCAATAGCCGCAATTCGTAACGTCGCAAGGTGGCGGACAGGGAGTCGGCCACCGCCAGTGCCCTGACCGCCTGGTCGTAGACAGTGAAGGCGCGCGGTTCGGCATCGTCACGGGCGGTCAGCTTGAGCATCAGCTCATTCAGGTAGAAACCGCATACCAGGCGAATGCCGGCCAGCTGCGGCACGCCGCCGTTCCATTCCGCCGTGTGCAGGGTACGCACTTCGCCCTTGCCAAACCAGGACAGGGTGAGCGGCTGAAACGGCAGCAATACGCCGCGCACATCGGCACGCGGTCGGCGCGCGCCACGCGCTACCATGGTAAAGCGGCCATGCTGTGGGGTAAGTACCTCCACCAGCAGGCTGGTTTCCCGATAGGGCTGCGCATGCAAGAGATACGCCTGCTGACGGTCTACTCTGCCCGGCTGGCTCATGCGTCCCCGCCTCGGCTGACATCCGCCACCGGCTCGATACGATCCACCTGCAAGGAAAACTGCAGCCGGCCCTGACGGTCGCTTTCGCGTGCTAGCAGGTGTTCGGCATGCACGCGCCAGGCGGCGATGGCATCGACATCATCCCAGTAACAGCGGGTGACCGGCATGCCGTCGCCATCCTCGGTGGCCTCGGCCCCCAGATAGCCGGCCTGCAACTGGGCCAGACGCAGCATGCGCCCGGCCAGATCGGCGGGTTTGGCCGGTGCAGAAAAAATCACCGCCCAACAGGGAGGTCGTGGCAGTTGCTGCGACATCAGTTCAGGCCGAAGTCCCGCAGGAAGCGCACATCATCGGCCCAGCCGGATTTCACCTTCACCCAAACTTGCAGGAAGACCTTGCCATCAAACAGCTTTTCCATATCCAGGCGGGCTTCGGTGGAAATCTTCTTCAGCTTCTCGCCGCCCTTGCCGATGACGATGGGCTTCTGGTTTTCCTTGTCTACCAGAATGGCGATGTGGATGCGGCGCAGCGCACCGTCCATCTCAAACATTTCCACTTCCACATTCATTTCATAGGGCAGCTCTTCGCCCAGGTAGCGGAACAGCTTTTCCCGCACGATTTCGGCGGAGAGGAAGCGTTCACTCTTGTCTGTCACCATGTCGTCCGGGTACAGCGGCATGGATTCGGGCAGGTGCGGACGGACTTTGTCCAGCAGCTCGGACAGGCGCTGGCCATGCTTGGCGCTGACCACTTCGCAATCAGCAAACTGGAATTCAGCGCGTACGCCATCAATGAATTCCTGCAGCAGGAACTTGTCCTTGACCTTGTCCAGCTTGTTGATCACCAGGATCACCGGGGTGTGCTTGGGCAACAGTGCCATCACTTCGCGGTCGGCCGCGCTGCAGCGCATGGCTTCCAGGATAAACAGCACACAGTCCACACTGCCCAGCGAATCCTTCACGCTCTTGTTCAGCGTTTCGTTGAGCGCACCCTTGTGGAAGGTCTGGAAACCCGGGGTGTCGACAAAAATGAACTGGGCATTGTCTTCGGTATGGATGCCGTTGACGCGGTGGCGCGTGGTTTGTGCCTTTTTCGAGGTGATGCTGACTTTCTGGCCGATGAGATGGTTCATCAGCGTGGATTTGCCCACATTGGGGCGGCCCACGATGGCCACAAAGCCACAGTGATATGCGTGTTCTGTCATGCGTGTTTCTTGCCTGTGGCCAGTTTTTGTTCAAGGAGCTGCAGCGCGACTTCGGCTGCCTGCTGTTCGGCGGCACGGCGGCTGCCGCCTTCGCCCTGGGATTCAATGATCAGCTCGCCCAGATCGCACACTACCTTGAACCATTGTTCGTGGGCTTCACCGGTCTGGGTGAGGATACGGTACTTGGGCAGCGGCCATTTACGCGCCTGCAACGCTTCTTGCAGCCGGGTCTTGGCATCCTTGGCATGCTTGGTGGGGTCGATGGCAGCCACGCGGCTGCTGTACAGACGGCGCACCACCTGCTCGGCGCGCTGGAAGTCCGCATCAAAGCTGACTGCAGCAAAGGTTGCCTCCAACGCATCGGCCAGGATGGACGGGCGGTTGAAACCACCGCTTTTCAGCTCCCCCTCGCCCAGATACAGATAGTCGCCCAGCTTCAGCTCATGGGCAATTTCTGCCAGCGTGTTCTGGTTGACCAGATTGGCACGTAAGCGGGACAGCTCACCTTCGCTCAGGCGCGGAAACTGGTCGAACAGCATGCGCGCCACGGTGTAATTGAGAATGCTGTCACCGATGAACTCAAAGCGTTCGTTATTGGAGGCCGCAAAGCTGCGGTGTGTCAGGGCCTGACGCAAGAGGTCAGGCTTCTGGAATGCATAATCCAGCGCTTCGGACAGGCGCCGGAATCGGGTATCAACGTGGTTCACTGTAGTTACTGGGGTGTCTGTCCAGCCTGGGTATCAAAATCGAAAGCCAGGCTGACATTGGCAAACAGCGGTACTTCGCGGCGATAGGCTGCACGCACGAAGACG
Organism: Aquitalea sp.; assembly: GCF_030150775.1. Taxonomy (NCBI): domain Bacteria; kingdom Pseudomonadati; phylum Pseudomonadota; class Betaproteobacteria; order Neisseriales; family Chromobacteriaceae; genus Aquitalea; species Aquitalea sp. The sequence continues at coordinate 11,510 of NZ_JASLFG010000041.1, forward strand.
GTGTTGGCAGTGGTAATGATGGTGAGGTTTTCCGGCTTGATAGAGGAAATGTCACCCACCATGGCGTGGTTCATGAACTCGCGACGCAGTTCGGTTTCACCCCGTCCGGGTTGGCTGGCCATGGCCGTTACCGCCTTGCGGACCTCGGCGTACTCGTTGTACACCGGCAGCACCTTGCCAGCCAGCAAGAAGCCGGCTCCGACAACAAGCATGATGAACAGTACTGAAATGACTGATAAACCCTGCTGACGCTGCATGTAAGCCCCCTGGCGGATACGGTTAGCGAATGGCGGTGCCAATGCGGGACAGCGCGCTGAAGTTCATCCAGATCAGGAAGGCCTTGCCCACCATCAGACGATCATCGACGAAACCCCAGTAGCGGCCATCCAGGCTGTTGTCACGGTTGTCGCCCAGCATGAAGTAATGTCCGGCCGGCACCTTGCAGACAAAGCCATTGTCATCATACTGGCACTGATCACGCGAAGGGAAGTCAGCTACCTGCCCCAGTGCCACCACGGGCGCATCCGGAATGTTCAGCACCTTGTACGACTTGCCATCCATGACTTCCTTGAACTGGTCGTTGTGAATCATCGCCATTCCTTGTTCAAGATAGTCATAAGTGCCATCTTTTTCATCCGGTACTGCCTTGCCATTGATGGTCAGACGCTTGTTACGGTACTCCACCACATCGCCTGCCACACCGATGACGCGCTTGATGTAATTGACCTTGGGGTTGGGCGGATAGTTGAACACCACCACATCACCACGGCTTACCTTGCCCACCGGCACCACCACATTGTTGAGCACCGGAACGCGAATACCATAGGCAAACTTGTTCACCAGGATGAAGTCCCCCACCACCAACCCGGGACGCATCGAGCTGCTGGGAATCTGGAACGGTTCCACCAGGAAGGAGCGCAGCAGGAACACCACCAGGATCACCGGGAAGAAACCGCGCGAATATTCAACAAAATGTCCGGGCTCACCAGCGCGTTTCTTTGCCAGCAAAAACTTGTCCAGGCCCCATACCACACCAGTTACCAGCACGAACACCAGCATGACTGCCGTAAAGCTCATGTAGTTGGACAACAGGCCGAAGCCGCCGATCACCAGAGCCAGATAACCCCACTGTATCGACACCGGCCAGTCCTTCTGCCCGACTTCGCGCTGTCCGCCAAACGCCACCAGCATACCGCCAACGATGACGGCCACGGTAAATACCCAGAACAGGTTTTCGCCCACTTATTTTTCCCCTACTTGAAGAATGGCCAGGAAAGCCTCTTGCGGGATTTCCACATTACCCACCTGCTTCATGCGCTTCTTGCCGGCCTTTTGTTTTTCCAGCAGCTTTTTCTTACGGGTGATGTCGCCGCCATAGCACTTGGCCAGAACGTTCTTGCGTAGTGCCTTCACCGTTTCACGCGCAATGATATGGCCGCCGATGGCTGCCTGCACAGCGATGTCAAACATCTGGCGCGGAATCAGTTCACGCATTTTCGAGACCAGCTCACGGCCACGGTAGACGCTGGAGGCACGGTGCACGATCAGGCTGAGTGCATCCACTTTTTCGCTGTTGACCAGTACATCCAGCTTGACCAGATCGGCGCACTGGAATTCCTTGAACTCGTAGTCAAGGGAGGCATAGCCGCGGCTGGTGGACTTGAGGCGGTCAAAGAAGTCCATCACCACTTCATTCATCGGCATATCGTAAGTGAGCATCACCTGACGGCCCAGATACTGCATATTGCGCTGCACACCGCGCTTCAGGGTACACAGGGTAATGACCGCGCCGACATAGTCTTGCGGCACCAGGATATGGGCGGTGATGATGGGTTCGCGGATCTCTTCCACCTTGCCCGGGTCCGGCAGACGCGACGGGTTGTCGACATGAATCACGCTGCCGTCTTTCAACACCAGCTCATACACCACGGTTGGCGCCGTGGTGATCAGGTCCATGTCGAATTCGCGCTCCAGCCGTTCCTGCACGATTTCCAGGTGCAACAGGCCCAGGAAGCCGCAGCGGAAGCCAAAGCCCAGTGCCTGCGACACCTCAGGTTCGTATTTGAGCGAGGCGTCGTTCAGCTGCAGCTTTTCCAGCGCATCGCGCAGGGCTTCGTAATCGTGGCTTTCCACCGGATACAGGCCGGCAAATACCTGCGACTGCACTTCCTTGAAGCCCGGCAGGGCTTCGGTAGCCGGCGTTTTCATCAGGGTGATGGTGTCACCCACCTTGGCCGACTTCAGCTCCTTGATACCGGCAATGATGAAGCCTACCTCGCCTGCGTTCAGCACATCGCGCTGTACCGACTTGGGCGAGAACACACCGACCTGCTCCACCAGATGTTCGGCACCGGTGGCCATGAACTTGATCTTGTCCTTGGGGCGAACCTGACCATCCTTGACCCGCACCAGCATCACCACGCCGACGTAGTTGTCGAACCAGGAGTCGATGATCAGGGCTTTGAGCGGGCCATCCGGATTGCCTTCCGGCGGCGGAATCTTGCTGACCACCACTTCGAGGATGTCCTGAATGCCGATACCAGACTTGGCCGAGGCACGCACGGCATCAATGGCTTCAATACCGATGATGTCCTCGATTTCCTGGGACACGCGCTCGGGCTCGGCTGCTGGCAGGTCGATCTTGTTCAGCACCGGCACCACTTCCACGCCCAGATCGATGGCGGTATAGCAGTTGGCCACGGTTTGTGCTTCCACCCCTTGCGAGGCATCCACCACCAACAGTGCGCCTTCGCAGGCAGATAGCGAGCGGGAAACCTCGTAGGAAAAGTCCACGTGTCCCGGGGTGTCGATCAGGTTCAGGTTGTACACCTGTCCGTCGCGCGCCTTGTATTGCAAGGCTGCCGTCTGGGCCTTGATGGTGATGCCGCGTTCTTTCTCGATATCCATCGAGTCGAGCACCTGGGCACTCATTTCACGCAGTTCGAGGCCACCGCAAAACTGGATGAAGCGGTCGGCCAGGGTCGATTTGCCATGGTCAATATGGGCAATGATCGAGAAATTTCTGATATGTTTCATCGGTATCCAGCAAAAAGATAAGGGCACGCTGGCGTGCCCTTGAACAACTCACACTGGCGCGGATTTTAGCCGATTTCGCCCAAATGTGCAGCCAAAGCAGGAATATCGAGATGCCAGTGACAAATCTCCTGCTCGCCTTCCATCAAAACTGGCACCAGTTCGTTGAATCTGGCCTCCAGCACGGGGTCTGCATCCACATCCACCACATTCAGCTCGAAGCCATGCCTGGCCTGCCACGGCTGCAGCTCGGCCAGCATCTGATGGCACAGGCTGCAGTACTCTCGAAAATACAAAGTCAGTTTCATTCTTCTCCACCAATGCTCAAGGGCACAAACAGGACGATGCCCTGACGCCAGAGCTGCAAGGCCAGCGTACTGCCCTTGGGTGCGGCAGCCACTGCAGCCTTGAACTGGGCAAAGCTGCTTAGCGGCTCGCCGCCCAGGCCGACAATCACATCACCGGGCTGCACGCCGGCCCGCGCTGCAGCACCGCTGGCACGCTTGACCTGCAGGCCGTATTTGACACCCACCTTGGCCAGCTGCTGCGGCGACAGCTCCTGCAACGCCAGACCGATCTGCTTCATATTCTGGGCATCAGGCACAGCCTGCGGCGAGCGGTATTCGCGCTGGGCGCTGCGAGCATCCTCCGATTTCAGCTCTTCAGGCACCACTGTCAGCTTCTGCATGGCACGATGACGCCACACCTCCAGCACCACCGGCTTGCCCGGACGGATGGCTCCAATCAGGCGCGGCAAATCCGATGAGGACTCCACCGTCTGACCGGCAACGGACAGGATGATATCACCGGTGCGCAAGCCTGCCTTCTCTGCCGGGCTCTTTTTCTCCACGTCATTCACCAGCGCACCAGATGGTTTTGCCAGCCCGAACGATGCCGCCAGATCCTTGTTCAGCTCCTGTATCGCCACACCGATACGACCACGGCTGACCTTGCCGGTGGCCTTGAGCTGATCTGCCACATTCATGGCCACATCAATCGGAATCGAGAAGGAAATACCCATAAAACCACCGGACCGGCTGTATATCTGCGAATTGATACCTATCACTTCGCCTTTCAGATTGAACAGCGGGCCACCCGAATTACCCGGATTGACTGCGGCATCGGTTTGCAGGAAGGGGACAAAATTCTCATCCGGCAGCAAGCGATTCTTGGCCGAGACAATGCCGGAAGTGACCGTGTTTTCAAAGCCGAAGGGCGAGCCGATGGCCAGCACCCACTCGCCAACCTTCACGTCCGCCATGTTTCCCAGCCGCACCACGGGCAGGTTCTTGGCATCAATCTTGAGCAAGGCCACATCGGTGCGTGCATCGGAACCAATCACCTTGGCCTTGAATTCACGCTTGTCGGTCAGGGTGACGGTAATCTCTTCCGCCCGCGCCACGACGTGGGCATTGGTCAGCAGATAGCCATCTGCCGAGATGATGAAGCCAGAGCCCAGCGAGCGCTCCTGCCGCTCTTGCTGCTGTTGCGGTGCAAAACGGCGAAAGAAGTCAAAAAAGGGATCGCCTTCCATGCCCTCGGGCAGCGCACTGAGATTCTGCTTGATGGTGGCGGTGGTGCTGACATTGACGACAGCGCGCCCTTCGGTCTCGACGATGCGAGTGAAATCCGGCAGATCAGCAGCCCAAACGGCAGCGGGTTGAACGGTGTATGCTGCAGCCGCCAGCATGGCCGCAACGATCAGCTTCTTGATCGACATGGTCGCTCCATCTTGATGTGGTTTGCACAGGAAACAGCGGTGAAGACTAAAACAGCCCACTCTCCCGAACAAGGCGGGAGGGTGGGCCTGCACCATCATGGCTTGAGTGTGATCTTGAGGTTTCTGATCATGGCCAGCATGGTGGGTTCAGGCAGGTCGCCAACCAGAGTGACCAGATAATCCCCCTGCACGGCAGTTGCCATGTTGACGGCACCATGCAGATTGACCGCCCTCTCGGCACGACCATCAGTCTGCGGCTCGATGAACAGGGATAGCATGACCAGCCCATCACTGAACACCATATGCCGTATCGTGCGTTCGGCCTGGCCCGGCAGGCTGCGCTGCACCGCACGCAGCAGCTTGAAGCCGGACGGCATACCGCTGACTTCAGAAGGCGCATCGGCATCCAGCGTCATCTGCGGTGCATTGGCACTGCGCAATACATAGTTCTGCTTGTACTGCGGCCGGAAAGCGGATTTATCCTTTGGCCCCTGCAGCTCGATCTCGGTAAAGGTGAACTGTTCAACCGCATCACCCGCAGCATTCTGGGTAATGACTTTCAAGGGCAAGTTGCTGACCGGCTCGACGCACAGACGCAGCAGATAGCGCTTGCTATCCCTGGGCTTGAGATCCATCCAGTTGCAATCCCGCTGCGCCACCCGGTCCTTGCCGCTGCGTTTTAGCGTATAGGATTGCGCAATATTGCCAATGTCATCAGGCAGGATGGCAGGAAACAGCCGCATGGCGCTGATCTTGGCTGCCGACAGCGACTTTGCATCCGGTGCATAGCAAGTCAGCTCCAGCCCCTTGCGGATGATTTCCCGCGACGGCCCATCCAGCGAGGTCCGCTTTTCCTGAATAGTATCGCCAGTCCCTCCCCGAACAATACGGAAAGTTTCCAGCGAACCATTCATCTGGTGCAGATAGGTACCCGTCAGGGGCTGCTGCCTTGCGGCAACAGCCGCCCTCTTCACCACCAGCCAATCATCATCTGCATGGGCGAGCATGGCCACGCCCATCAGACAGACCCCGGACAGCTGTGTAAGACGCATCAGTGGCGGACTCCATTTCCGTAAGAGACCTTGTAGACGCTTTGGTCTGCCGTCATTTCCTGATGGGCTGCCAGATAAAGGTCGTCATGCTCCTGGGCCGCCTGAACCGCCGCCACCGGAACACCTCGATCAGCAACCGCCGAGGCCGCATTGCCATGCGACAACTGCCAGCCCACCACGGCAGCAAAGCTGACGCTGGCCGCCAGCGCAACAGCTCCGGCACGCCGGTTGCGCACTGGCGCAAACCAGCGGCGCGGCGCCAGCACCGTGGGCTCGCCAGCAAGACGCTCGGCCACCTGGCGGCGCACGTCCACCGCAACATGGGTGTTGGCACGCATGGCATCACCAATCAGGTGATAAGCATCCCACACCTGCTTGAGCTCCTCTTCCTCAGTGATGGCTTTGATGGTTCTGTCTGCGGGCTGCCCGTCCAGCTCGCCATCCATCAGTGCAGATAATTTTTCTTTCATACCTACCACCTTCTGTTCTTGGCCGTATCCAGCAATGGCCTCAATTCGGCAGCAATTGCCTCCCGCGCCCGAAAAATGCGCGAGCGGACGGTGCCGATGGGACAATTCATCACCTGTGCAATCTCTTCGTAGGACAGTCCGTCCATCTCCCGCAGGGAAATGGCCGTTCTGAGTTCCTCCGGCAAAGCCTGCACGGCGCTATTCACTGTCGTCACGATTTCCTTGTTCATCAGCTCGGTTTCGGGCGTATTCATGTCGGGAACTTGCGACGCCAGGTCGAAGCTCTCGCCATCCTCGTCCTCAAACTCGCTGTTGACCATCGGGCGACGCCCGGCGGAACTGAGGAAATTCTTGGCAGTATTGATGCCGATCCGGTACAGCCATGTGTAAAACGCGCTCTCGCCACGGAAAGATGGCAAGGCGCGATACGCTTTGACGAATGCTTCTTGCGTCACATCTTCGATGTCGGCACCGTCGCGAATGAAACGTGACAAAAGTCTGGCCAGGCGACGCTGATATTTTGCAACAAGCAGGTCGAAAGCTCTTTTTTCACCTCGCTGGGCACGCTCCACCAACTGTTGATCGATCTCACGATCACTCATGTCGTTGTAATGCTCCCTGAATTGTCCACTGGTTTAGTTGTATGTACGGCTGTGCGGACACAGCACTAGACCGTGGCACGTGCAATGAGTTCCCCCGAGCTTTGCTGCCCGGAAACATACCAGACTGCACCCGAATCTGAAACTTCCCTCCACCTGGAGGTGCGATAGAGCGTTTGCACTCCAACCAAGCACTTGCTAGAATAACTGCAACATCACCCGCACCCCACACAAGGACCCCGTCATGAGCACACCCGGTCAACGCTTCCGTCTCGCCGTAGAACAAGAAAAGCCGCTGCAGGTTGTGGGCGCAGTCAACGCCTATGCAGCACGTTTGGCCGAACACTCAGGCTTCAAGTCCCTCTATCTGTCCGGTGGCGGTGTTGCCGCTTGTTCCTGCGGCATTCCCGACCTGGGCATCACCACGCTGGAAGACGTGCTGATTGATGTGCGCCGCATTACCGATGTGACCGAACTGCCGCTGCTGGTGGATATCGATACTGGCTGGGGTGGTGCTTTCAATATCGCCCGTGCCATCCGCAGCCTGGAAAAAGCCGGTGCAGCTGCCGTGCACATTGAAGACCAGGTGCAGCAAAAGCGCTGCGGTCATCGCCCCAACAAGGCCATTGTCAGCCAGGAAGAAATGGTAGACCGCATCAAGGCCGCTACCGATGCGCGCAAGGATGACAGTTTCGTCATCATGGCCCGCACCGACGCGCTGGCAGTGGAAGGACTGGATTCCGCCATCGAACGCGCCGTGGCCTGCGTGGAAGCCGGTGCCGACATGATCTTCCCGGAAGCCATGACCGACCTGGCCATGTACAAGCAATTTGCCGAAGCCGTGGGTGTGCCGGTGCTGGCAAACATCACCGAGTTTGGCTCCACCCCGCTCTACACCACACAGGAACTGGGCGAAAACGGCGTGTCGCTGGTGCTGTACCCGCTGTCGGCCTTCCGCGCCATGAGCCAGGCCGCACTGAATGTGTACGGCGCGCTGCGTCGCGACGGTACTCAGAAAAATGTGCTGGACCTGATGCAAACCCGCATGGATCTGTACGAACACCTGGGCTATCACAGCTACGAGCAAAAGCTGGATGGCCTCTTTGCCGAAGGCAAAAACAAGTAACTGTCCGCCGAAGGCAAAAATAAATAACCAATCAGGCCGGGCGGCCATGTGCAGCCCAGCCATGCACACAACAGTAACAGCAGAAAAATTGTCCAAGGAGAAATGGCATGACTGAAGTGGTTCTGACTGGCAAGCCGAAGAAATCGGTCGCCCTGTCCGGCGTTGCCGCCGGCAATACCGCCCTGTGCACGGTTGGCCGTACCGGCAACGACCTGAGCTATCGCGGCTATGACATTCTGGATATCGCCGATCAGTGCGAATTTGAAGAAGTGGCCTACCTGCTGGTGCACGGCAAGCTGCCGAACAAGGCCGAGCTGGCTGGCTACAAGCAAAAGCTGAAAGCCCTGCGCGGCCTGCCGCAAGTGGTGAAGAGCGTGCTGGAAGCGCTGCCCGCCTCCGCCCACCCGATGGACGTGATGCGCAGCGGCGTGTCCGCCCTGGGTTGCACCCTGCCGGAAAAAGACGACCACAATATCGCCGGTGCGCGTGACATCGCCGACCGCCTGATGGCTTCCTTCGGCTCCATGCTGCTGTACTGGTACCACTTCAGCCACAACGGCAAGCGCATCGACGTGGAAACCGACGACGACTCCATCGGCGGCCATTTCCTGCACCTGCTGCACGGTGAAAAGCCGTCCGAGCTGTGGGTGAAGGCGATGCATACCTCGCTGATCCTGTACGCCGAGCACGAATTCAACGCTTCCACCTTTACCAGCCGCGTGATTGCCGGTACCGGTTCGGACATGTACTCCAGCATCACCGGTGCCATTGGCGCGCTACGCGGCCCCAAGCACGGCGGTGCCAACGAAGTGGCGTTTGAAATCCAGAAGCGTTACGACACGCCGGATGAAGCCGAGGCTGACATCAAGGCCCGCGTGGAACGCAAGGAAGTGGTGATTGGTTTTGGCCACCCGGTGTACACCATCTCCGACCCGCGCAACAAGGTGATCAAGGAAGTGGCGCGCAATCTGTCCGCCGCAGCCGGCGACAGCAAGATGTTCGACATTGCCGAGCGTCTGGAAAGCGTGATGTGGGACATCAAGAAGATGTTCCCCAATCTGGACTGGTTCTCCGCCGTGTCCTACCACATGATGGGTGTACCGACTGCCATGTTCACCCCGCTGTTCGTGATTGCCCGTACCAGCGGCTGGAGCGCACACGTGATCGAGCAACGCATTGACGGCAAGATCATCCGTCCGTCGGCCAACTACACCGGCCCGGACGATCAGGCCTTCGTGCCGCTGGCACAACGCTGATGGTCAGGGGGAGCTAAGCCGCAAGGATAGCTCCCCGCTTTGCTTCCACCCTGAGAGTTTTAGCGACGCCATGAACAAAAACTACCGCACCCGATTGCCCGGCAGCCAGCTGGACTACTACGACACCCGCGCCGCCGTTGACGCCATTGCGCCCGGCGCCTATGCCACCCTGCCCTATACCTCGCGCGTACTGGCCGAGCAACTGGTGCGCCGCTGCGAACCGGAACTGCTGACCGACGCGCTCAAGCAATTGATCGAACGCAAGCGTGACCTGGACTTCCCCTGGTATCCGGCACGCGTGGTATGCCATGACATTCTGGGCCAGACCGCGCTGGTCGACCTGGCCGGCCTGCGCGACGCCATTGCCGACAAGGGTGGCGACCCCTCGCTGGTCAACCCGGTGGTGCCGACCCAGTTGATTGTCGACCACTCGCTGGCCGTGGAATGTGGTGGTTTCGACCCGCAGGCTTTCGAAAAAAACCGTGCCATTGAAGACCGTCGCAATGAAGACCGCTTCCACTTCATCGAGTGGACCAAGACCGCCTTCAAGAACGTGGACGTGATTCCTGCCGGCAACGGCATCATGCACCAGATCAATCTGGAAAAAATGTCGCCGGTGATTCAGGTGCGTGACGGCGTGGCCTTCCCCGACACCTGTGTCGGCACTGACAGCCACACCCCGCACGTGGATGCGCTGGGTGTAATCGCCATCGGCGTGGGTGGCCTGGAAGCGGAAACCGTGATGCTGGGCCATCCGTCCATGATGCGCCTGCCGGACATCGTCGGCGTCAAGCTCACCGGCCAGCGCCAGCCCGGCATTACCGCCACCGACATCGTACTGGCCCTCACCGAGTTCCTGCGCAAGGAACGCGTGGTGGGCGCTTACGTGGAATTCTTTGGTGATGGCGCTGCCAGCCTGTCCATCGGCGACCGTGCCACCATTTCCAATATGTGCCCGGAATATGGTGCCACTGCCGCCATGTTCTATATCGACCAGCAAACCATCGACTACCTCAAGCTGACCGGCCGCGAAGCCGAGCAAGTGGCACTGGTGGAAAACTATGCCAAGGTCAGCGGCCTGTGGGCCGATAGCCTGGTCAGCGCGCAATACGAACGCGTGCTGGAGTTCGACCTGTCCAGCGTGGTGCGCAATATGGCTGGCCCGTCCAACCCGCACAAACGTCTGCCCACCTCGGCACTGGCCGAGCGCGGCATTGCGGTTGACCTGGACAAGGCCCGTGCCGAAGAAGCCGAAGGCCTGCTGCCGGATGGCGCGGTCATCATTGCCGCCATCACCAGTTGCACCAACACCAGCAACCCGCGCAATGTGGTGGCTGCCGGCCTGCTGGCCAAGAAAGCCAACCAACTGGGCCTGCTGCGCAAGCCGTGGGTAAAGTCCTCGTTTGCCCCGGGCTCCAAGGTGGCCAGGCTGTATCTGGAAGAAGCCGGCCTGCTGCCGGAACTGGAAAAACTGGGCTTTGGCATCGTCGCCTATGCCTGCACCACCTGTAACGGCATGTCCGGCGCGCTGGACCCGAAAATCCAGCAGGAAATCATTGAGCGCGACCTGTACACCGCCGCCGTGCTGTCCGGCAACCGCAACTTCGATGGCCGCATCCACCCCTATGCCAAGCAGGCCTTCCTGGCCTCGCCGCCGCTGGTAGTGGCCTACGCCATTGCCGGCACCGTGCGCTTCGACATCGAAAAAGACGTGCTGGGCGTGGTGGATGGCAAGGAAATCCGCCTGCAGGACCTGTGGCCGTCCGATGATGAAATCGACGCCATCGTGGCGCGCTGCGTGAAGCCGGAGCAGTTCAAGCAGGTATACATCCCGATGTTCGACCTGGGTCAGGTGGAAGAAGCCAAGAGCCCGCTGTACGACTGGCGTCCGATGTCCACCTACATCCGTCGTCCGCCCTACTGGGAAGGCGCACTGGCCGGGGAGCGCACGCTCAAGGGCATGCTGCCGCTGGCGGTGCTGCCGGACAACATCACCACCGACCACCTGTCGCCGTCCAACGCCATCCTGCCCAGTTCGGCTGCCGGTGAATACCTGGCCAAGATGGGCTTGCCGGAAGAGGATTTCAACTCCTACGCCACCCACCGTGGCGACCACCTTACCGCCCAGCGCGCCACCTTTGCCAACCCGCAACTGGTGAACGAAATGGCCGTGGTGGATGGAGCGGTGAAGAAGGGTTCGCTGGCGCGTATCGAGCCGGAAGGCAAGGTCACCCGCATGTGGGAAGCCATCGAAACCTATATGGCACGCAAGCAGCCGCTGATCATCATTGCCGGTGCCGACTACGGCCAGGGCAGCTCGCGTGACTGGGCAGCCAAGGGCGTGCGGCTGGCCGGGGTGGAAGCCATCGTGGCCGAAGGCTTCGAGCGCATCCACCGCACCAACCTGGTGGGCATGGGCGTGTTGCCGCTGGAATTCAAGGCCGGCACCAACCGCAAGACCCTGGCCATTGACGGTACCGAAAGCTACGACGTGAAGGGCGACATCTCGCCGCGCTGCACGCTGACGCTGGTGATTCACCGTCGCAATGGCGAAACGCTGGAAGTGCCGGTTACCTGCCGTCTGGATACCGCCGCCGAAGTGCGGGTGTATCAGGCTGGCGGCGTGCTGCAGCGCTTTGCCCAGGACTTCCTGGAGTCCACCACCGTTTGAGTTTTGCTGCTCCCGGCCTGCAGGTATGTCCCTGCCAGCAGGTCGGACCCAGAGCAGCTCCCATGACAGTGCGGCGCGAAATCCGTTTCGCAGCCGCCCTGCTGCTTGCCACCCTATTCCGGCAATGCCTGTTGACGGCCTTGCCCACAGCATGACAGGAGAGACTGCATGGCCCATGCTCCGCAAATCCGTATCCCCGCTACTTATATTCGTGGCGGCACCAGCAAGGGGGTGTTTTTCCGCCTGCAAGACCTGCCTGCCGCCGCACAACAACCCGGCCCGGTACGTGATGCCATCCTGATGCGTGTGATCGGCAGCCCCGACCCCTACGGCAAGCAGATTGACGGCATGGGTGGTGCCAGCTCCAGCACCAGCAAGACGGTGATCCTGGCCAAGAGCAGCCGGCCCGATCACGACGTGGACTATCTGTTTGGCCAAGTGGCCATCGACAAGGCCTTTGTCGACTGGAGCGGCAACTGCGGCAACCTGTCCGCCGCCGTTGGCTCCTTTGCCATCATGAGCGGGCTGGTGGACGCCAGCCGCATCCCGGCCAATGGCGTGGCCACGGTACGCATCTGGCAGGCCAATATCAGCAAGACCATCATCGCCCACGTACCCGTCACCAATGGTGAGGTACAGGAAACCGGTGATTTCGAGCTGGACGGCGTCACCTTCCCGGCCGCCGAGGTACAACTGGAATTCCTCGACCCGGCCGACGAGGGCGAAGGCGATGGCGGTGGTGCGATGTTCCCCACCGGCAATGTAGTGGACACACTAGAAGTCCCCGGTGTGGGCAGTTTCCAGGCCACCATGATCAATGCCGGCATCCCCACCATCTTCCTTAACGCAGCAGAGCTGGGTTACAGCGGCAGCGAACTGCAGGAAGCCATCAATAGCGATGCTGCGGCACTGGCCCGCTTCGAAACCATCCGTGCGCACGGTGCCATCCGCATGGGGCTGATCAAGGACATCGCAGAAGCTGCCACCCGCCAGCACACCCCCAAGATTGCCTTTGTCGCCCCGCCGGATGGCTATACCGCCTCCAGCGGCAAGGAAATCGGGGCGACTGACATCGACCTGCGCGTGCGCGCCATGTCCATGGGCAAGCTGCATCACGCCATGATGGGCACCGCCGCAGTCGCCATCGGCACGGCTGCCGCCATTCCGGGCACGCTGGTAAACCTGGCCGCCGGTGGTGGCGAACGTCAGTCGGTGCGCTTTGGCCACCCGTCCGGCACCCTGCGCGTGGGCGCGGAAGCCAAGCTGGTGGACGGCCAGTGGCAGGTCAGCAAGGCCATCATGAGCCGCAGCGCCCGCGTGCTGATGGAAGGCTGGGTGCGCATTCCCGGCGACAGCTTCTGAGCCTTGCCGACAGGCAAAGAAAATGGCCACCTTCCGTGGCCATTTTTATTTTGAACACACCGACCAGACTCAGTCTGCTTCCACCACCCGGTTGCGCCCTGCCCGCTTGGCCTTGTACAAGGCCATGTCCGCCTGCTTTACCCAAGCCGCCTTGTCCTGCATCACGATGGAAGTGGCGGCTACACCCAGGCTTATCGTGACCTCAATTTCCCTATCATTGCAGTGCAAGGCTCTACCTGCCATTTGCTGACGCAGGCGCTCGGCCAGTTGCATGCCACCTTCCAGTGTGGTTTGCGGCAATACCAGCAAAAACTCCTCGCCACCATAGCGGATGGCGGTATCGATGGCGCGGGTATGCTCCAGTAACAACATGGCAACACGCTCGATCACCCGGTCACCAACATCATGACCATATTCATCATTCACCTGCTTGAAATGGTCGATATCCAGCATGATCAACACCGCCTGCAGCCCCGAACGCTGACTGCGCAGCCACTCTTGTTGCAATACCTCATCTCCGGAGCGCCGATTGAGCAGCCCGGTCAGCCCATCCAGCCGCACCAGTTGTGCCAGATAGGCATTGCTTTGCTTCAGCGCATTGAGCAATTGCTGGTTGCGCCCCTGCCAGTGCAGAAACAGACGATAAGCAAAAAAGGCATTAAACAACACCAGCAGGGCAAACACCCAGAAGAATACCCAGCCGGTCTGGGTCATCACCAGCGCTGCATGGCGGATATCCGGTGGCAGACCATGCTGAAGCTGCCCTAGCAGCAGGCTGCTGCCCAGGCTGAGCGACAGATAGCCATATACCAGTGCGCCCACGCTGACCAAGGCCAGCAGCAGCACGATCAGGTGCCGTGACTCAGCCTCGGCAGCCGACTTCAGGGCAATGTAGCGACTTAGCCAGCGATCGGTCACCAACCAGCTCAAAGACAGAACCGGCCCCACAAGCAACAGGTTCTGCAGGAAAAAACCCAGCCACCAGCCCTGCCAGATGGGTAGTAGCTCGCTGAATGGCTGATTATTGCAATAGGTCCAGATCAGCGCACCGCTGGAGCTGAAAATGCTGCCGACGAAAGACAGCTGGATGAAGTGCACTACCGACTCCATGCTGCGCAGACCACGCAACATGGGAAGCGCGCGAAAACCCAGCACCATCACCGCCACACCCAGCGGGTCGGCAAAGGCAAACAATATGGCCCACTGCCAGGCCATGCCGGCATAAAGCGCCAGTACCAGTGTTGTCAGATACGCTTGCAGCGCCCCCCACCACCACCCCAGGCACAAGCTCCACCACAGGCTGATCAGCAAGGCCGGATACAAGGTGATATAGATTGTCACGCCGCCAAACTGCAGCGGAATGCCAGACCAGTCATCCACCACAGACAACAGGCCCAGGCCCAGCGACAGCAACAGACTAAACAGCCAGCCACCGAACAGGCAGCACCTCTCACGCCGGGAAATGACACGCCACAGCCGCCATGGCGTCATGACGGGTGGCCGCAGTGCAGCGTCCGGGGCTGCCAGCGGCAGCACAGGAGAAGATTCTGGCGCGTCTGTATTCATGAGCGAAGTCGAGTCACCGCAATAAGGAAGTACCACATCACTCACCCCCGGGGAGAAGGGCGTGCCGCCTTGCCACATCGAGCAGCAGTGACGTTAGCATAGTTCAATGCAGACTATCATGGCGCATCTGCGTTGCCACCAGATATAAAAAAACCGCCAATGGCGGTTTTTTCGTCTCAAGCAATATCGGCCATGCACTCACCCAGCCGTACCGGGCAGGCCGGCTGCCAGGCCGCATTGAAATGCATGCCACCACCGGCGGGAAACAGCAGTACCACGGTGGAACCCAACTGAAAGCGGCCCATTTCCTCACCCTTGCGGATGAAGATCTGCTGATCCTGGTAATCCCAGCGCTGGATCCGACCCGGACGCGGCGGGTTCACCAGGCCATGCCATACCGTGGCCATGCTGCCCACGATGGTGGCACCCACCAGCGTCAGGACAAAGCGGCCATGCGGACCGTCAAACTCACATACCACCCGCTCATTGCGGGCAAACAGGCCCGGCACACCACGCGCCGTGGCCGGATTCACCGAAAACAGCGCACCGGGAACATAAGTCATGCTCAACAGGCGGCCATCGCAGGGCATGTGGATGCGGTGATAATCACGCGGGCTCAGATAGATGGTGGCAAAGAAGCCATCCCGATAGTGCGCAGCCATGTCGGCATCACCACCTACCAGCGCTGTCGTGGAATAGTCATGACCCTTGGCCTGGAAAATCTGGTCCTGCCGGATTGCACCAAACTGGCTGACGGCACCATCTACCGGGCAGATCAATGCACTGTCGGCCAGCGGTCGCGCACCTGCGCGCAGCGGCCGGGTAAAAAACTGGTTGAAACTGGCATAGCTGGTAATATCCGGCGCGGCTGCTTCGGCCATGTTTACCTGATAGCGACCGACAAACCAGCGGATCACCGCCGTGGTCAGGCTGCCAGCCTCGGTGCCAGCCAGTTTGCCGGCCAGAATGGTCAGGGCCTGTTTAGGCAGAAGATATTGCAGCCATACGGCAAAGCGTTCGGACACGATGTGAAACCTTGAATGCGGACAGCCGGACATTATAAGCCGGACTGACAGTGAATGCGAAACGCCGATCTGCATTTGCCTGCACTGCCGCTGACTGACCACAAGCACTGGAAAGCAGGACCACTGCTATCTAGAATGCAGACGGGTTCTTCATTCAGCCCCACTTCCTCATAACAAGGAACCAAGATGAGCACACTGAACGTTCTGGCCATTTGCGGCAGCCTGCGCCGTGCCTCCACCAATATGGGTCTGCTGCGCTACGCCAAGGCACATGCGCCAGCCGGCATCCAGATCGAAATTGCCGATCTCAGTCAGGTCCCGTTCTACAACGCCGACATCACCGACAAACCGGCCGCCGTACAACAACTGCTGGCACAACTGGCACAGGCTGATGCCTTGCTGCTGGGCTGCCCGGAATACAACTACTCCATGGCTCCTGCGCTGAAAAACGCGCTGGACTGGGCATCGCGCGAACCCGACAACAAACTGCTGGCCGGCAAGGCTGTGGCCATTCTGGGCGCAGGTGGCGGCATGGGCACATCCCGCGCGCAATATCACCTGCGTCAGAGCTGCGTGTTTCTCGACCTGCACCCGCTGAACAAGCCGGAAGTGTTTGCCAATGCCTTTGCCGGTGGTTTTGATGCCGAGGGCAATCTCACTGACGAACGCCTGCAAGGCCTTGTCCTGCAGCAACTGGCAGCACTGCAAGCCCTGGTCAGCAAATTGGCCGCCTGATTCCCGGACACTGAAGTGAGCAACGCCGGCACGGTATCTCCCTGCCGGCGTTTTGCATGGATTTTTACTTAATTTTTCATCAATCCTGCCGATAATCAAACATCAGCTTGCCCTGCTACCGGCCCAGCCATTACCAGCCCGTCCCGCATTGCGCGCAAGCATTCTTGTCGTACTGAGCAGGAGCCTCTCATGACCATCAACAGCGTCAACAGCAGCCTGCTGCTGAATGCCACCCTCAGCAGCAGCACCGTTACCGACAGCAAAACCGGCAGCAGCACCAGCAGTAGCACCCTCACCGTGGATGAGGTGGTCACCATCGGGCAGAACAACGATGACAGCAGCGCCCTGACCTATGGCAAACCCACCGCCAGCAGCACGCCAAGCACACCAGTGGATGTGTCGGCCTTGCTGGCCAAATCCAACCAGCAGGTGTCGGACTTCCTCAAGCTGCTGGGCAACCTGGTTCAACAGCAGGGCCTGCAATGGAATAAGGTGGTGAGCGGGGAGCAACAGCTGACTGTCGATCCGCAAACCAAGGCAGCGGCTACCCAGGCACTGTCCGAAGATGGTGAGATGGGCATCAAGAACACTGCGCGTCGCATTCTGGACTTTGCCCGGCTGGGCATAGGTAATGACCCCAGCAAGCTGGACAGCATCCGCGCAGCGGTGCAGCAGGGTTTTGACGAGGCAAAAAAGGTATTTGGCGGCAGTCTGCCGGAAATCAGCAACCAGACACGGGATGCCATCATGGCCACGCTGGACGACTGGCAGAAGAATGGTCTGCCCAGCAATAACGACTACACGCTGATTCGGCCAGATCAGCAGCAGGACAACAGTCAAAGCACACAGAACAGCAGTAGCTGAGCAACTTGCCCGCCGCCCTGCCAGGCAGCGGGCAGGCCCGTCGACACTCAGTAAATGTCGCGACCGAAGTACTGCAGGCTCAGCTTGTGATAGGTGCCATTGGCCCGCAATGCGGCCATGGCCTTGTTCAGCCGTGCCACCAGCTCCTTGTCCTCCTTGCGCACCGCCATGCCGGCACCGGAACCCAGCACCTCGCGCTCGGCAGCATTGTCACCATTGATGGAGGGGCCGACCAAGGCAAACGCCTTGCCCGGCTCACTCTTCAGAAAACCTGCCTCGACTTGCAGCTCATCCTGGAAGCTGGCATCCAGCCGGCCATTTACCAGGTCGGCATAGGCCTTGTCCTGATCTTCATAACGCACCACATCCATGCCACGCGGCCCCCAGAACTTGCTCAGGTACATGTCGGCCGTGGTGCCGCGCTGCACACCTACCCGCTTGCCTTTCATGCCCTCCACCGTGAACCTGAGCGGACTGCCCTTGGCCGCAATCAGCCGTTGCGGCGTGCGGAAATAACGCTCGCTGAAACTGACGGCTTTGGCCCGTTCACTGGTAATGGTCATCGACGACATGATCACGTCGTACTTCTTGGCCATCAGGCCGGGGATGATGCCATCCCAGTCCTGATTGATCAGGCTGCAATGTGCTTTCATTTCTTTGCACAGGGCCATCGCCAGGTCTGCCTCGAACCCGACAATCTGCCCGGCCGGGTTCAACGATTCGAACGGCGGATAGGTGGCATCCATGCCGATACGCAGATTATTCAGATCCGTCGCCCCCGCTTGCAGGGCGACAGCAGACAACAACACGGCACACCAGGATTGCAGCTTCATCTTCATTCCTCCGGACTGGGTGAGTAGACAAACGCACGACAAGGGACGGCTTGGTGTTATCACGCCACACCCGTCAAGGAGTATGGCGGCACGGCAAAAGGGTTCTGACGGTCAGGAAAGGTCACGCTCCAGCAACAACATGTCGTCGAAGCGTTCCTGACGGCGGATCAGGCGGTATTGGCCCGGCCCGTCAATCAACACCGCAGCAGAGCGCGGCTGAGCGTTGTAGACGGTCTGGTTTTCCAGCTGGTAGGCACCCACATCCAGAAAGGCCAGCACATCGCCCGGCACACTGGCCTCAGGCAGCAAAAACTGCTCGCCCAGCGGGCCATGGCGGAAGTAATCGCCACCATCGCACAAGGGGCCGCCCAGCTTGACGGGCTGGCAGTGGCTGTCCGCAATGCGGCTGGCGTTGTAGACATAGAAATACCAGTCCTTGTAATCCGGAATGGCATTGAAACCGGCGTCCAGCATGCACCACTGCACCTGGCCTTCCACACTGCCATCCTCGCGCAACAAGGTTTTGCGCTTGGATGTCACCATGCTGGTAAGCAGCACCCCGGCACTGCTCACCACCTTGCGGCCAGGCTCGATGCAGATTTCAATATCGTCACGCCAGGCGTGTACTTCGCGGATGACGGCAGCAGCAAATTCATTGGCGCCGATCTGCGGCTGCATATTGTCCGGCCCGCCCAGGCCACGGTCGGTGGCGTAGCGGTACGGTGCCGGAATGCCGCCGCCGACGTTGATCATGTCAAAGCGCACCCCCAGTGCCGCTTCCAGCTGACGGGCACAATCCACCAGCACACGGGTGGCCGCGCCAAACGGCTCGGCATCCGGCACCTGGTCGCCCACATGCATGTGCAGGCCGCACAGCTTTACATAGGGCATGTCCAGTGCCTGACGGCAAATGCCTTCGGCGTCGGCCAGATCCACCCCGGACTTGGCACGGAATGCCGTCATCAGGCCCTCGTGGGTGGCGGCTTTGACATTGGGTTCCACCCGCAGGCAGATGCGTACCGGAATTTGCAGCTGACGGCTGATGCGGGCTATGGCCTGCAATTCGTGCTCGCTATCCACATTGATGGCATGCAGCTGCTGGCGGATGGCGAATTCCAGTTCCTCATCACGCTTCACCACGCCGTTGTAGACAATCTGGCTACCGGCAAAACCTGCGGCCAGACAGCGGCGGATTTCATTGGCCGAATTGGCTTCGATGCTGATGCCGGATTCGCGCACCACCTGCAATACCGCCAGCAGGGAGCAAGCCTTGGAGGCGTAGCAGATGCGGGTATTGGCATGGCTGGCAAAGGCCTGCTTGATTTCGTCGACATTGCGGCGGATTTCCGGCGCGGAATACACGAATAGCGGTGCGCCGAATTCTGCGGCCAGCGCGGCCAGCCCCACCCCCTCCATCTGTAACTGTCCATCAGCAGCAGACAGACGGCGGTCGTGTTGCAGGGTGTATTGCCGTTGGGAATCGAAATCGTGATGCATGTGCGCTCCGTCATGTTGTGTTGTTTGTTGCCAAACATACGGAAATCGCCTAGTTTTCACGAACGAATAATTGGCATCGAACCATTCCATTCCGTCATGAATGAAACCCATCACCTGCCCTCGCTCACCGCCTTGCGCGCCTTTGTCACCGTCATCGACACCGGCAGCTTTACCGAGGCCGCACGCCGCCTGTTCCTGACCCAGGGTGCCATCAGCAAGCAGATCAGCCTGCTGGAGCAGCACTACGCCACCGCGCTATTGCAAAGGCAGCACCGGCAGATACGCCCGACACCGGCAGGCCAGACCCTGCTGCCGGTGGCGCGTGATGTGGTGGAGCGGCTGAAGGAGGTTGAGCGCAAGCTGAAAACGCAAAGCGACATCCTCAGCCTGCAGGTGTATGTCAGCTTTGCCGTACGCTGGCTGATGCCGCGGCTGGGCAGCTTTTACCAGCAACACCCGCTTACCCAGCTACGCATAGACAGCATGGTGTACGAACCCGCCGAGCTGGACCCGGCCATCAACCAGGCCTACATCCTGTTCGGCCATGGCCAATGGCCTGACATGCAGGCCGAACTGCTGCTGCCAGAGCTACTAAGCCCAGTGTGCGCACCGTCCATGCTGGCAGAACTACCCTCGCTGGACGCGCTGGCCGGCCACACCCTGTTTCATACCACCCGCGACTACGAGGAATGGATTGGCTGGCTGGCCACGCAAGATATCCGCTCGCTGGTACAGTACAAGCATCAGGTGGTTGATTTGCACCACTTGGCCTGGACCGCCGCCGCCAGCGGACTGGGCGTGGCCATCGGCGATATGGAATTACTGCAGGACGAGCTGGAACAAGGCCGGCTGGTGCGGCCCTTCGACAGCGTGCTGCGTACCGGTGCCGGCTACTGGCTGGTGTATCCGCACAGCTACGCCGAGCATCCCGGGCTACAAGCCTTGCTGAGCTGGCTGCGCGAACAGGCCGCGCTCAAACGGCTGCAGCAATAGAAAAAACCCGGCATGAGGCCGGGCAACAAGTCAACAACACAGGAGAAATTACAAGGGAAGATGGCTGGACAGGGCATTGAGCTTGCGCAGTGCCAGCCGGAAGCGGGTATGGGCGCGCGACACGGTGGATTCGCTGATATCCATCTGCTGGGCAGCAAAATAACCGGTCATGCCTTCCACTTCCATCAGCCATACTGCTTCGCGCGACCGCTTTTTCAGGCCGATCAGGTCGGCCACCTGGTTGAAATCGTCAAGTTTCATGGCGCTGATCTCCGACATCATGGGTGGGGGATGATGTACCTGGCCAGTGCTGCTGGACACTGGCAACCCCGGCTGACATCCAGACACGGGGCCCATATCTGCAGCATAGATGCTTGCATTAAAAATGCACTATCAGATTTTACCCACAGGCAAAATCATTACCCCTCACGCAGCTCCAGCCAGTCCAGCATCCCCAGGCCCGCAGCCCGGCCGCTAGCCAGGCAGGCGGTAAGTAGATAGCCGCCGGTGGGTGCCTCCCAATCCAGCATTTCCCCGGCGCAAAATACGCCGGGCAAGGTCTTGAGCATCAGCCGCCCATCCATGGCCTCAAACCGCACACCACCAGCGGTGCTGATGGCTTCGTCGATGGGACGAGTGGCATGCACGGTCAGCGGCAGGCGCTTGATGCCGGCTGCCAGACTGGCCATATCATTGAAAGCCTCCTTGCTCAGACACTCGCGCAGCAGCCCGGCCCGTACGCCCTTGAGATTGAGCCGGCTTTGCAGATGGCTGGACAGCGAGCGCGAGCCACGCGGGTGCATCACTTCTGCCGCCACCTGTTCGGCACTCTTTTGTGGCAGCAAATCCAGATACACCGTGGCACTGCCATTGGCCAGCAAGCTGTCGCGGATGGGCGCGCTGAAGGCATAGATCAGGTTGCCCTCCACCCCATAACTGCTGATCACGCACTCGCCGGTCTTGCGCACGGTATTGCCAGCCGGATCGGTAAACTCCAGTGTCACCGACTTGAGCGGCTGGCCGGCATACTTGTCGGCAAAGTGTGCACTCCAGTTGCAATCAAAACCACAATTGGCCGGCAACAGTGGACGCACGTCCACGCCGCGCTCTGCCAGCACGGGCAGCCAGCTGCCATCCGAGCCCAGCTTTTTCCAGCTGCCGCCACCCAGTGCCAGCAGCACGGCATCATGCCGTACCAGCAAGTCACCATCCGGCGTAGCAAAACGCAGCGCGCCCTGTGCATCCCAACCCAGCCAGCGATGCCGCACGCGAAACTGCACACCGGCCCCACGCAAGCGCGCCAGCCAGGCCCGCAGCAAGGGCGCTGCCTTCATTTCGCGCGGAAATACCTTGCCGGAACTGCCGACAAAGGTTTCCACGCCCAGGCCATGTACCCAGTCGCGCAGACGATCGGCATCAAACCCTGCCAACAAGGCCGTCATTTCGGCCTCGCGCTCCCGATAGCGCCCCAGAAAATCCGCCCGGGGTTCAGAGTGGGTAATGTTCATGCCGCCCACCCCGGCCAGCAGGAACTTGCGCCCTACCGACGGCATGGCGTCGTACACCGTCACCCGCACTCCCGCGCTGGACAGCACTTCGGCTGCCATCAGCCCGGCGGGGCCACCACCGACAATGGCTACATGAAACAGGGACGGGGATGAGGGCATAGCAACTCCTGATTCCTGGCCTGGAAGCCAGCGGTAAAGCACATAAAGCGGGCAGCGGTAAATACCCGCCACGCGATGGAGGGCGGATTGTTGCAGAAAACCCGTCATAGCCCAAGCGTGTTGATGGTTGGCCTCTGCAGCACGGCAGATATTTGATATAAGCCAAGCATTGGTCATATGCCATGCGCTAGGCTGCGCGCTGTCAGCACGGCATCACATTGCCATGCCACAATCACGACGCTGCAACATAACAACAGAAAACAAAACAAAAGGAGGCGGGTTATCCCGTTTGCAATGAAGAAATTTTCCGAGTGGCCGATCTGGCTGAGGCTGACCAGCGCCATCTGGTGCTGCCTTGTCATTGCATGGAGTGGGCTGATTGCCTGGGAAACCACGGTCAGTCGTGATATTGCCGTATCGCAGGCCAAGGATCTGGCCAGCAGCATGAACGAAATGACCCTGGCCGGGCTCACCGGCATGATGATGACCGGCACCGTAGGTCAGCGCGATGTGTTTCTGGATCAGATCAAGGAACTGTCAGCCGTCCGGGAACTGCGCGTGATTCGCGGCGATGCCGTCAGCAAACAGTTTGGCCCGGGTAATGCCGGCGACAAGGCCCATGCTGCCGATGCCGCAGAAAAGAGCGCCCTCTCCAGTGGCCAGCCCTTTGTTGCCATCGAATCCAGCCCGCAACTGGGCGAGCACCTGCATGTGATTTATCCGGCGCGTGCGGCCAGCAACTATCTGGGCAAAAACTGCATGGGCTGTCATCAGGTGAGTGAAGGCACGCCGCTGGGTGCGGTCAGCATGCGCATCTCTCTGGAAAAACCCTATGCGTCAGTGGCGCAGTTCCGCAACCAGAGCATCCTGTTTGCCGTCGTGGCCTCGCTGCCGCTGATGGTGGTGGTATTCCTGTTCATCCGCCGCTTTGTCACCCGTCCGCTACAGGCCATGGCTTCCGGTCTGTCCGAACTGGCCAAGGGCGAAGGCGACCTTACCCGCCGTCTGGAAGTAAAACATAAGGATGAAATCGGCAAGACCGCCGGCCTGTTCAACCAGATGCTGGCGTCCATTGCCGATCTGGTCAGACAGGTGGGCACGGCCGCGCACAGTGTTGCCACCTCTTCCGCCCAGTTGCGCCAGGGGGCCGAAAAGCTGGCCGACGGGTCGCGCGCGCAAAACGGCCAGTCACAGGATGCCGCTCAGGCAGTAGAACAGCTGGCCGAGCATATCGGTGACATCGCCCGCCATGCCGAACAGGTGCTGATTCAGTCGGACGAAAGCCTGCAACGCTCGCAGCAGGGACGGCAGAATCTGGCCCAGCTGCAACAGGAAGTGGGCCAGATCCAGCAGGCTGTCGAGATGATGTCCGAAGCGGAAACCGAGCTGATGCAATCCACCAGCTCGATTACCAGCATGACCCAGCAGGTGCGCGACATCGCCGAGCAGACCAATCTGCTGGCGCTCAATGCCGCCATCGAAGCCGCGCGCGCAGGCGAAGCAGGCCGCGGCTTTGCCGTGGTGGCAGACGAAGTACGCAAGCTAGCGGAAAAGTCCGCCCTGTCTGCCCGTGAAATCGATACCGTGACCAGTGCACTGAACAACAAGACCGAAGCCGTACGCCAGGCCGTGGCCGCCAGCCTGACCTCGCTGGAAGCCAGCCACCAGTCGGCCGGCCAGGTTGCCAGCGTACTGGATGCGGCCAGCGCCTCGGCCACCTCGGTGCGTAACGGCCTGCGCCAGATCGTGCAGGTAACCGAGCAGCAACGCGAAGCCAGTCAGCGCGTGACCCGCAATATCGAAAGCATTGCCGAGCTGGCCAGCACCAACGATGCCGCCATCCAGCATACGGTTCATTCCGCGGAAGCGCTGGAAGGACTGGCCGGTGGACTGAACGACTCGGTAGCGCGCTTCAGGGTATAAATCCCGGCCTGGCCGGACACACCACGCCAGTGCGCCACCGCCCACTGGCGTTTTTCATGCCAGCAAGCGCGCCCACATATGGGCAAAACCACACAAAGCGGCTGGAATTGCTGACGTGGCCAATACCTTGTTTGGACAATGCGCCGCCAACTGTTACACTGCCCACCCTTTCTGTCGTTACATCGCCAAGTCCGTGAAAAAAATCGCCTTTTCCAGCCTCACCGCGCTGCCTGCCGCCCTGCTCTCCAATCTGGACAGCCTGGGTTACCACAGCATGACCCCCATCCAGGCAGAAAGCCTGCCGGTGATTCTGGAAGGACGCGACCTGATCGCCCAGGCCAAGACCGGCAGCGGCAAGACAGCGGCCTTCGGCCTTGGCATGCTGGCTGGCATCAATCCGCGCTGGTTTGCCGTGCAGGGGCTGGTACTCTGCCCAACGCGCGAACTGGCCGACCAGGTGGCACAGGAAATCCGCCGTCTGGCCCGCAGTATCGACAATATCAAGGTGGTCACCCTCACTGGCGGCTCGCCGATGGGACCGCAGCGCGGCTCGCTGGAACACGGCGCGCACATTGTGGTGGGCACCCCTGGCCGGCTGCAGGATCACCTGTTCCGCCAGTCGCTGGACCTGTCCAATGTGAAAATGCTGGTGCTGGACGAAGCCGACCGCATGATAGACATGGGCTTCATCGAAGAAATCGTCGGCATCGTGCGCGCCTGCCCGCGCACCCGCCAGACCTTGCTGTTCTCCGCCACCTACCCGGACACCATCCGCAAAGCCAGCGCACAGTTCCTGCGCCAGCCGGTGGAGGTGAAGGTACAGGCCCTGCACAGCGGCGACCACATCGAACAATGGTTCTACAAGGTGAAGCCGGAAACCCGGCTGGAAACCGTTACCCGCATCCTGCAGCACGTGCGCCCGGCCTCGGCGCTGGCCTTCTGCAATACCAAGGAACGCTGCAAGGAGCTGGTGAAAGACCTGCAAAACCGTGGTTTCTCGGCACTGGCACTGTATGGCGATCTGGAACAACGCGACCGTGACCAGATCCTGCTGCGCTTTGCCAACAAGAGCACCACCGTGCTGGTGGCTACCGACGTGGCCGCCCGTGGTCTGGATATCAAGGAGCTGGATCTGGTGATCAATGTGGACGTGAGCCACGATCCGGAAATCCATATCCACCGTATCGGCCGTACCGGTCGCGGCGAGCTGCACGGCCTGGCCATGACCCTGACCTGCGAAAATGATGCGCGCCGCCTGGTGCAAATCGAGGACTATCAGAAAGCCCCGCTCACCTGGGCCGAAGTCACCGAACTGACCCCGGCTCCGGGCGGCCAGCTGATTCCGGCCATGGTGACGCTGGAAATTGCCGGCGGCAAACGTGACAAGCTACGCCCCGGCGACATTCTGGGCGCGCTCACCGGCGACGGCGGGGTGGATGGCAGCCATGTCGGCAAGATCAACGTCCTGGAAGGTGCCAGCTTTGTCGCCTTGCAGCGTGATATTGCCGAACAGGCCTTCGAGCGTCTGTCCACCAGCAAGATCAAGGGCCGCCTGTTCAAGATGCGCTTTGTCGAATAAGCCTTGCGCGACGCACCATGCAAAAGCCACCCCAAGGGGTGGCTTTTGTCATTTCAGCCGCGCAACACACTGACTTAGAACGGCTTATCACCCAGAATCGTGGCCCGGTGCATGATGCGGCGGTTGGGGCGGTAATCGTCCACCGCATAATGACTGGTGGAGCGGTTATCCCAGAACGCCACATCGCCAGCCTGCCAGCGCCAGCGGATAGTGAATTCCGGCCGCGCCTGATGGGCGAGCAGGAAGGCCAGCAAGGCCGCGCCCTCTTCCTCCGGCAGTTCGTTGATTTCGGTGGTGAAACCGCCATTGACGAACAAACCTTTGCGACCGCTGACCGGATGGGTACGCACCACCGGATGGCTTAGCGGCGGATTGTCGCGCCGGGTCTGTTCCCATTTTTCCCGGTCGGCCGGCGTCAGGCCAAAGCGCTTGAGCGGGAAAGTCTTGGTGAAGTCATGGGTGGCAGTCAGCCCTTCCAGCAAGGCTTTCAGACCGTCGGACAGCGCATCCCAGGCAGCAAAGCTGCTGGCCCACAGCGTGTCACCGCCAAACTCCGGCAGCAAGCGCGCCGCCAGCACCGCAGCCGCCGGCGGGGTTTCGATGAAGGTGACATCGGTATGCCAGATGGCATTGTCCTTCAGGTCGAAAGCGTCGGTATCCAGAATCATCACCTGCGGCGCATCCGGGTGTTGCGGGTAGATGGGGTGGGTGTGCAGATCGCCAAAGCGGGCGGCAAAATCGCGCTGCTGGCGCGGGCTGATGTCCTGATTACGGAAGAACAGCACCTGATGTTGCAGCAGCGCCTGCTGTATCTCCTGCTGCAGGCTGTCAGTCAGCGGCTGCGCCAGATCCACACCTTCAACAATCGCACCCAGCGCCGGGGACAAACGGGTAAGAGTCAGACTCATCTTCTATTCCTTGCATCATTCGGTTCTGGCCGCCGCCACAGGCAGCGACCATCAAATCTCTTTAGTCGAGCTGGCCATGCCAGGGTGCCAGTCGCCGCTGCAACAGGCGCAAGCCCAGCTCCAGCGCAAAGGCAATCACCGCAATCACCGCGATGCCCAGAATCACCACATCCGTCACCAGGAACTGCGCTGCCGACTGCACCATGAAACCCAGCCCGCGGGTGGCAGCCACCAGCTCGGCCGCCACCAGGGTGGACCAGCCGGTACCCAGGCCGATGCGGATGCCGGTGAGGATTTCCGGCAAGGCCTCGGGCAGGATGACAAACCACAGCAACTGGCTGCGGCTGGCCCCCAGTGTCTGGGCGGCACGCAGGCGGTTACGGCTGACCTGTGCCACGCCGTGGCTGGTGGCGATGATGACCGGGGCCAGCACGGCCAGGAAAATCAGCAGCACCTTGGACAATTCGCCGATGCCGAACCAGATGACAATCAGCGGCAGATAAGCCAGCGGTGGCACCGGGCGATAGGCTTCAATCAGCGGGTCCAGCAGGCCACGCGCCACCGGGCTGACGCCCATCAGCACACCCAGCGGAATACCCAGCAACACCGCAGCCAGCAAGGCCAGCACGATGCGCTGCAGGCTGGCCGCCAGGTGCTGCCACAAGGTGGCATCCATGAAACCCTGGGTGCTGACGGTGATCAGCTTGGCCACCACCGCTTCGGGCGCAGGCAGAAACAAGGGCGGCACAATGCCGCTGTGCGACAGTCCCCACCAGCCGCCCAATACCGCCAGCAGGCTGATCAGGCTGAGCCAGCCACGGCGGTATTGCCGCCACCATGTGCTACGCGCTGTCAGGGTGGCCACCGGCAGTTCATCCGGCACCGGTTTGCTGGCGGCCACGCCGGCCAGTTTCTGCTCCAGAGTGTTTTCCAGTGCATTCATGCGGCAATCTCCTCGGCCTGACGGCGATGGTCGAACAGGGTGGCCAGCAATTGCTCGCGCAGCGCGATGAAGGCCGGATCGGACTTGATGGCCCGCGCCGATTCACCCGCCCGGTAACGCTGGCTGAAGCCCGGGCGCAGGGTTTCGACAATGCGGCCCGGCCCCGGCGACATCAGCACCAGTTCGGTGGCCAGAAACAGCGCCTCTTCGATATCGTGGGTAATCAGGAAAATGCGTCGCCGCGCCTGCTGCCACACCTTGAGCAGTAGCTCCTGCATTTGCTCGCGGGTAAAGGCATCCAGTGCGCCGAAGGGTTCGTCCATCAGCAATACCTGCGAATGGCTGGCCAGCGCACGGGCAATCCCCACGCGCTGACGCTGGCCGCCGGACAGCTGCCAGCTGTAGCGACTGCCGGCCTCCGGCAGGTCGACCAGGCGCAGCACCTCGTCAGCCCGCGCCAGCCGTTCGGCCTTGGCCACGCCTTGCAGGCGCAAGCCAAAAGCCACGTTGTCGCGCACGGAAAGCCAGGGCAGCAAGGCGTCGTGCTGAAACACCACCGCGCGGTCCGCGCCCGGCCCGGTCACCCGGCTATCCCCAAAGCGCACCTCGCCGCCATCCGGCTGGACAAAACCGGCAAACAGATTCAGCAAGGTGGTCTTGCCGCAGCCGGACGGCCCCAGTGCCACGGTCAGGTCATCCGGACCGATATCCAGCGACACTTCGGACAAGGCGGGCCGGTCCTGACCGGGATAGCGCACGCTCACCTTGTTGGCGGAGAGGATGGCCATGATTATTTCGCTGCCTTCACAAACTGGTTGCTCACATAGGGGCTGTAATCAGCCTGCAGGCTGTCCACCTTGCCCTGCGATTTCAGGAAGGCTGCGGTATTGGCCACGGCCTGCACGAAAGGCTTTTGCAGCAGGGCGATCTGGTCTTTCTGGGTGAGGAAGCGGTTACCCTGCAAGCCCAGCACCACGTCGGCCGGAGCCGCGCCGGTCAGGCGGCTGATCTTGTCGATATTGTCCTTGTTGGCGATAAAGGCCTTGGGGTTGGCCACATAGCCGGCGATGGCATCCAGCGATACCTTGGCAAACTTGTTGACGAATTCCGGATGGGCATCGGCAAAGTCCTTGCGCACGATCCAGATATCGTAAGTCGGGGCGCCCCACTTGGAGACTTGTGCCGAGCTGGTCAGCACCTTGCCGTTAGCCTTGATCTTGCCCAGTGCCGGGTCCCATACATAGGCGGCATCAATGTCGCCGCGCTGCCAGGCAGCAGTGATTTCGCTGGGGCGCAGGTTCAGCACATTCACCTTGCTGGCATCCACATTCCAGTGTTTGAGCGAGGCCAGCAGGCTGTAGTGGGTGGTGGATACATAGGGCACGGCCACTTTCTTGCCGATCAGGTCCTGCGGCTTGGCAATCTTGCTGCCATTGCGCACCACCAGTGCCTCGGCGTCACCGATTTCATCGGCCACCAGGAAGGTAACAATCGGCAGGCCACGGCTGGCGGCAGCGGCCAGCGGGCTGGAACCCAGGTTGCCGATCACCACGTCGCCCGAGGCCACGGCGGCAATCACTTCCGAACCGCTTTCAAACTTGCGCCAGTTGATCTGGGTGCCGGTGGCCTTTTCATAAGTACCGTCAGCTTGCGGAATCTTGGTAGGGTCGATGCCGGTCTGGTAGGCGATGGTCACGGTATCGGCGGCGTGAGCCAGATTACCCAGCAGGGCAAGGGAAGCTGCAATCAGGGAACGTCGGATTGTCTTGGCTTGAGTCATGGTGTATTCCGCTATTGGCTGTGTGTTTGATGAACACCAATCTAGCAAGCGGCACCACGAAAACTAAGCAAGAAAAAACGGTTTGCTTAGCAGA
Organism: Aquitalea sp.; assembly: GCF_030150775.1. Classification (NCBI taxonomy): domain Bacteria; kingdom Pseudomonadati; phylum Pseudomonadota; class Betaproteobacteria; order Neisseriales; family Chromobacteriaceae; genus Aquitalea; species Aquitalea sp. Next base: position 41,206 of record NZ_JASLFG010000041.1, read on the forward strand.
AAATTGCAATAAGCCCACCTTCCTTGCAAGACTGGTCAGCCCGTTCACAAGTCAGCAAAAAATAGCAAAATATCGAAGCCCTGATTGATATTACGCAAATCGCAGATCATCACCGCGAGCGAGTATTTAAACTATTAGCCAGCGAAATTAATATCCAGCTAAAAGATATGTTTGTAATTTTCAGTAAAATAAAGGACACAACACAAATAATTTCCCGATTCCATACCAAGCCAAGTAAAGTAATTGAAAATAACAAAATTAGTTTCAACAATAGATAATAACTCACCAGTAGTCGGAGACCTGAATGTTTGGGACAGCAAAGAACAGACGTATTGAAGAACTACAACAACGCGTACAGCAACTGGAACAGGATCTGCAGCAAAGCCAGGCACGCCAGCATGACAGCGAGCAGGCACGCCAGCAGGCCGAGCAGCAACTGCAGGACCTGCAGCTTTCCAGCCAGCGCAATCAGAGCTATATCGAACCGTTTGGCGACTTCTGCGGTAGCCTGGCCAGCATCCGCACCTCCTTTGCCGACCTCGCCACCCTGATGGAAAGCAATTTCGGTGCCGCTGCCGATGCCGTCAGCACCCTGCATGGCACCCGCGGTGCCGTGGACACCTTGGCGCACAGCTTTGATGAAATTGCCCAGGCGCAGCAGAAAACTGCCGAATCCATGGACTCGCTCAACAGCAAGACCGGACAGATTCGCCAGTTTGTACAACTGATCAAGGATGTGGCCGACCAGACCAATCTGCTGGCATTGAACGCCGCTATCGAAGCCGCCCGCGCCGGCGAACAAGGCCGCGGCTTTGCCGTGGTAGCCGACGAAGTGCGCAAGCTAGCCGAACGCACGGCCAATGCCACCAATGAAATCTCCAGCCTGGTAGGCGATGTGGAAAATGCCTCGCAAAGCACCAAGGAACAAGTAACCGAGGCCGCCAGCCAGGTGGCTGGCTATCGCGAAACCGGCATCGAAACCGCTGACGCCATCCGCAGCATGGTGAATGTCAGCGAGCAGATGGCGCGCGTGATTGCCCAGGGAACCAACACCAGCTTCATGGAGGTGGTGAAGCTGGATCACATCGTGTTCAAGCTGGATGTCTACAAGGCCTTCATCGGCTATCACGATCTGTCGTCGGACAAGGTGTCCTCGCACCATCACTGCCGCCTGGGCAAGTGGTACTACGAAGGCCGTGGTGCACAGGAGTGCAAGGGCAACAGCAACTACAACCAGCTGGAAGCGCCGCATGCCAATGTGCACAACTTCGGCAAGGATGCGCTGGATGCCTTCCACGCCAAGGACTTTGCCAAGGCCCAACAGGCACTGCGCCGCATGGAAGATGCGTCCAGCCAGGTGATGGACATCCTCACGACCATGGAGCACGAACCCTGCACCCGCCAGATCTGAAGCCGCTGGCTGCCCAAGCTTTACAACAAGAAAAAGCCGGTCCATGACCGGCTTTTTGCTTACCCGCCTCTAGCATCCAGACAGGCACGCAAAGCGGCAATATGCGCCGGCCCGGTACGGCAGCAACCACCAATCAGCCGCGCACCGGCTTGTCGCCAGCGCCGGGCCTGTGCAGAAAAATCTGCCGTGCTGGCCGTGCCGTGCCAGCACTTGTGCTGGCCATCCCACTGCTCGCCCGAATTGGGGTAGGCCAGCAATGGTCGGCTTGTCACGCTAGCCGCCTGGCGCAGCAGGCTTTCCACCCAACGCGGATCGGTACAGTTCACCCCCAGCGCCACCACCTGCGCCACGCCGTCCAGCATGGTAATACAGTCTGCCAGCCGTTCGCCCTGCCACACACGGACTGCATCCCGGCAACTGAAGCTGATCCAGGCCGGCGTGGCGGGAAACTCCTCCTGCAACAGCCGCGCCAGCGCCAGCGCCTCTTCCGGGCAGGGAATGGTTTCGCATGCCAGCAAGTCGGCCCCGCTGGCGGCCAGCACAGCCAGCCGAGGCCGGTGAAAATCCATCAGCTGAGTCACGCTCAGGCCATAATCACCCCGGTATTCCGAGCCATCCGCCAGCATGGCCCCGTAAGGCCCCACCGATGCCGCCACCAGCGGCGCTGTCGCTGTTTCTGGCTGTTCTGCCATGAAGCGTTGGCGCGCCTGCAAGGCCAGATCAACCGACAGCTGCATCAGCCCGGTGGCTTGCTGTCGATCCAGCCCGCGCCGGGCAAAGCCCTCAAAACTGGCCTGATAGCTGGAAGTGGTGATGATGTCGGCACCGGCCTGCAGATAGTCCAGATGCAATTGGGCGATTGCCTGTGGCGCTTCCAGCAACACGCGTGCCGACCACAGCGGGTCGGCCAGATCAAAACCACGCGCCTCCAGCTCGGTGGCCAGCGCGCCATCCAGCAGCAGGCAATCGCTTTGTACCAACTTGTCCTGCAACACGTTCAAGGCCGTGCCACTCATGTCGGGCTCCCCGGTTTTTGCTGCATGCGCTGGCGCAGGGCCTCGACGGCATAGCGCACCTTGGCCGGCTGGGCATCACGCCGTGGCGTCACCACATAAATGCCCAGTGCCGGCAGACGCCACTGCGGCAATACCCGCAGCAGCCGTCCCTCGGCCAGCTCCTGCCGCACTTCAGGCTCGGGCTGGATGGATAGGCCCATGCCGGCCAGGACAAACTGGCGCGCTGCCAGGATGTTGTTGCTGCTGACCCGCCGCGCCACCATGGGCCGCACCACTTCGCCTGCCGGGTTTTCCATGGTCAGCCAGGTGTGGCTGCGTTCATGGTCCAGCATTACCCACTGGTGTCCCTCCAATTGTTCCGGGGTAGAAATGGCCGGGAGGCGCGCCAGATAGGACGGCGCGGCGCACAGCACGCTTTCCCAGTCTGCCAGATGGCGCGCCACCAGGGAGGAGTCTTTCAGATCGCCGGCGCGCAAAGCCAGGTCGATGCGGTGCTGCACCAGATCAATCATTTCGTCATGAAAAAACAGCTTCAGGCTCAGGCGCGGATGGGCGGCCAGCAGCGGGGCCAGCGCCTCGGTCAGCATCGGCCCGGCAAAGCCGGTGGGAGCAGACAGCCGCAGCTCACCTACTGGCGCGTCACGTAGCTCGTTCAGGCGCTGCTCGGCCAGGCGCGCGGCGGCCAGCATGTCGGCACAGCCCTGATAAAACAGGCTGCCGGCTTCGGTCAGCGTCAGGCTGCGCGTGGTCCGGTGCAGCAAGGATACGCCATGTTCTGCCTCCAGCTTGCTGACATGCTGGCTGACCGCCGATGGTGTCATGCCCAGCGTGCGTGCCGCCGCCACCATCGAGCCCTGCTCCACCACGGTGGCAAATACCGCCATCCGCCGCAAGATATCCATATTATTAAGTCCTGCTAATTTATTAATGCCAGTATCGCCTGATTATCAGCCGTACTACAAGCTATTACACTTGCTTCCATCAACTATCGAAAGGAAAGCAAGATGAAAATCGCCCTGATTGGTGCCACCGGTTTTGTCGGCTCTGCCGTATTGCAAGAACTGCTGGCACGCCAGCATCAGGTATCGGCCATTGTCAGCCGTCCGGAACGCCTACCCAGCCACCCGCAACTGACGGCGGTGAAGGCCGATGCCTACGATGCCGCCGCCATTGCCCAGGCGGTTGCCGGACACGATATGGTGATCAGCACCTTCAATCCGGGCTGGGACAAGAGCGACATCCGCGCCCTTTTCCTCAAGGGCCATGCTGCCATTGTGGCTGGCGTGAAGCAGGCCGGTGTCCCGCGCTTTCTGGAAGTGGGCGGTGCCGGCAGCCTGTATGTGGCACCGGGCGTGCAACTGATCGACACCCCGCACTTCCCCGCCGAATACAAGGAAGGCGCGGAAGGTGCCCGCCAGGCGCTGGCAGCCCTGCAACAGGAAACCGTGCTGGACTGGGTGTTCCTGTCGCCGCCGGCCCTGCTGGCACCGGGCGAGCGCAGCGGCCAGTACCGTCTGGGTGGCGATGAACTGCTGATGAATGGTGACCAGCCTGCCGGCATCAGCGTGGCCGACCTGGCCGTGGCCATTGCCGATGAAGCCCAAACCCCGCGCCACAGCCGCCAGCGCTTTACCGTGGCCAACTGATTTCCTGCGCCGCCACTTCCAGCCGCCATGCACCTTGCAGGCGGCTTTTTGCGCTTGCCCGCGACATGCTGCAAGCGCACATCAAAACCCGCGTCAATATTGGCGTTGACAGCCATTCCCGGCTTATCTACAGTGCCAGCCAGCCGTACTGGATGGCGCAGGAGAGATCACCCCAGCGGTGACGCCGAAGGGGTATCGCCCCAGAAACTCTCAGGCAAAAGAACTGCACCATCGTCTGGCTCTCTGGAGAGAAGACCCGGGCATCTGCCTGGCGGTCTCGCCGAAGGAAGGTCGCCTGCCGACCACAATCTCTCAGGCAAAAGGACAGAGGGGGCCAAGACTGTGTCGTGCCTGCATGCCTGCCTTCCGGCCATGGTTGCGGGACAAGCCCCCGGCCTGCCAATGGCTGCCCGGCACGCACAGGCCCGCGCCCGCTCGCCAACCCCCACCCGGTTACCGGACTTGACGCTTCACGACGCCTGATGGCCGGAAGCAGAACAGTCAGCCTGCACAAAGCATGACACGCTGACACACGACACACGGGCCCGCGTCCGCAAGCTGGCGAGCCCCCACCCGCAACACCTGCAGACTGCACGGCAGACTGCCTGCATCAGACAAGAGAGCATCATGGCAATCAGTGTTTTTGACCTGTTCAAGATTGGTATCGGCCCGTCCAGCTCCCACACGGTTGGCCCCATGCGCGCCGCGCGCCAGTTTGTCACACGACTGGAAAAGGATGGCCTGCTGACCACCACCCGCCGTGTGCGCAGCGAGATGTATGGCTCGCTGGGTGCCACCGGCAAGGGCCACGGCTCGGATACCGCGGTATTGCTGGGCCTGGCGGGCGAACTGCCCGACATGGTGGATACCGACGCCGTGCCGGACATCCTGGCCAATATCCGCCGGGAAAAACAATTGAAACTGCTGGGCGAGCACGCCATTGCCTTCAACGAGCCGGACGACCTGATCCTGCACAAGCGCAAGACACTGCCCTACCACCCCAACGGCATGATCTTTGAAGCCTTCGACGCCGACGGCAACAGCCTGTCCAAGCGCGCCTACTATTCGGTAGGTGGCGGCTTTGTGGTGGATGAAGCAGCCATCGAAGCCGGCTTCACCCCACCGGGCGTCACCGAACTCAAACACCAGTTCAATACCGCCGCCGAACTGCTGGCACTGTGCAAGGAACAGGGCAAGAGCATCAGCCAGATCATGCTGGAAAACGAACTGGCCTGGCGCAGCGAGGAAGAAGTGCGCCGTGACCTGCTCACTATCTGGGGCGTGATGCAAGCCTGTGTCAAACGTGGCTGCCAGCGCGAAGGTATTTTGCCGGGCGGCATGAAAGTAAAACGCCGCGCTGCCGACATGTACCAGAAACTGCTGGCCGCACCGGAAGCCGCGCTGCGCGACCCGCTCACCGTGATGGACTGGGTGAATCTGTACGCGCTGGCGGTGAACGAAGAAAACGCCGCCGGTGGCCGCGTGGTAACCGCCCCCACCAACGGTGCTGCCGGCATCATCCCGGCGGTGATGCATTACTACGCCCGCTTTGTGCCAGGTGCCAGCGAAGACGGCATCGTGCGCTACCTGCTGACTGCAGGTGCCATCGGCATCCTGTTCAAGCTCAATGCCTCCATCTCCGGTGCCGAAGTGGGCTGCCAGGGCGAAGTGGGCTCGGCCTGCTCGATGGCGGCCGGTGCGCTGGCCGAGGTGATGGGCGGTACGCCGGAACAAGTGGAAAACGCAGCCGAAATCGGCATGGAACACAATCTGGGCCTGACCTGCGACCCGGTGGGCGGCCTGGTGCAAGTACCGTGCATCGAGCGCAATGCTATGGCCTCAATCAAGGCAATCAATGCCGCGCGCATGGCCTTGCGTGGCGATGGCCAGCACTGCGTGTCGCTGGACCGCGTGATCAAGACCATGCGCGATACCGGCCGTGACATGAGCACCAAGTACAAGGAAACCGCACGTGGCGGCCTGGCCATCAATGTGATCGAAGTACCGGTGAACGTGGTGGAGTGCTGATACCCGCACCTTGGCCTGCGGGCCAAAACACAAAACGCCGTGGACAATGTCCACGGCGTTTTTCATGTGTATCTCTGCCAGAGAACTAAACGGGGAGCGGCTCCAGCTTGCGCAGACGCAGGGCAATCAGCAGCAGTGCCAGCAAACCCAGCGCAATCATCGCCGCCACGCCATTCCATTTGCCCATGCCCCACAGCAGGCCGGAAAACGAGCCCACCACACTGGAACCCAGATAATAAGCGGTCAGGTAAAACGCCGAAGCCAGCGCCTTGCCGCGTTGCGCACGGCGGCCTATCCAGCTGCTGGCCACCGAATGGCCACCGAAAAAGCCGAAGGTAAACAGCGCAATGCCCGGCACCATCAGCCACAGCGAATCCGCCAGCGTGCACAGCAGCCCGGCGGCCATCAGCACCACCATCAGCCACAACATGTTGCGACGGCCAAAGCGGTCGGCCATGCGCCCCACCCAGGCCGAGGCCCAGATACCCACCATATACAGCGAGAACACAAAGCCCAGCACGCTGTGGCTCAGATTGAAGGGCGCGGTCAGCAAGCGGAAACCCAGATAGTTGTACAGGCTGACAAAGCAGCCCATGAACAGGAAGGCTGACAGGAACAACCAGGGCAGGCCGCCGTCGGCAAAATGGCTGCCCACATCGCGCCGCAGTTCGGCCAGGTTCAATGGCACCGGCTTGAAATGGCGCGAGTCCGGCAGGCTGCGCCAGAATTCGATGGCCCCGGCAATCCCCAGTACACCCAGCGCCAGCACTGCGGCACGCCAGCCAAAGTGGTCGGCAATCACCGCGGCCAGAAAGCGCCCGCTCATGCCACCCAGCGCATTACCGGCGATATACAGGCCGATGGAATGGCCCAGTGACAAGGGCTCCACCTCCTCGCTCAGATAAGCCATGGCCACGGCAGGCAAACCGGCCAGCACCACGCCGAAAATGGCACGCAGATAAAGAAACTGCTGAAAGCTGGGCGCAAAAGCTGCCAGCAGCATCAGCACGGCAGCCAGACTGAGGGCAATATTCATCACCGGTTTGCGCCCCACCTTGTCCGCCAGAAAGCTGGCCGGAATCAGCGCCAGCGCGAGACCGGTGGTGGGCACCGACAGCACGCTACTGGCGGCAGCCGGGCTCAGGGCAAAGTCCTGGGCAAACATCGGCATCAGCGGCTGCATGCTGTACAGCATGGAAAAGGTGCAGAAGCCGCCGACAAACATGGCCCGTGCGGTGGCACGAAATGCGGGAGAACCGGCTTGCAGGCGGGCGCTGGAGGAAATGGTGTTCTCCTGTGCGGAGGCGGTACCTGCATTCAGCGTAGCAGCACAGGAAGCAGAATCGGGAGGCATGTTCAAACCGGTAGCAGTGATACAGGATTCGAGCTTAGTCCTTGACAAAACAGCAGTCCAATATATCTTTATTCAATTATTAATACTTTAAAAGTATCAATATGGAACTGCGCCACCTGCGTTATTTCGTCACCGTTGCCGAGGAGCTGCACTTCACCCGCGCTGCCGAGCGCCTGCACATCGCCCAGCCGCCCTTGTCCCAGCAAATCCAGTCACTGGAAGCTGAGCTGGGCGTGGCCTTGTTTCTGCGGGAAAAACGCAAGGTGGAACTGACCGCTGCCGGTCAGCAATTTCTGCAACGCGCCAGGCGCATTCTGGCCGATACCGAAGAGGCCGCCGAACAGGCCAGACGCGCCGCACGTGGCGAGGTGGGCGAGCTGCGCATCGGTTTTACCTCCTCCCTGCCGCTCACCCCCATCCTGCCCGCCGCCTTGCATGCCTATCGCCAGCACTATCCGGCAGTGCGGCTGACCTTGCGTGAAATGTTCACCACCGACCAGTTTTCCGCCTTGCAGCAGCAGGATATCGACGTCGGCTTCGTGCGTTTCAACGGCCTGTCACCAGCGGACAACATCCTGGTGCAGGAACTGCGGCGCGACCCGCTGCTGGTGGTGATCAACAGCAACCACCCGCTGGCGGGCGAGCCCAGCCTGTCGCTGGGGCAATTGCGCGACGAGGGCATGATCAGCTATCCGCGCAGCGCCGGCACCGGCCTGCACACGGTCATCCGCCAGCTGTGCGAGGCCAAGGGCTTCGAGCCACGCATCACCCAGGAAGCGGGCGAAGCCACCACCCAGGTGGGTCTGGTGGCAGCCGGGCTGGGCATCGCCATCCTGCCCTCGCCGCTGAACTGCGTGCAGCTGCCCGGCGTGCGCTATATCCCGCTGACCGACGACGGCGCGTATCTGGCCATGGGCATTGCCACCCGCGAGGGCGACAGCTCGCCACTGGTGGGCGGCTTCATCGCCCATCTGTGGGACGAAATCCCGGCCATTTAGCGCTGCCCCCCCTGCAGCAGCATCGTTACTGCCTGCGACGACGCGCCTTGCCTCAGGAGTGCTACGCTATTTTGTTAGCCGCTCCAAGGAACAAACGGCAGGCCACGTTGCCACCGCACGCCATACAGAGGAGAACATCATGCAGCAGCCATCAGACCATCAACCAAATCCGCACCCTGCAGGCCCTGCACGAAACCCTGGGCGGCCCGCGGCTGGCCATGGTGGTATGTAACCAGCACGGCACCCTGCACTGAGCCCGGCTTTGTCGACCTGCAGCTGACCGAGTGGCCGCACTGGACCGGCCCCACCCTGCCCACCGGCCTGTCACCGCAAGAACATGACGGTGCCCGGCTCAATATCGAGGCGCGCCGCATCAGCGACCTCTATCTGCTGACCGCGCGCTACCGCTGCGCGATGGAGCAGCTTTCCAGCCGAGAAACCGATGTTGCCCGCCTGTTCGGCGAATACCAGACCTACAAGGACATCGCGCGCAAGCTGGGCCTGTCGCCGCATACCGTGCGCCATCACATCCGCGATCTACACCAAGCTTGGCATTAACGGCAAGGCGGGCATCGCCCATCCCTTGCACCAGCAAGCGCCATTTGGCTGATCTCCCCAGCCTGCGGATTCCACCCGTAAGTCACTGCAGCTGCCATCGTCCGCCATGGCCGGCAGGGAAAGTTGCGTCCCCATGTTACTCACCCCCCACCCCCACCCAAAGAAGCATGCCATATCCCCGTTTCGCCCCGTTCCAACCACCCTGGCGGCCAGCCTGCCCGGCCATGCCACCAACAGCTTTGACAGCAGCCAGGCCATGTTGCGTCTGGTACATGTTTTCTGAGCTGACTGCCCGACAAGAGAATCCGCCCAACGGATCACCCGCTACAGAGGAAAAACCATGAACACGCTCTCCCGCGCCAAGCCCGCAGTGCCAGCACACCATGCGCGCCCGGCCATCGCCGCCATTGTCGGTTTCGCAGCCATCGTCCCTGCCCACACCTGAAGCCAAGGAGAAACCATGACATCCGCGACTGCCTTTTATTTTGATGAGCTGTGCATGTGGCACAGCGCCGGCCTGCATGCACTGACCCTACCGGTAGGCCGCTGGGTGCAGCCCCCGGCAGCCGCCGGCCATGCCGAATCGCCGGAAACCAAGCGCCGGCTGAAAAACCTGCTGGATGTGGCCGGCATCAGTCGTCAGCTGCGCCAATGCACTGCCGAGCCGGCCAGCCGTGAAGACCTGCTGCGGGTGCATGGCGCAGCCTATCTGGATGAATTCAAGCGCATCAGCGATGCCGGAGGTGGCGAACTCGGCCCGCAAGCACCGGTCGGGCCGGGCAGCTATGACATTGCCTGCCTGTCTGCCGGCCTTGCCATCGCCGCCGTGGATGCGGTGTGGCGCGGCGAGGTGGCCAATGCCTATGTGCTGACGCGCCCGCCGGGCCACCACTGCCTGCCGGATGCCGCCATGGGCTTTTGCTTCCTGTCCAATATCGCCATTGCCATCGAAGCGGCCAAGGCGCGCTACGGCATCGAACGGGTGGCAGTGCTGGACTGGGACGTGCACCACGGCAACGGTACCCAGGCCATCTACTACCAGCGGCCGGACGTGCTGACCCTATCCATGCATCAGGACGGCTGTTTCCCGCCGGGCTACAACGGCAGTGAAGACCGCGGCACAGGGGCCGGGCTGGGAGCCAATATCAATATCCCGCTGTTGCCGGGCAGCGGCCACGACGCCTATCTGTACGCCATGCAGCGCATCGTGCTGCCGGCGCTGGCGCGCTATCAGCCGCAACTGATCATCGTCGCCTGCGACTATGACGCCAATGCGGTAGACCCACTAGCACGCATGCAGGCACACAGCGATACTTTCCGCCAGATGACCACCCTGCTGCGCAGCTTTGCCGAACAACACTGTGCCGGCAAGCTGGTGCTGATGCACGAAGGCGGCTATTCCGAAGCCTATGTGCCGTTCTGTGGCCTCGCCACCATCGAAGCCCTGTCGGGCCTTAGCAGCGAAGTAGTCGACCCGCTGCTGGACTTCATCCGCCAGCAGCAGCCCTGCACGGCCATGCTGCAATTGCAGTACCGGTTGCTGGATGAGATGGCCGCGCTGCACAGCCTGTAAGCCCTGCCACCGCAGCGTTGATCTACCTGGCTGAAACGAACAAGGCCCGCCAATGGCGGGCCTTGTGCTGGCCACGGAGTGAGGCCTGGCATGACGACATCAGCATCAAACCGTCAGCACGGCAGGGCCGGGCATGACATGCAGAGGACATGTCAGCTGTGCGGCACCATGATCGGTCATGGACTGCCCCATGCCGTAGCGAGAGCTTAGGCTTTGGAATGGATCATGCCGCGGCGCTGCTGGCCGGCAACTGATGTTGCCGGCGCAGGCGAAGTCAGCAAGGCAGAACTGCTGGGCAGCGTGAAAGGTACTTTGGCATCCAGATAACGGGCAAAGCGCATGGCGCTGGTGGCAAACACGGCATACACCAATGTTTCATCGTTGTCCGCTGCTATCCCGCTGGGATAACAGTGATGATCCAGATCACAGCGCCACTGCAAGCGGAGGTCCTGTTCATGCGCATCCTCATAATGCGTGAACAAGGCGGTAATACGCTGCCTGTTGGCATCAATTCCCAGACTGGTCTTACTCGCATCAATAGGAATGAGTGGCAGATCAGCCTTGCCACCGAAGGCATGATTAAGCATTTCCTGACTCAGATGAACCACCCGTTTGGCCTTGATGGCAAAAATCACCGGCAACTGGTGATTGGGCAGACAGGGCACCGTCGCCAGGCTGCGCTCGTCGCCCTTGTTATCACAGCGCTTGCTGCGCGTCGCCATTTGCTGCAAGAAACGACGGTAGTCACTTCCCGGTACCAGCTCGTAAATGGCCGTTTCCACCGCCAATAGTGCCTGCATGTGGTGGCTGGCCATATTGGCGCCCCCGCTAAGAAACTGCGCCGCATTTTCCAACTTGATGCCACCAGACTGATCTTGCTGATACAGAAACAGAATGGCTGGTGGCATATCCGGACTTAACCAGGCGGCCAGGGCGTCGGGTTTGTCCGGCATCACCACAGGCCCTTGACTATCTGTTTTACTGTAGCTGCGCCGGATGACATAGGAATCAGAGTGATAGCCCTGTAGCAGTTGGCCATCATCCAGCCTGACTCCGCCCTCAAGTGGCCGAACCGATTCCAGCTCTCCATCCTGGTTGAGCTTGGCATAAACAAATGGCAGTTCACCCACATCAATATTTACCACGCCTCCATTATCAAACAACATTGAAATAAACGGAATTGCCTGATCAGTATCAGTATATTGGCCACTCCCGGCATGACGAAACGAACCCAGAAAGCCAGTCAAGTTGGCACTGGCACAGCCTACCAACATCGAGGCAATCACAACAATGGATACAAAGTCTTTTAATCTCACAAAACACTCCTTAAATATATTAAGTAATACAAATATGTATTTCGATAGAGAATATCGACTGCAATACGTTCCATTGGGTGCAATTTCCACACACAGACTAACACCACCCAAGTCATTTTCAAATGTCATCACATCTTGAATATCAGTCACAGCCGCACTGATTTCTCAGCAATATCGGCCACTAATATAGGATCTGGCATTTAAATGACATACACCGCCAATACTGAACCAAAGTACAGTTAATAAGAAAAATCAAATATAACTTATTGCTAATTCAGCGTGATGGCTCAACAATTCATACCGCAGGGCAAGAAAATTCTCAGCAATGAGTTGCCTTGCTGTTTGATTAATAACCGATGGGATTTATCATGAACAAGATTGAAAGCAGCAATAAAACATATGTCGCCCTACAAAAGGGTTTTAATTTGCGCTGGCCAATTACCAGCGAAGATGGTGCCCAGCGTATTTATATCTGCAGCACACCGGAAGAAGTGCAAACCGCAGCCAATGAAGCCTTGAGTCAAGGCTTCCGCATTACTGTACGCAGCGGTGGCCATTGCTATGAAGGTTTTGTTTCCAACCGTCTGGATGCCACAGAAAAACTTGCCATCATTGACGTTGGTGAAATGAAAGGCATGGATCATGATGCCGCCGGTCAAGTCAAATCCCCTTATGACAAGGGCGATCACGGCTATCAGTTCCGTATTGCCACCGGCAATCAAAACTGGGATGGCTACATTTCACTATACCGACAAGCAGGGAAAACCATTCCGGGGGGATCTTGCTACTCGGTTGGTGTTGGTGGCCACGTCAGTGGCGGTGGTTATGGCCTGCTGTCCCGTCTGCATGGCTTGACGGTGGACTGGGTCAGCGGCGTGGATATCCTGGTTGCAGCAGCCGATGGTAAAAGCTTGCAATTCAAGCATGTTCGCGCCGATAGCGCTGACGAAACCGACCGCATGCTGTTTACTGCCTGCTGCGGTGCCGGCGGCAACAACTTTGGCATCATCATCAATTATTACTACGCCGAACTGCCGGATGCTCCGCAACAAGCGTATTGGTATCCGCTTAAATATGACTGGAAATGGTTCCAGGATCACCCGGAAAATTTCACCAAATTACTGCAGGCTTATTGGCAATGGTTTCATGACAATGATGCCAATTCCAATAACCCGGACCCGGCAATTGGCAATGGTGGCTTGTTTACCCTGTTCAAACTCAATCACATCAAGAGTGATGACAATATTGTCCTTGCCATCCAGTACACTGGTATTGACGGTTTGGTTGGCGGTGAGCGCGACAAGCCACTGAATGACTTTATCCAGAAGATGAATGATGCAGCAGGGAAACCTGGTGTGGTTCATGATGGTTTCCTGCTTCCCAATATCAACCCGTTGGGACGCCGTGATGCCGGCATGACACTCAGCCAGGCAGACCCGCTCATGGCGATGGACTGGATTTATGTTACCCAAAGCATCAATGGCTCGGGCAATAATCAGCGCGGCAAATACAAGTCTGAATATCAGATTGAAAACTTCAGCGATGAAGTATGTAAAGCCCTGTTTAACAATCTGACCAACCTTAACGACACGGCAATGAAGCAATCCTTGGTGCAGATTGACTCCTATGGCGGCAAGATCAATGCCAATGGCACTGGGCATACTGCCGTACCACAGCGTCAATCCATTCTCAAGGCACAGTATCAGACTTACTGGACTGACCCGAAAGAGGATGACGTGCAAGTAGCCTGGATTCGCCGTATTTACAATGCCGTGCATGCCTCTACGGGTAATCGCCCACTACTGCCTGCATATCAGGGTTGCTATATCAATTATCCCGATGTGGACATGAAATACGTCCAGGATGGCTCAACCCAGGTTGATCCGAATTGGCTGCATCTTTACTACCAGGATGAGGCACTGATTGACCGGCTGATTGCGCTGAAAAACAAGGTTGACCCGCTCAATCTGTTCCGACATGAAATGTCCATTCCATTGCAACGTCCTATCCGCTAATGGAAATGGTTTTGCAAACTGACACAGGCTGAGCCTGTTCAACCGCAGGCCCGCAATTTTGCGGGCCTTTTGCTTGGCAGGAACGCCAGGGTCAAGGTGCGCTGAGGCAACGTCTGGCCAGTGCAGCGAAGTGGTCGACCCGCTGCTGGACTTCATCCGCCAGCAGCAGCCCTGCGCGGCCATGCTGCAATTGCAGCGCCAGTTGCTGGATGAGATGGCAGCGCTGCACTCTCTGTAAGCCCGCCTCTACAGCTGTCATTTCCCTGTCTGAAACGAACAAGGCCCGCTAAAGGCGGGCCTTGTTACATCACCGGTTGAAAACCAGCGTGGTGGCTTACTACTGTTGTCCAGCAGGCTGCGGCATGCTGCTGTCTTGCGCTGCTGCGGCATCCGGCAGTACCGCTTGCGGGACGGAAGCCTGCGGAGCCTGAGGATCTGCCTCGGCCTCTGCTGAAGGCGGCGCGGCAAATGCCAGCTCTATCATGGCAATACTGGCCAGCGGCAGGGTAAGCATGGCGAGAACAAGCAGTGTCTTTTGCATGAGCTATCTTTCGGAATGATTGGAAGACACCTCCGCTTTTGCAACTTGCATGCCAGCCCTGTTTTTCCATGCAAAACAATCACTTGCCATAAATACTGCATGATGAATCCATATTTTTGTCGGTAACTGGCGACTGAATTCAGGTATTAATCTGCAAGATATTGATATCAAAAGAATATTCATGTCGCCTCATGGCGACAGCAGGAACTTGGCGACCGCTGGCAAGCACCGCCCGACCCACTGGCACGGATGACTGACATGAAAAAACCCGCCGTAGCGGGTTGATGTTGCTGTTGCTTGCAGGGGCAATCAGGCCGGTTTGCTGGCCAGCTTGAGTTTGCCTGCCAGCCAGGTGTGATCGTAGCTGACGATTTCAAACGGGTTGCCGAAGGGATCGACAAAGCTGATGGAGCAAAAGAACTGGTGATCCACCACCGAATCACGCGCCACCGCCTGGCCGGCACGGTCGATTACGCGTTCGCCAGCCAGCTGGTCTATCCATTCCAGGAAGTCCTGCCCGCTGACCAAAAAAGCCACCGAACCGGGTTCGCATACCGGCTTGTCTTCCTGCGCCAGCGCCAGCCGTACCGAGCCGTTGCCGTTCATCAGCATCACGACACCGTGCGGGCCGCCCTGCATGTGCTTGTAGCGAGCATCCGGTGCCAGGTTCAGCACGCGCTGATACCAGCCCTGCGCCTTTGCCAGATCGGTGACACGGATATGGATATGGTCAATCTTGCCAAGCGATAGCATTGCATCCTCATTGGTGTGGGTGGCGCGGCCACGGCGTGGCGCGCGCCCATTCTACGGACTTAGTGGCGAGGCGTCAGCAGCGGCTTGAGATAACGCCCGGTATGGCTGACCGGATTTGCCGCCACCTGCTCCGGCGTGCCGGTGGCAATAATCTGGCCACCACCCGCGCCGCCTTCGGGGCCAAGGTCGATCAGCCAGTCGGCGGTTTTGATCACGTCCAGATTGTGCTCGATCACCACCACGGTATTGCCGTTTTCGCGCAGGCGATGCAATACCTGCAGCAACAGGTCGATATCGTGGAAGTGCAAGCCGGTGGTGGGTTCATCCAGAATATACAAAGTGCGGCCGGTGTCACGCTTGGACAGTTCCAGCCCCAGCTTCACCCGTTGCGCTTCGCCGCCGGACAGGGTGGTGGCACTCTGCCCCAGGCGGATATAGCCCAGGCCAACGTCCATCAGTGTCTTGAGCTTGCGGGCGACCGCCGGCACCACGCTAAAGAACTCCAGCGCCTGCTCCACCGTCATGTCCAGCACTTCGTAAACGTTCTTGCCCTTGTACTGCACTTCCAGCGTTTCACGGTTGTAGCGCTTGCCGTGGCACACGTCGCACGGCACGTAGATGTCCGGCAAAAAGTGCATTTCCACCTTGATCACGCCATCGCCCTGGCAGGCTTCGCAACGCCCGCCCTTGACGTTGAAGCTGAACCGGCCCGGCCCGTAGCCACGCTCGCGTGACAGCGGCACCCCGGCAAACAGTTCACGGATGGGGGTGAATAGGCCGGTATAGGTGGCCGGGTTGGAGCGCGGGGTGCGGCCGATCGGGCTCTGGTCGACGTTGATCACCTTGTCCAGCAGCTCCAGCCCTTCGATGCTGTCATACGGTGCCGGCTCTTCGCTGGCACCGTTCAGATCGCGCGCAGCAATCTTGTACAGGGTGTCGTTGATCAAGGTGGACTTGCCGGAACCGGACACGCCGGTGATGCAGGCCAGCATGCCCAGCGGCAGTTCCAGCGACACATTCTTCAGGTTGTTGCCGGTGGCACCATGCAGCTTCAGCACCCGCTCCGGATTCACCTCTCGACGCTCGCCCGGCCAGTTGATCTGGCGACGACCAGACAGAAAGGCACCAGTTACCGAGTTTTCACTGGCAGCCACATCAGCCGGCGTGCCGGCTACCAGCACCTCGCCGCCGTGCTCACCCGCGCCCGGCCCCATGTCCACCAGGTAGTCTGCGGCACGGATGGCGTCTTCGTCGTGCTCCACCACAATCACGCTGTTGCCGATGTCGCGCAGGCGCATCAGCGTGGCCAGCAGGCGGTCGTTGTCGCGCTGGTGCAGACCGATGGACGGTTCGTCCAGCACATACATCACCCCGGTCAGGCCGGAGCCGATCTGGCTGGCCAGACGGATACGCTGAGCCTCGCCGCCAGACAGGGTATCGGCCGAACGTGACAGATTAAGGTAGTCCAGACCCACATTATTAAGGAAGGACACCCGCTCGCTGATTTCCTTGACAATCTTTTCCGCTACCGCATGCTTGTGGCCGCTGATATTCAGCTGGGAGAAGAAAGCAGCAGCTTCCTTGAGCGGCAGCTGGTTCAGCTCGTGCAGGGTACGCCCGCCGATGAACACATGGCGCGCTTCCAGCCGCAGCCGCGAGCCGGCGCAATGCGGGCAAGGCTGGTTGTTCTGGTATTTGGCCAGTTCTTCACGCACCGCGCTGGAGTCGGTTTCGCGGTAGCGACGCTCCAGGTTGGGGATGATGCCTTCAAACGGATGGGCACGGGTAAAGCGGGTACCCTTCTCCGACATGTAGACAAATTCGATGCTGTCGCGCCCGGAACCATGCAGCACCACATGGCGCACTTTTTCCGGCAGATCTTCAAAAGCCAGCTCGGTGGGCGAAAAGCCATAATGCTCACCCAGCGCCAGCAGCATCTGGAAGTAAAACTGGTTGCGCTTGTCCCAGCCCTTGATGGCACCCGCAGCCAGCGTCAGTTCCGGGTGGGCCACCACGCGCCGTGGGTCGAAAAAGGTGATTTCACCCAGACCATCGCACTTGGGGCAGGCACCCATCGGATTGTTGAAGGAGAACAGGCGCGGCTCCAGCTCCGGCAGGCTGTAGCTGCACACCGGGCAGGCAAATTTGGCCGAGAACCAGTGTTCCTGACCGCTATCCATCTCCACCGCAATGGCGCGGCCTTCGGCATGGCGCAAGGCGGTTTCAAAGCTTTCCGCCAGCCGCTGCTTCATGTCCTCGCGCACCTTCAGGCGGTCGATCACCACCTCGATGGTGTGCTTCTTGTTCTTGTCCAGCTTGGGCAGGCTGTCGATTTCATACACTTCGCCATCCACCCGCACGCGGATGAAACCCTGGGCGCGCAAGTCATCGAACAGGTCGAGGTTTTCACCCTTGCGACCCACAATGACCGGGGCCAGAATCATCACCCGGGTTTCTTCCGGCAGCGCCAGCACATGATCCACCATCTGACTGACAGTTTGCGAAGCCAGCGGCACGCCGTGCTCCGGGCAATGCGGCTCGCCCACGCGGGCAAACAGCAGGCGCAGGTAGTCGTGGATTTCCGTGACCGTACCCACCGTCGAGCGCGGGTTGTGACTGGTGGCCTTCTGTTCGATGGAAATGGCTGGCGACAGGCCTTCGATCAGGTCGACATCCGGCTTTTCCATCAATTGCAGAAACTGGCGGGCATAGGCCGACAGGCTCTCTACATAGCGGCGCTGGCCCTCGGCATACAGGGTGTCAAAAGCCAGAGAGGACTTGCCGGAACCGGACAGGCCGGTGATGACGATCAACTGGTTGCGCGGCAAGTCCAGGTTGACGTTTTTCAGATTGTGCGTCCGAGCGCCACGAATGCGGATGGTGTCCATGTGTGAGAGCGTTACTCAGTCGGTCGGGGAACCTGATAATATACCCGACTTGGCGACCGCCGCTCCACCAAAGTATGCGCTGCAGCAAAAAAGGCAGCGCATGATAATGGCCCGCAAGGTAAACCGCTGGCCGTCGGCGGCGTTGATAGCCTGACTCCTGAATCGATAACGACAACACACATGAATTCGCTTGAACTGCGCGCCAGCCTCGGGCTGGCTGGTATTTACGCCCTGCGCATGCTGGGCATGTTCCTGATCCTGCCGGTGTTTGCCATCTACGCGCAAACCCTGCGCGGAGCCGACAACCACACCCTGATTGGCCTGGCACTGGGCAGCTACGGCCTCATTCAGGCCTTGCTGCAACTACCGCTGGGCATGCTGTCCGACCGCATCGGCCGCAAGAAGGTGATTTACGGCGGGCTGGTGCTGTTTGCCATCGGCAGCTTCGTGGCTGCCGGTGCTCACGATATCGTCACCCTTACCATCGGTCGCGTGATTCAGGGCTCAGGAGCCATCTCTGCCGCCATTACCGCCCTCTTGGCCGACCTGACGCGCGAAGAGAACCGTACCCGCGCCATGGCCATGATAGGCATGAGCATCGGCACCACCTTTGCCGTCAGCCTGGTGCTGGGGCCGGTACTGGCGCAGTACATCGGCGTCAACGGCATCTTCGCGCTAACCGGCGTGCTGTCGCTGGCAGCTTTGGTGGGCGTGTGGCTGATCATCCCCGACCCGGCCATCTCACGCTTTCACTCGGATACCGAGGCCAATACCAAACGCCTGCCGGCAGTATTGAGAAATCCGCAGCTGCTACGGCTCAATTACGGCATTTTCGCCCTGCATGCCGCGCAAATGGCCATGTTCGTCACCATCCCCTTCGCCCTGATCAAGACCGCGGGCCTGGACAAGGCCCACCACTGGGAGGTGTACCTGCCGGTGACCGTGGTCGGCTTCCTGCTGATGGTGCCGGCCATTATCTATGGCGAGAAAAAGGCCAAGCTGAAACAAGTATTCATCGGTGCCATTGCCATCATGACCGCCGCCCAGCTGGGTATGGCACTGGCGCTGGACAGCTTCTGGCAAATCGTGATGTGGCTGGGCCTGTATTTCATCGCCTTCAACATTCTGGAAGCCACCCTGCCCTCGCTGATCTCAAAAATCGCCCCGGCCGATGCCAAAGGAACCGCCATCGGTGTGTATAATACGGCCCAGTCTTTTGGCTTGTTCATGGGTGCCGCCGCCGGCGGCTGGCTGTACACCCATTACGGCCCGGCCGGTGTGTTCGGCTTTACCAGCGTGCTGATGGCCAGCTGGCTGCTGGCATCCTTCAGCATGCAGGCACCACAGGCAGTGCGCTCGGTGATGTTCCACATCGGCGAGGACTGGCAAGGCAACCCGCAACAGCTGTCACAACAGCTGTCGGCCCTCACTGGCGTCAGCGAAGCCGTGGTAGTGCTGGAAGACCGGGTGGCCTACCTCAAGGTTTCCCAGCAAGGCTGGGACGAGGACGCCGTCAAGCAAATGGTAGAGGCTACTTATTCCTGACGGTGCGGCCATTGCCAGGACGCACCTCACCCTGCAATCATGCGTCGGCCAAGACCGGCGCAGCATTATCGAATCGAATCGGAGATCCACATGAACAGCATCACTTTTGACGGACGCCTGGCGGCAGACGCCGAACTGCGCTACACCCCGAGCGGCGAACCGGTGCTGAGCTTCCGCGTGGCCAGCGACATCGGCTTTGGCGAGCGCAAGACCACCAACTGGTTTAGCTGCCAGGTATGGGGCAAGCGCGGCGAATCGCTGAAAAACTTCCTTAGCAAGGGCCAGCAAGTGACCGTGTACGGCCAGCTCACCCTGCGCGAATGGCAGAACAAGGAAGGCCAGAAACAACTGTCGCCGGATGTGCGCGTGAACGAACTGAGCCTGCAAGGCGGCAAGCGCGAAGGCGGCTCGTCCATGGACGACAACTACGCCTACGGCGAACCGGCAGCCCAGTCCCGCCCGGCCGCCGCACCGGCCGCCCCGCGCCGCATGGAAGCCAAACCGGCTCCTAAGCTGGACGATATGGACGACGACATTCCGTTCTGACTTACACCTGAGAGTACTTTGTAAAGTATTCCCCCAAGACCCCCGCCCCGCGGGGGTTTATGCATTTTGGCTGCGTAAAAAAATAATTGTTCATGGGGAACAAGTTGAGCACCATGAAAGAATCGTCAAGTTACTCAACATCCCGGACGTGCATCGCTAGTCGAGAGGGTCAGTGCTAAAAGCTGCTTAGCCGATCACTCCCGTGCTGAAGATCTTTGCTCCTAAAGCCCCAAAGATTACTTCAGATAGCGAATGGGAATTTTTCGGCCGAAGCGGTACTGTATCGATCCAAAAACAGATCTTCAACGTTTGAGTTATACGTCATTTTTATGATGATAGACTTCAGGGCTAACTTGGCTACCAAGTATGAAATACGAAAAATCCAAACGCTTAGACAATACCTAACTCTTTCTTGAAGTCTATAGTTGGGTCGCTTGAACCAAGGTGAAAACCGAATTCCAAGGTGCTGCCCCAAATGCACTGGAGGGCTGAGAGTGCGGTCTGTATGATTTCTCTGAATTCTGTTCTGTAATCAGGCAAATCAAACGGTTCGGGATAGTACTCCCCGTTACGATGCGCGATGAATTGATTTCGGTATTTCGTCTTGAATTCATTTATCTGAGCTCGATACCTTTTCAAGAGGTCTGAACATTCCTTTGTGCGTTTAGCGTACTCCTTCATCTTCCCCATAGACTTGGTCATCGCCCGTATGGACCAAGCACTGCTCTCATCGTCTAGGTTGCAGATATGAAGAATCATTCCATTCGATAGATGGCGCAACGAAGTTATTTCTTCAAGCAAAAATGCCCGTGGCTCACTCTTCAATCGTTCCCCAAGATTGTCTAACTTTTTTTCATAGCAGTAGGCAGCTAGGAGCAATTGGTACATCTCACTCTTCACGGGAGTGAACAGGGCCTTCAGTCTTTCATCCATACTCTGATGCCTAATAGCGTTCGATTCATTGATGCCCTACTGGTTTACACGGGAACACGGAACCGTATAACAATAAAGCTCTTGAATTTAAGTAAATTGAAGATCATTTTTCGGTATAACCACAACAATATGCCTTTAGCTTGAAGACAAGCCAAAGGCATTCGTTGCGGACAAATGGCAGCTTTCTTGAAATCTGTGCAATAGCCGCTTCTGGCAGAGAGCGGGATTCCCATATCAGATACCGATAGCCGACGGACGAAACCGCAAGAGCAGCTTTCTGGATTCTGTCAGCTTCAGTTGCACCCAGCCAGTTGCGGGCATACAAAACCTTCAACTATTTGGCAGCTGAACGGCCTGTAGTTATCAAAGAGCTACCATCAACGCCGAGGTAACGGGCCGCTTTGCAGCGGAGCCAAAGGCGCAGCGGGGATGCGGTTACGTTCACCGTACTTTTATTCGTTCTACTGAATCTTAACCCAATAGCCTGAGCGCTTGATTTCTTCCAACTCTTCGCCTGGGACGCTTTCCGAAGAATTCAACTTCAATCTAGCTGTCGATTCCTGAAATCTTTGGATTAGCACTTCTTTGTCTCTAATGTCGCCGCCAATCATAAACTGGTCACTCTCACCAGCATCGTTCTTCATCTGGATGAAAATTGCGGCGCTTGAACTAGGATCCTTTTCATGTATGGGTTTAACGAATTTGTCGTACGCGCTCCAAAGAGCTGTCGCAATTGTCGCTACCGCCGCTGCGTCGTAGAGCAGCGCCCGCCAGTCAATGGCCGCTGCAACAGTTGTTCCCGGCGGAGGCTGAAATTTAAAGAAGATCCCTTGTGGAACCTCTACAGAGAGAAAGCGTAAGAGATCGTCTGTTGAGACTTCCCGATTAATGTTGGCAAGTGCCCCTTGGATAAACATCAGCCATTCCTTTCCATGCGTTCCGCATAACGTTTGAGCTCACCGTAGGCCGAAGGCTATCCGGTGGAGCGAGTGATTAGACATTGTCGACATCGGTGCCAGTACTACCAATGAAGTAGAAGTCCCGGTCGATGCATGCTCTTTCAAGTTGCCTCATGTTGGCTGGCTCAAATCGATACAAGGGCATATCGTGAAATAGGCCTCGCCGCTGACCTGAATATCGCGAACTCCTATCTAATGCAATCGCCTTAAAATAGAACTTTCCGTTATGAGCTGCATCTACAATGTAGGCTCTTCCATTTTCAGTACGACGTAGTTCTAGGCTTATGGTCTGCTTGCCTTGCCTCGCTAGAAAATTAAAGCCTTGTTCTAACAAACCACGCCGATTGGCGGCCTCTACAATAAATAGACCTGGCGAGTAATAGTTCTCGGGCAATTCATTTGCGAAAACGAATTGATCAGAGTCATTCTGGCTGCGACAAAGGTAGAAAACTGAGTTCATCAAACCTTGTTCCGATTTACATTAGGACCGTTAAGAAGACTCTCCGCCATTGCGCTCTCAAATTTGTACTGATCAGCGTCGACTCGAGTAGAGCCAACGATTGGTGACCAAACAACGTTTCCATTGAATGTGTGAGTGCGTGTTGCTTTTGCCTCTCGGATTTCTTCCCTGTGCTTCAGAGCGTCAAGGCGTGAAAGCAGCAGTGGTTCTAGGTTAAAGAAGTCTTTATCATTGACTCTAACGTGGAGAACGGCTCCATTGAGTCCATGCCGATTTGCAGCCCAAGACTTGGCCACCCAGAGATATTCTCCTGTGTAAAAGCCCATCCCGAGCTCTCCTCCTCCAACTTTGATATCAATCTTTCCTGCGACGAGATCGCTGGCTGTCGTGTCTGATGTTCCGTGGTAGCAATCAATGGGCATAGGAAGAAATGTCTAACGCCAGAGTTAAGCCGCACCGCTAAGCGATGTAGACTCAAACGAATTGTTAATAGTGTTTATACGAAGACCGGAGTCCATATAATAAATGATATGGCTGACAGCCATTATCGTACCCAAACACCATACTTCTCAAGCCATTCGTCATGATATTATCCGTGTAACGACCTCAATCTACTTGGCACAACGGCCATGCACTTGGTCGTTAGTACGCATTTCCCGAGCCGATAGCTGCCGTTCAGCGCAATTTGCCTCTGAATGACAAGGAACCGGCGCACTGCTGACAAAGATGGCGGATAAGGCGACAGGCCGCTTCAGAGAAGTCTTGTCCGTGGGGCAGCTAACTAAGCGACGGGTCCATCTGCCGTTGAACACGATCAATGACGAAGGTCTGGAATGGCGCGGGAGTTCGCATCCTGGGTTCAGAAAACAGACGTTCGGAGCAGGGAGCAGGGCAACAGCCGGTGCGTGCCCCTGAACAGACACCCAGCGCAAATGGGGTGACAGTCGGCAATGATCGACCTGCCGTCAGGCAATCACACTGGAGACCGGTCGTCAACCAAAGCCGTCTTTCAACATATCGATGCACAGTTCTCGGTTAGCACATAAATTTATACATACCCTCAGCTAGGGATGCCAACGACAGTACATATAGGATAAATCAGCCTGGGATTTTTTTTGAGGAGGGGGGAGCAACCTCAAATAGCTTTGTGCAACAAAGCCCTGAAGGACTATAATTCTTACGAAGTTTTCACACAAGCGGGCGAGAATGAGATGGGTAAGGCATGGATTTTGGCGGATATGTGCTTTTAGCTGGGACCCGTCTTAAAATTAAAAAATTGTAAATTAATTTATTTGGCGACTATAACCATGAATGAAGAAAGCATCAAATTCAGGGAGCGATTTCTAAATAAGTTTACCAGTTTACTTAGTGGAAACAAGAAAAAACTTGCAGAAAAACTGAGCAAGGATATTGGTACTATTGCCGCAGTGGCTTTGGTTGGAAATCAAAACAACTCCAGAATGGAAGTTGAGGTAATTGCTGCAATTATTAAACACCTTAAACCTCTTGATATTCATTCATTTACAGTCAACCCAAACAAAGCAATCTTAGTTGGTCGTACGCCACAAGGAAACATTGTGCACATTCATCCACAGTATAGAGTTGCTAAGCCAAAAAGAATATTAGCGGAGGGCAAGCAAGATTACTGGTACGTAGATATGGCCATAAAAATTTACTCCAGCA
Organism: Aquitalea sp.; assembly: GCF_030150775.1. Lineage (NCBI taxonomy): Bacteria > Pseudomonadati > Pseudomonadota > Betaproteobacteria > Neisseriales > Chromobacteriaceae > Aquitalea > Aquitalea sp. The sequence goes on from NZ_JASLFG010000041.1 coordinate 65,429, forward strand.
TAGATGAAAATACCTGTATCGGGTTATGGGGAGTTGAGTATGACGGCCACCCGCAACACTTTATTGAAACTGGTGTAATAAAATCACATTTCAGAGACGTGGTAATAGAAAACGAAACTGAAATGAGACCAATTCACATTACAAAGGAAGGCTGGAGTAATTATCCCGACGAGTACATAAGGCATATGATGAACTATTTCTACAGAAGGGTTCGCGATACGGAGCACATGAGTTTAGAAGACCTTAGAAATACTTATTGGAATGTTTTTGAAACAGCAGATTTTGAGGTAATTGGGGAAGGAAAAATCAAGAGAGCCGTACCCTGGGAATCAATTGAAATATCTAAGTGATAACGAGGCTAGTTGTCTGGACTGCCATGGGTTTGGTGGACATTTCGAGTTTAGCGAAAATGCCCGCGATGGCCGATGTTCAGCCTCTACCCCCTTGTGGCTGGCAGTAAGTCGGCCATATGTAACGAATCTTATTCCTCAGAAGCTCAGTGGAGTGGCCGCAAGTTTGTATGCTCTTGCAAGCCTCCGCAGTGCTCTCTCCCGCTCCCCCACGTTGGGCGGCCCCTCGCCATTACGGCTTAGCTTCACTAGCACGCTCATGATCTCCACCGGCAGGAACTCGAAATCCAGTGCGGCCTCAATCTCACCTGACCTGCAGCATGGGGCGAAGCGCCAAGGCCAGCACATCTCCCAGATTGCGTACTAGATAGCAGTTGCCGCGCGGGTGCCTCATGCGCCCCTCCAATTATGCGCCCTAAGCGGACCATGACCGAAATCCGCAACTTGGGAAAATTAAGCGAGGAAAGGAGAGACGATTCAAACCAAGAGCAGTGTCCTTTGCTAGGGTTTTAATGTAAGCCGTTCTCCATCCCGAGTCCTGTTTGACCAGCGCTTCCCAATACCGAGCCGTTCAACATGCTTCTGAAGATTCTGGCCCCACGGGTATTCACTCCATAAGCCTAGGTCACGGACCAGCCTCACGACCTTAACCCGCTGGCAATGCGATAGGAATTCATCCAGCACCTGTGGCCGGATATTGCGTAAGGTCATCACGATATTGCGAGCTTCTTCCAACGACTGCCCTTTGCCAATATCGCTTGCCAACTCGAGTAATGCACGCTCTGGCACAGAGACCAACACATTCGAATTTCCGTTGGGCAATGGCTTGAGCCCCTGCCCATCTGGAAAACCATCATCGAATAGCCTGGTGGTTTGGTAGGAATACAGCATGTTCTCGGCAACCCAGGGTGGAAAGTCATAGGACTGACGACCCCATAGTTGGACTCGCTCGCGAAATGCGATGTTATGTCTCACCCCCTGCCAGTCCAACGCTGTTTTACCACCCGCATGCAACCCTGGGATATGCCGGGCCAAATAGGCGATGATGCCATCCCGAGATGGACGGTCCCCTGTGAGCAAATAGACCCCACGTGAGAGCCGCTGTAGCCAGCCGGCTTTCACCATGTAGGTCGCCTGCGCAGGGCTGACACCGAAGTCACGCAACATGTCAGTATCAAGCGGCTGTCCACGTGGAGCAGCTTGCATCAAGTGCTGTACGGTCCTGTTCACCATGCTGTCGTGATGTTATTTACTTGATGTTACTAGGGAGAACTTTCCATCTATGGGGATTTTTTAACGCAACGCCGACCTGAGCATGATCAATAGTAGATGTACTTGCGTTCCCAAACCATGGAACCAAAGGAACCGTCTTTACGCTCATCGTATTCCTTCACCAGGATCTTTCGCGTGTTGTTTCCGCGGCTGTCCGGTAGAAAAGCGTAAACTTGGCGCAAATTAACCTGACCTTGCTGGTCCAACTGATGCTCGGAGCGGATTTCACCTTGTGGGGTGTACTCCTTGACCGAAGACGGCATCGCCACCCAACGCTGCCATTGACCGTCGATAAACACTTCAGTGAAAGTACTCTGTTGCCAATTGCCATCGGACAGCGGTGTGCGTAGCCAAGTCGAGCGCATTTTCAGGCGCCGATTCAATGCATACCGCCCTGTTGCGCTCTCGATTTGCAGCGGGCCGCCGCCAGGCCCGGGGGTCATTTCCCATTGGCGAGTCTGCAACTGACAGTCACGCCCATACCTCGCTATTTCTCGCTCACCAACCTTATAACGACGACTCGGGTCATAAACAGCGGTAGTGATCGAGGTTTTCTGCCACGTCCCATCGTCAAGCTGAGTCACCGTTACGGCTTCAGAATCCAGCTGATCCCCACCGGTGATTGTGTAGTGGTAATCATCCTGATAGGTCACGGGCCGGTTTAGATAGATGGTCAGACGCCCTGATGTGTCGTAGTCAAACTGGTCTGGTTGATCACCAGCACGGCTCCGACGCACGAGTCGGCCATGCGCGTCAAAGTCGTACTTGTCCTGCCAAACTTTTTTCTTCTTCCCCACTTGGCCGACATTTGGCTTGAAGCCTGTTTCGTACAACGTTTCGACCATTTGCTTTACACCCTGGGGCTGTTTCCCTTCGTTTTCATATGCCAGGACAACCCAATCAGGTGTCGGCAACATGCACCATGGGAGTTCAGCTGCTTGAACCGTGGCGGTCAACGCACCACACAGCGCCATACGGAAAGTATTGGCAATCAGACTCATGAGAAACTCCTGAATCAACAATCAAGGAAAAGGGGCTGCCGGCTCTTGATCAGCAGCGCTACTTCTTGTCTTTGCCCTGTAGGTGCACGCAGCCATTTCGATAGATCGATTTTGGTAAGCACGCCCCGCAGTACAAGCGAACATCAGGGCTCAGGGCTGGCAGAGGAACACATGGGACGGTTGTCATAGGCAACGGAAGCATCAAGAACCGGTTCACAAGTCCATTCGGTAAACCACTTGGCACGGGCATCCGGTCTGGGTTGCCATGGCAGGCAAGGTTGAGCCACTCCGTCAACCCCTATATGGCAGAACCAAGTCACTCCGTTAACACGGTAACTTCTGATGGAATGGATCAGTTCAAGCCGACTGACCTCGTCGTCACCACCTGACATGTGCAGCCGATACACTCGGTAGGCTCCGCTACACAATTGGCCGACTATCTCTAACAGATGTTCGGGCGACGGCACCATGAAGCTACTCAGCAAATCCCGTTCCTCGCGCGGATCGTGACGACACTCGACCAAGAAACAGGGCGACTCAGAGGAAATCCCAACACAGCGCCAGGGCAGGTAGGGTTGAACCAGCCGTCGCCGCGTGGGCTGCTCCTCTGCCCAACCGGGCGTGGTTAACAACATCAGTAATTCCTTCAAATTGCGGCACAACGCCATTCTCACGATGCGCCGCACAATAAATAGAACGTAATTTGTGGCAATGCCACAAATGAAGATGTTACCAGAAGACGCTAACAAGACCACCATTCCTGTGGTTAACAGACATCAGGCGTCGTTTCAGTGACTGAACAGAATGAGAAGGAATTTGCCAGAAGCCTAGGGCGAGCAATTGCAGATGCAAGGCGTGCAAAAGGACTGACGCAAGAGAAGTTGGCTGATGTCATCGGTGTCGAACAAGAGAGCATCAGCCGGCTCGAGCGAGGAGTAACGTTACCTTCCTTGTCGCGCTTAATGCGTATTGCTGATGTCCTAGCTGTGCCCATTACTAGCTTGATCCGCTCTAGCTCTGGAAGGTCCGTCGATCAGGCGCAGGACTTAGTAGAAAAGTTAAATGAACTAAGCGGGGAAGATAGGGCTTGGGTACGCCGCTGGGTCGAAGAAATGTGTGCCAAGTTGGCTTTGCAACATAGGCAGTAACAGCCGTGCAAGAGTACCGACGGCTTAGCTGAACACTTGGCCGGTGACCCCAGCCACTGCTTTAAAGCCCCTTCTCGGCGACCTGGCCCAACGTTGGGTTGAGGTGACGCGAGCAATGGCAATGGTATCTACGGCAGGCGTTCAATACGGTTGCTTCGCGGTCTGTTTGTGCGCAGACTTCCTAAGCTACTTGCATCTTAAGCGCGTTGCAGCGAGAGTGTTGCCGCACCACAATTGATGAGGTGATCACCGTGAGCGTAGACATTACCCCGCAAGAGGCGATGAGCCGCTTGGAACAGCATTTCGGCTCTCGCGAAGGAATGCTCACTCACACGCTTACAACGTTGTCGATATCCGGGCAGCCAACGGACATCACTTTCTACCGGCGAAAACCAATCTTGAATGTCCGGGTCAGCACCAAGCTGGGCGCCGCTCGGCTGTATGGCCTGGAGAAAAAGCTCCCACAGCTGTTGAGATACATTGAGTTCTCAAACGGCACCATCGCGGGCCTCAACGAGATTTGGACTGTGAATCCCATGCCGATGGACGGGTTCACTCAGGCGGAATTGGACGCCGTTGACCTTGCGCAGGGAAAGGATCGCATCGGACCGCACGGCGAGACGCTAAGGGAGATGATCCGCAATACGTATCATTGCAAAAGCAAGTCTGAAGTCGATTACTTCTTACGCCGTTGGATTGCCTCCTAGAGCTGCAGAAATGAAGCTTATGGCTGCTGCGGATCGCCTAGATCCCAGAGCATAGCGCCGCGGATTCGTTGTGGCATTTGCCACTGTGGTGGTGGTGGATTCCGTTTCAACTCAGCTATAAGTGCGCGCTGATCCTGTAGCTCCTTTCGTCCGCGCGGATCGAGCCCATTCTCATATGGCAGCAAGCGTGTCATCTCGGTCTCAGCTTTCTCGAAAGCCCCACAATAGGCAAGAACGACAGCATACTGACCGCGGATGGGGATGATACGACCTGTCAGCTTCAGGCCCAGAATGGTAGGCATCAAATTTCGCTCAATGACGTCCCGTGCACCGATGTAGTCGTGCCGCTCAACGAAGTCGTCGACCAGTTCCTGACCGACCCTCACGAACGAGTCTAAAGAGTGCGCCATTGAGTAGAATTTCAGTGCATGGACGTGGGCAAGGCCGGGATGATTTCCCATGGCCTTGGTCGCCTTCGCCTGCAGATCAAGAGTATCCGCAAGATGCTTGAGATCGTCGGTATGGCTGTGATCACCTTTCAGAAGAGGGAATATCTTGTCCGGATTCTTCCCCATCACGTCGGCGAGTGTGAGCCCAAGCAGGTCGTAATACTCGACGATCAGATCGAGCGTCGCAGTGATGCAGTCGTCCATCATCCCAAGTTCGAAGAGCGCAAGCGCGTAGTTGTACTTTGCCACGCGAAGGTGCTGCGGCGTTTGGGGCAGCAGTCGACTGAGTTCGTTCATCGTCGTCTTTACGGTGGCAACGTCTTTCGCACGAGCGGCAAAAATCATGCGCTTCATGCCAATGGCGAGGCATTCCGATAGCCCGAGATTATTCTGATGCACCAACTTATCCATGCGATCGAGCTTGTTGCGGATATCGGCGTCATCGCCCTCTTTGAAATGAGCAAAAACCAGCCCATCCAATGCCCAAAACCGATCGTCCGCAGGAATCTCTTCTGATTCAACAACCTGATTCAGGTACTCGGAAATCTCCTCCATGTAGCCTAACTCATGGAAGATTTCGTCAGTCGCCATTTCGACAAGGGGCTTGATATTGCCGAGCGCAACGAACATCCGCAGCAGCAGGAAGACTCGCTGACGATCGTGATCCCTGGGAAGTGCGGCCATGAGGAGATCGCGGATCGCCTCGTGCGCCTTCCGGGCGACTTCAGCTCCGCAAACATCGAGGTGACCGCGCCCCAGCGGTCTCATGGCATCGTGGACCTTGAAGCGGTCCGCCCCAAAGATCTGGATCGCGCCACTCAAACGCAATCGTCGAAATGCGGCGGCTGCCGCAGGTTTTTCCAGCCCGAAGGTTGCCTTCAGGACACCGCTGGCTTCGGATTGACTGAGAGGGACATCGCTGAGGCTGAGCCCCGCGACGGCACGGCGCTCGTCATCATTGTAGCCGTCGAATACGTCAGCGAGGATCAGTTCCTGAGCGGTCTCGACGATGTGCGTGCGTTCCTCAATAGCTGCGCAGAGTCGGTCGACCTCACCGCCGTAATTATCGGCCGCGATCTTCAGCGCATTTTGCGTATAGAGCGGCAACCCACCCGTCAGCTTTAGCAGCCGCTCATAGTTCGAATAGTCACCTCGACATCCAAGGGACGAACCTTCTGCGGCGGCGGTTTCGTTGGTCCAGCCAAGAAGTGGTTCCGCCTCAACGCCGAGCGTTGCCTCGATACGAGCAACTGCGGCGTTCGGTTGTGCCAGCAAAACGAAATGCAAATGAGGTGACGCCTCAATCAGCACGACCAGGTCGGCTGCTGGTACGCGGTGCGCGTTATCCAGCACTAGGGTCGCAGTGAGATTGCTTTCCGCAAGGTGGCGCCCGATTGCGAAGAGAATTTCCGTCCCGGTGGCGCCGGGCAACAGGATTTCACCAAGCTTGCCGCTGGTCTTCCCAAACAAGCGTGCCGCGAGTTCGCGGGCGACAGCGCTGGCTAGGGCCGGTCCGGAGATGTCCGCCACGTCGTAATAGGCCAGCCTATCACTCGTGTGCAGGGCCGTCTGGGAGACCCAAGAGGTTTTGCCGGCTCCCGAGAAGCCGGTGACCAGTCGCACTCGATGCGTCGTGACGAGCAGCGGCTCCTTTTCCTGAGGCCGGTATCTAAGGGGCGGTGCCGGAAAGTCCTGCAGTTGTATTACCAACTGCTCGAAGAGTGCTGGTAGATCCTGCACGACGAAGGTGTGATTGGCGTTCGGCTCGATACCTGCAGCGGCGGCCATGATTCGGCCCGCGAGCTTCCAGACCAGCGTCTCCGGCGCCAAGATCGAAAAAAGCAACGTATTGGCTGCGGCGCAGCAGGCCACAAAGCCGTCGGAGACATTACCCCATGGTGCGGGAAGCGATTGCTCTACCGTGGGTATTTTGCCGGGCCAAAACAACGTGACACCAGACGGCCAAGCATCGCTCCTGAGCCGTTCAGATAGTTCCGGACCTGGCGGACTGTTCGAAACGATCGCGAATTCGGCCGTGCCGCTCCTGCGGCCGTCCTTATGTTCGGTTTTGATCGCATCGAACCGCGAAAGAGCGCCGCTGATGTCACTGAAAATCAGATGCGAGCTGCGGGTCTTGATCTGCACGTAGATGCGTTTGTCCGGGAGCACCAGTTCCACGTCTTCGTCGTTCTCGACGACGACGTGAGTCACGCCGGCGTTGGCGGCCCGAAACAGACAGGCCAACGCATAGAAATGTTGGTAGAGGAAGCCACGATGAACGGATTCGATCCGGGCAAGTTGGCGGCTATCCAGATTGAAGCTTTCGATCTGCTCTGTGCTAGCCATAGACTGAACTTTCATCGGCGTCCTGATTGGTGGGCAATGCCTCGATGATCGCGATGGCGGCGATACGCATGTTGACACCACAATGATTCCAAGAGTCTAGTTCCATTCAGCCGGAACGAGGCCTTTTCCACGCCACTCTTCAACGTGATGGACGTTGACCAGTTCTCCCCAGACCTCTTCATCAGCGTGGTCCAGTACGATGATCTGCAGCCTGCCCGTAGTCCGTGTGATGATGTAGTCGAAAAGTGCGAATACCTTTCGCACCGCAACTACATCCTCATTGTTCCATTCCGGATCTAGGTCCTCTTCCAATGCCTTTCCTGCTCTCCGGGCTGGAAAGTAGACTTGGCTGGGTTGATCGTAGATTAGTAATCCCGGCACTGGATGATTTGGCTTGCTAAGAAAGTAGCCTTGCAGGGCAAGGGTGAGCGCCACGTGATATGCAAGCCAATTCGCACCGCTACCAATCTCCCAAAGGAAATCATCGCGCGTACCACGAATAACTTTCACCGTGAGGTCTTGGATATTCAAACGAATGGGTGCATCCGGCCACTCTCCGTCAAGCTCTGGAACTAGGCGTGAAGAAATGGACTGGATCGAATCAAGGGCATTTTGCGTTTTTCGGCTTATTTCGTGTTCAGATATCAGCTTGTTCAGATCGGCAACTTGCACTTTCAACGCAGAAATCTCTTCGTTCAGCGTCGAGGAAGTGTCTGCCGCTTGATACAATCTCAGGGCTTCCTGCAGTCGGCCTTGAAAGTGCGAAATCTCCTCACCACGAGTGGTTACCTTGCGCGCTTCTTCCGATTGACCTTCCAGTGTTCGTATTTCTTGGCGCACTGCCGCGAGATCGGCAAGTATGGTTTCCACTGCTTCGCGCTGACGGAGCGTTTCTCTTCCTAGGGATTCAGTAATTCCCGGGTGCGACCGCAGTCGAAGTTCTATACCTTCAAGTGCCTCGCAGAGTTGATCAATCCGAGCTCGTCCAGCATCACTGGGCTCAAGCACCGCCGCTGGGCGTTCAGTGGCCAGCTCTCGAATCCATCTCGACAATCCCAACCGATCACGTTGGATGTGGAGGCCATCTCGGAATGTGTCGCTGCTCTCATCCAGGCGCCGCAGCTCGTGCAGCCGGTTGCGTGACTGGCTGAGGTCCATTCCAAGCTTGGACTCGGCTACTCGCAGTTCGCTGAGCCTCGCCATGATGACGTCCATAGACGCCAGTGTCGGTGTAGCATCGCGAGCGTCGCTTTGCATTGCAGCTCGAAGTAGGTCCACGGTCGAGGACCAGTCGTTCGGCACCACCGTATCGGCCGGCAGCAATCCGTACTCAATTGCCAAGTGTACCCAAGCGAAGCTCTCTCGCTGCCAGGACACTCCAGAAGCATGCCGGGCCTTCAGTTCGCCTTCCTTTCGGCGCAGCAGCCGTGAGATGCGCTCCAACTCGTGACGTGCTTGCAGAAGCTCTGGGCTGATGGCACCAAGCACGTAGGGGAAGATAGTCTTGAGCTTTTCCCGATGCTCCGTGGTGTCAGCCTTGAAGAACATGACATCGGGGTTTGCAACGATGTTCTGAGGCTGAAAAAGGAAGGCCATCAGATCGCGAAAGCTTGGCCGGGACTTGAACCTGTCATCGCTCCCTGGCTCGAACTGCAGGTTCGAGAGACCGGAAAGTCGATTCAGGACCGCCTTGACGAAGTCAACCGTCTGGTTCTTCTCTTGGATCACGGGAGGCGGCTCGATTTCTGGCCCCTCCAAGAGCAGCATGTCGCCGGAAGCCTTCAAGTCACCGGGCTCTCTGCGGGCAATCAGCTTCTGCCCCTCAATGGTATCCACCAGCACACCAAACCAGGAACAACTGTCACGAATCACGCCTACTGGAATAGCACACTTTTCTGATCCCAAGCAGTAGTCAATGATCGGTATGACCGACGATTTGCCTGTCTTCGACGCCCCGCTGATGACGTTGACCACACCGGGCTCAAACTTCACGACCCGCGGCTCCCCGCCGCGTCGTGGCCACAAGATGACTTGCCGTAGTTGAAAGTACATCAGAACTCCACTCTGAGCGTGTGCACTACCTGCTGATCGGTGAGGCCCGCAAACCAGTAGCCGATCCTTTCGCAAGCGGGCCCAAATTGTCGAATCCGCTCGGGCAGTGCTGGCATGCCTAAGTCCTCGTATGGGCTAATTGACCAGATAGTAGCCATCGTCGGCTCAATCCGAATGAGACCGGACTGCTCCGCGCGCACAAGCGACTCCAGGGTCAACCGTCTTAGCGCCAACGTCCGACCATGAATTGCTAGAAGGTCTTCGCGCTTATCCCCAAGCTTGCCGGCGAACAGGTGTAGCCCCGATGCTTTATGGGTGCCCAGCACCATCGCCAAGGTTGGGCCGTGCAGGATCAGCGGGAGGACAAGGAACGCAAGGGGAAGTGCCGCTGCGTGGCCATCACGATCTTGGTATCCAAGACCGAACCTCCACAGCGCGTAGGCACCCAGCGCTTCGTTCTGAACGAGCACAGCTTCGCTAAGACGGCGCGACTGAACGACCTCACTCATGCTTTGCCCTCCTCATCTAGAAGGGCTTTGTATTCCGGATGCCAGCCAAGTTCTTGCCTGTCCGCCAGATCGTTGAATGCTCCATGGGTGAAGTAGTTCGGAACCGTGCGGCTACCTATAGGCACCTCCAAAACCGAACATCGACCGTAGATGAGTCGCCCTTGCACGACTTCCGGCTTGTCCGAATGGAGGTCCTTGACCTCACCAGCGAACGCGTCGTGCCGACGCAGCAGCGAGTCTTCCCAATCTTTGAAAGTGTCGTCATAGATGAATCCTGCTGCTGCCCACTTCACCTTGTCGCCAGATGTTCGCATGAGATCACTTGCCGCCCGAAGTTGCTGCGCCTCCGAGGCTTCGATCAACTGCAGTTGCTGCACGAACATAGGTCGGCTCGTGAGTACCGCCTTGGTGTCAGCCGTCGTTGGAGCCGCGGTTAGCGAAGCCAGATAGCCAGGCATGTTGTTCTGCTGAACGAATGCATGAAAGCTCTTCCGAAACTCTGCAACGCCTATCAGAGCGGGCATGCCATCGCGGATGAGGCGGTCTGCCCTCGCCTGCGCCATCCCGATGGCGGCTTCGCAGATAACGTCAATTGAGCCATCCGGGACCGTGGGTGCCAGCAAAGTCCGCAGCGGTTGTATCGGATCGACATCCCGGCTGAAAACCGAGGTCTTACAAATGACTTGGTTGCGAAGTGCGGCCGTCACATCAAGAAATTTCTGTACGTGCGGCATGCACTTGGGCGGTGCAGCCTTTTTACTGAGCTTGCCCTTGATCTGTTGGAGCAGCAGGTTTACGGCGTCCGCAGACGTTGCGTCATGAATGGCCGAGCTCACCTTGCCAGACTTCGGTGGTGTCACATACAGGCAAAACATCGCTTTGCGCCCATCAACCTTCTGGGACTCAACTGCGGCAAGCCAGTTCGCAATGGTCTTCCAAAGGTCCTCGGACCAATCAGAGAGGGCATTGTGTGACAGAGCGCTCTTGCATTGCTCCAATAGGACATTACCGTTAGCGTAGTGGATAGCGACATCATCCAGAAGCTCTAAGGAAACGCTCGAATCCGACGGGCTGCTGAGGAGGTGGTAGCAAAGCCGGACCGGCTGCAACGAGAAGCCCAGATAGGGACCGGGCGCGCTGTGTTTGACTAATGCTGTCATGCACTGCTACTCCAAGTCCGCTTGGCTATGGGCGACTGCCCATTGGCAATTCGTAAACTCCATGACGTTCCCTGAGTGTCGTCGCAGTCCGGCCGAGGGCCGCGCTGCAGGCATTGTTACGCATAACGCATAGGGTAGCAGCAACGAACAGCACACGTCGAAAAAGTAATTTCTAGTGTTGCCGGCTTCTCCCTGGTGCGACTAGCTGTCAACCCATTGCATGCTTGCCCAGCCATGCCCTTGAGCCATCACAGGCGACAGGTGTTCGACCAGAGTGGCCTGTGATGCAGAGAACCGAGAACGACTGCTTCTGCCCCAAGCGACTAGCCCTAACGAAGCTATTCCACGGCCATTTCATGCCAACAGCGTGACGTTCGCAATGCGGATGTATTATATTCATAACACCTTTGAACTTCTCGAACGTTCACACTGTTCAATCGCCAAACTTAATCAAAATGATTGCTGAACTCAAAACCGCAAAAACGGCGACTTTCTACAAACTTCGTAAACCACTCACTAGCAAGGCGATTGGCGATTTATTCAAAAAACTCCGATCTGACGAGCTTTCACCGTCACGCAATCACTTTTTGTACACTCGAGAAGATGCTGTTGGTTCCAAATGGTCTGCCGTGTCGTTTTCGTTTGAACGCAAACCATCCTTTCTGGACGACTCCACCGCCGCGAGGGAGCGAGTTTGGGGGTACGTGCTTCTTATCGAGTACAAGGGGCATCTTGCGGTTTTCAAATCAAGATTGGAGCTGCCCTCCGCATTTGTAACTGAGTTTCTCGAGCGCCTCAACCCAGACCTTGTAACCACTGTCGTCGCCCAGAGCGATTCAGTGTTTGAACGAATGCGGATGCGCAATATGTCTATGTCCAAGTACGCCATGCGAGCTAAGACCCTGGAAGCACCAGATCTCGCGAACGTAGTCGGACCAGCGGGAGCCAGCCGATATGTACCGCAAGTCTATCTACTGCGTTCAGGGGGCGAGTATTACTCCGCAACGCCAAGCACTGGCCGCATCTCGCAAAGATCTGACCCGATCAAACATGATGATCTAATATCATACGGCTGTAATGTAATCGACGGCTTGGTCTCGCCGCCTACCACCGCAATTTCTCCCTTTATCAGGACTTTCGCGCGTGCCCTTGATCTCAGCTCTGTCACCAGTCACCCGATCACGTTCTCGGTCGACGTCACTTTGTTGGCTGATGCGTTGTATGAGGAGCCGGCGATTAGGCTAGTTAGAAATACAGGACACGGCTATGTTCAACTGACGAAGATCGAGTCAGACGCAATTCTGGACGAACTCAGAGAACCGTTCACTCTGCGGGGCCCCGGCCGAATGTTTGACGTTATGCAACAGGACAACGCAACACCTATCGGCGCGATCTCTGTTAATAAAACGCGGATTGCACTGCGAGCACTGGACCTTCCACTTTCATCCTCGGTAGAAGTGGAATCCGTCGAGTATTTGATTGGAAGAGATCCGGATCGCCAAACGCTACGGACATACCTCGACAGGCGAGATGCATACATCATCTTGTTTGACGACATCTCACTTGCATATATTGACGGAACTCTATTCCGGGATGAGGTTTTTTCAACTGGCGGTGGAGGCTTCCTGCGCTATTTAAAGGTAGAGCCGACGCTTGCGCACGTCACAAGCGAGAAAGGTACTTTCTCTGCTAACCACACAGAGTTTGATGCGGATTCAACTTTTGGAGTCGTCGTCAACAACATTGCCAGCAGCGACGACGTATTGGTCTGTGATGATCTTAATGATGAATGGGCCGACTTTATCGGTCTCGGTACCACGACTAATCCCACACGGGTTACTTTCTATCACGCAAAGCATGATGCACTTACGTTAGGAGCAAGTGCATTTCATATCTCAGTGAGTCAGGCGATCAAGAATCTGGGCAGAATGGGACTCGGATACGATACATTGATGCCCAAATTCGTCAGATGGCGAACCACGTATAACAACAACAGGCATCAAACTGCAATTTCACGGACTTGTAAGGGCGATCAGGCGCACCTTGAAAGTAATTTCGAACAGGTTCGTACTGCACCCGATACCATCAGGCATGTGGCAATTGTCACATCGTCACTCAGTAAATCTGCTGTAGATAACGCGTTGCAGGCGGTTGCTCGCGGAGAATTACCTGATCCGTACTTCGTTCAGCTTTACTGGCTTCTGATGTCGTTCTTCTCCGCATGCGCAGAAGTTGGAGCATTCGGATACGTGGTCTGCCAACCATGAAGGTTACTGCCTGATAAGCACTTTGGTCCGTCCCAGCCTCGGAGTGTCAGTTGGGATCAGAGAAAAACCATCCGTCAAAGTAGTCAATCGCACCATAAATGACATATGGCTTTTTCTGCACAGGTAGAAGTCATTGAAGCATCTAGCAAACTAGGGGCGATTCAGCAGGTCAAGACAGGGTAACTAGACTTCACGTGTATCATTCTCTGCAACCCAAGCCAACCAACCCGCCCGATGAGCTTGGGCATCGAATAGCGCATGATGCCAAGGTCTGCCCTTTGTGTGATGGCGCGCTACAGCCCGATTAAAAGCTCTTGAATCCATCAATGGCCGCAGATCAAGCCATCCGGCTAGGTTTATTGGCCAGTCCCCATCAAACACGTCGGCGAGGAGATCCCGGTCGTGTTGTGAGTCGCATGCAACCGTTACGCTATACGGTAGCGTAGCAAACCAAGCCATCAACCTATTTTTAAGGTCAGTCTTGCTAACCTCTGCATCAGCAATTCGACCTAAGCACGAACACACGGCCGCCAGAACGAAGGCATTGCATTTTAAACGGTCAAAGTCTTGCACTTCTAGATATAACTCATACTGACCATCTTCACTAATTAAGCCAAGGCTAATCAGCTCACAATCAATAAAGTCAGTAAACTCAGCATCAAAAAAAATCAACATAATAAACGCCAAACCTCCATATCTATCAGTCATCTTGCTTACGCACACACATATAAACAAAATTAAAACCAGATTGTCAATACAAGCCAAACCAAATACTACCATTCGAAATTTTAAATACAACCGTATCAACCGCAAAATATAGATACGTGTAACACCACAAAAACAAAACTATTAGTTTTCAGAAAATTACAATTGCGTGACATAAAGATCCGCATTACACTGCCAGCCAACATTTTCTGACTAACACCTATCAAGCGCTAAATCTCTCAGCCCCCTTGCACCCAGCATAGCGACCAATATCCCTAACCCCGCTCTCACCAATGCTTATCAATTCGGCACAATGTGCAGAATGGGCAATGTATTGCCAAAATACAGCCAAACCATATAAACAATGACAGTCATTCATGCAATATTGAGCAAATATTTTGCACGTAATATTAGTAAGAATAAATATATATTCTCAATCAAAGAGGTGGTTTTTAATGTCATTGAAAATAAAGAGGCCCAGAGGCATCGACGGGGAGCGCCATGCGATTCTAGTAGATGAGACAGGAATTCCCCTCTTCTATCCCACTCTTTGGGTAACCGTGGCCCTTCGCGGTGGAGCACGCGCTGTGAATACGATCCAGAATGCTCTACACGCAATCAAATGCCTATACGCCTGGCAGGCCACATACACCATAGATGTCGAGCAGCGATTTGCCGGAGGCAAGCTCTTGAAAGCTAATGAGGTGCATTCGCTGAGAGACTTCCTACAGGATTCACTTAAGCAAAAAGCAAACCAGAAGGTTGTTTCAATAAAGCGAAAACGCAAAACAGTCGACAAAAGCACCCAATATGCGCGGATGACAGTGGCTGCAGAATATCTTGAGTTCCTTGCCAGAAGATTTTATCCATTGTCAGAAGAAGCTGAGAAGCAGATTAGCGCGATGGTGGCTCAGATCAAAGCAAACCGCCCTAATCAAACGTCAAAAACAGCGAGTCGGGAACGAGATGAAAAACACTTAGAGGATTCAGCTCTAGATGCCCTTGAGGAGAAACTTAGGCCTGGAGTAGAAGAAAACCCGTTCACAGACCATTCTGTCCAGTTCCGAAATGCTCTTATTTTTATCATCTTACGAGTGACCGGAATTCGACGTGGAGAACTGCTTAATTTAAAGGTGGAGGATATTAATTTTTCAGCAAACTATTTACGGATCGTAAGACGACCAGACTCACCAAACGATCAACGCCGTTATCAACCAGTGGTAAAAACACGCGAGCGCCAGTTCCCCCTAGATCCTGAACTAGTAAACCGGATATATGAGTATGTAACTCAACACCGCAGTAAGTTATCGGCAGCTAAGCAGCATGGTTATCTCTTTGTCACTCACAAAGAAGGGAGCCATCAGGGGGCGCCTATCTCCAATTCCACCTTCAGCAAATTCATAGAAGCCCTAAAGGGAATAGTTAGCACGATTCACGCGCACAAACTTCGACATCATTGGAATTACTCATTTTCGAATCTGAGCACAGCTAAAGGCTTATCGCCAGAACGAGAGGAAAAACTAAGATCGTACCTGATGGGCTGGGGGCAGGCCTCTAAAACGGCGGCAATCTACAACCGCAGACATATCAAGAAAGAGGCAGCAGAATCCATGCTGGAACTTCAGCATAAAATACTTGGCAAAAAAATTGAGAAAAATAAATGAACAGCAATATGCAAGTGCTACAAATAGCTACAAATAAACAATTTGTTTCCAGGGATGGATACGAGGTTGACTTCGAAGCTCCTAGCTGGAAACTCAGCAAGGATGTCAGTATTCGAGTAATAAATGCCACTACATACTTAAATGGCAGCATGTACGAATCGTACCGGGAAGTCCTTGCCTTCTATGCAAAAGGGAACTCACCAGATTATGTGCAAAACCTTCACTATCAAAGCATGCATTATTTTAATGCGTGCGGCATCAAAACAATTTTTAGCGTAGAATCGTTCATTTCATATCGAGCACTACTGGGAAAGCGTGGTGAGAATAAATTTGCACAACTACGCACTTTCATTAAAAAATGGAGCGCTTTAGGATACGATGGAATTTCCGATGATGTTATTCGCTTGCTCAACAAGTGGACACTATCAGGAGGGGACAGAGGAGCACCAATCCGTTCAATGTGTCCAGAGCGGGGACCTCTGACCGACATCGAAATGGATGCAGTGATCAGTGGCATTACTATTGCATATGCTAATGCCAGAGTATCTCTCTTCGAAATATCAATTGCGATGACAGTGATCATGACGGGTCGCCGGCCAACTCAAATCACAGCCCTTAAGATTGGGGACTTAATTAGTCATTCTGGAAAGAATTTTCTGAACGTACCACGAGCAAAACAACGGAGTGAAGGTGGCTGGCGAAAGACATTCAAACAAATACCAATCATCGAGGATCTTTGGTTGCTACTGAAGCAACAGGCCGCGGCAGTCTATCGGGAGTTCTCTGCTCGGGCCGCTTTAAGCGACGAACAGAAGACAAAGTTACCATTATTCCCGAATTACTCTGCATTCGATGATTCGGAAGATATTAACTCCCAGCTTAACGACGACAGGCTACATTTGCGAAACGAAACACTGGCGAGAACGATGGTTCATATCGCAAAGATGATATCAGTGAATAGTGAGAGAACCGGCGCCCCGATCCTGATGAACGCGTATCGCTTTCGGTACACCCTCGGGACAAATCTCGGACGTGAAGGCAAGGGAGAGTATGTCATTGCGGAGGCACTAGATCATACGGACACACAGCACACCGGCGTGTATGTCAAGAACCTCCCTGAAATCGTAGAGCGAATCGACAAGGCTGTCGCGTATCAACTTGCACCGATCGCACAAACATTCCAAGGGATCATCATCAAAACTGAACACGATGCGCACCGCGGAAGTGACCCAAGCAGTCGGATCTCGAATGGTGCCGAGAATTTGGGGAACTGCGGAAGCTATGGCTTCTGCAATGCATTGGCCCCTGTAGCCTGCTACACCTGCAACCACTTCCAACCGTGGCTCGACGGACCACACGAGGGCGTCCTCGACTATCTTCTGCAAGAGCGCGCTCGGATCCTTGATCTCACTGACGATCGCAAGGTCGCATTTGCAAATGATCGCTTAATACTTGCCGTCAGCGATGTAATCGTTCGCTGCAAAAAAATGAAAGAATAGATGGCGCATGGCTAAGGTTTTGCTGTTCACTCCAAAACACGAACACAACTGTCGAAGAAATCTAGCAGATTTTATTGAGATGTGCCGAGATCGTTTGACGGTATTTGGCGAAAATCTTGACTGGGAGGCAGATAGTTGGCCTGGCATCGCAAATTTCACAGTGATTGGAGCCCGTGCTCGAGGCTACAAGCAAGACGAGCTCTTAGATTTCGAAATAATGTCATTTGCCAAGGCCTACCTCAGGTATCAGCAAGGACATAACCCGACAAAACTAAAAAATGAATTAAAAGCGCTTCGATGTATCGAAAAAGCCCTCCTCCAAACATGTGGCAGAGCTGATATCACGCTGGTTAACCACATCGTAATGGATGTTGCCGCGGAAGTCGCCAGGGAATACAAAGCCACTGCATATCAAGCAGGCATACAACTTGTCAAACTAGTCGAATTCCTAAATGAGGCGGGTATTATTCATCTGCGCCTGACATGGAAGAATCCATTCTCTAAGCCAAAAGAAATTGATAGAACCGATGCAGACGGGAAAAGGAAACGTGCAGAAAAGATACCCCCAGACCACTGCCTTGAGTATATGGCAGAAATGTACGCGAACGACTTGAAGGATCCTCGGGACCGTTTTACTACTTCTATCTTTGGTCTTTTGATGTGCGCTCCATCTAGAATTACTGAGGTCCAGGCATTACCGCTCAATTGCCTACATTATGAAAAAGATGGTAAAGATGTTGAGCGAGTCGGCCTTCGGTTCTGGGCAGGAAAGGGATACGGACATGATATCAAGTGGATACCTACCGTTTTTAAAGAAGTCGCCCAAGAGGCGGTTTATAGGTTATCTTCCCTCTCTGAGCCAGGGAGGGATTTGGCACTATGGTACGAGCAGCACCCAGATAAATTCTATCGACACGAAGGTTGTCCAAACGTTGGAGAGAACGAGCCAATCACTCTAAGTCAAGCTGAAGAAGCTCTAGGATTAAAACCAAACAAAGGATATTCAGCCAGGCAATTTTTCAAAAATTATTATCCATATAATGTACTCCGCACGGAAGGCAAACCGCTGACCTTAGCATTTATAAATGAATATTGCCATGCTCAACTTCCCGAAGGATGGCCGTGGCTTAGAAGAGATCTAGGCATTAAGTACTCGGAAGCGCTTTGCTGTTTCCGGATGCACGAGTTTCGCCCCGATCTGAACACAAGCCCTGTGATGCTTTGGGTACCTGACAGCAACACGTTTACAGATGACCTTAAATTAGTTTCAGGGCGAAACAAGAGAAGCATCTGGCAGCGTCATGGTTACAAAAACCCTGATGGAACGAATATTTACCTCACTTCACACCAGATCCGCCACTACTTAAATACCGCAGCCCAGCGTGGGGACCTCGGGCAGTTGGATATTGCAAAATGGTCTGGGAGAGCAAATATTCACCAGAATGCGGTCTATAACCATATGACTGATAATGAGTATGTTGCTGCAGCCCGCGAAGCAGGTATCGGCAATGAACTCGTCGCGAAAATCAGGGCAAACGCTCCAGTGACATACAACGATTTACAAGCCATTGGCGAAGGAATAGCGCATGTTACGGAATTTGGCTTCTGTGTTCACGATTATTCGATGGTACCTTGCCAACGGCAACGCGACTGCTTGAACTGCACTGAACAGGTTTGTGTTAAGGGAGATGTCGAAAAACTGAAGCGATTGAAACGGCAGCGCGATGGTATCCATTTGCAGCTTGAGAAAGCCAAAGCAGCATCAGCTGTTGGAATATATGGAGCAGACCGTTGGACTCAACATAAGCTCAAAACACTGGAACGAGTAGAAGCACTCATCCATCTACTGGAGTCCGATCATGCTCCGAATGGTACGATCATCTGGCTTAGCAACGACCAAGAGCACAGTGCGCTAAAGCAAGCAATTGTTTCCCAGCTACCGGAGCAGTCGTTGAAACAATCAGCAACACCAGAAATTGAAGAAATCCGTTTGCTGTTGGAGTGAAATTAGAAATGGCAAAGCATTTAACTTCAAAGGATATTGTTATCCTCATCCAGCTAATTGACGCCTGGGAAGGAAAACTCACATGGGAGGCTCTGTGTGAGGAAGGAGCAAAGCTAATCGGCACCCGTCCCACAAGACAGACGCTCAATACACATAAGCAAATTAAAAATGCCTACTTGAACAGAAAGGAGCAGTTGAAATCGGGACCCACCCCATCCAAGCGACCAGCCAGCTTGACTATCGCAGAGCAGAGGATACGTAGACTGGAGAACACGAGCAGCAGATTGATGGCGGAGAATGAGAGGCTGCTTGTGCAGTTCGTACGGTGGCAGTACAACGCCTACAAGCACGGTATTTCGAAGGAGAAGTTGGATGCTCCACTACCTCCAATCGACCGAGACTCGTCGGAGAAGCCATAACCCATTGCAAGTAAGGCAAATCTGAAGTGTAAAGTTTAATGAACCCACAATACTGTTATTTTACAAATTTCTTTACACCTCGCTCACATGAGGAGCCACACGCCAGTAAAAAACTGAGAAATAACAAGGACAATTTGTGCTGTGGCCTACTTTTTCCGGCTATGTGAGGTGTTAACAACCGTTTTGAGCCAGCTTGGTGCACACAATAAAAAAGCCAGATCCGCGGATCTGGCTTTTTTTATTACAGTAGTCTCGCTATACCAGCGCGGCCCTAGCACACCTCCTTGTATCAACAGTCATAAACATCCTTAGGCGAAGCGCCATCAATACCGGTAGCGTGCTTGGCATAGCAACTGGGTGACGATCTCTTGGTACTGGCGTTTAAAGTAGTGCTGAATGCATCAACCTACAACACCATCTATAACATTCCGCCGAGCAAAAGCATTCGACTGTTTCGCTAAACTCAACAGGCAAATACCTACTATGCATTGCGTGGTGACAGTACATACACCCTGGCAAGAATCTTGTTGGTAAAACCATTGCATTCCTTGCAGTGAGGCCTGTGTTAAACAGCGCATGCAAGATGGCTAATCAATAGAAGTACCCACCACCTATCTCCGCCCGCAAAACAAACGCTAGAACTGTTTGCAGACCACTCCTCTTTTAGATAAAGCCGCTTAAACAAATAGCCTGACTATCTATCTGATAGCCAGGCTAGTTTCATTGGCTATCACTCCAAAGCATTTAAATCCGGTTGCTGTAACCGTTGCAAGCCCTTCAAACAATGATTGCCACAGGCTGCTATAGGCATCACAAGAGTGAACATAGCCAGCCATATAGCAGCCCGGGTAAGAAATAGACCTTCGTCACAGAACCTCATAGTTAAAGACTGACGTACTGCTACAAAACACTATTCATCATCGATCAAAGGGAAACTGAACCGCTACCGCGCATGTTTTGGTACATAAGGTTTATCACAAGTGAAGTAGTCGTCCATGAATTAAAAACACTTAAATACGACTCACCACCATGTAGACTGAAAATGTTGGTCGCCCCCCCCACATTATTACTTCGAAAATACACACTGCGGCTAACTACAGTCGAGCACCACATGACAGGAAAATCTATTAACTTTTGTCAACATCAAATAAAGCAAGAATAAGCCGCACCCGAATCAAAGCATGAAGGCAATAACAAACCGTGATATAGCTAGATTACGGAAAAATTCAAATATCTCATCCGAAATTTGACAAGCTATAGCTATTAGTACAATTACATTTGCATCATGTAAATTAATTCAAACAGATCAATGCAACAGAGCCAGTCAAGTCCTACTGCTCTTTAGTGCAGTAAAACGTAGCTCAACCATTGCCCGATGTCTCAAATCAAAATCAACAATTTAAAAGTCAATCAATAACAAATCATAGAACAAACAAAATATCAACTTACATATAGAAATTTCCTATCGCAATGAGGAAAATAAATAATTCTCTTAAGAAAATTCTTATTATTTCAAACCATGAATTCATCCAAGTTCCAATGGCGTTTGAGTTATCAAGTGCACTTAAATCTCATGCCAAAGGGACCATTCATGAAAAATCTAGTGAAAATATCGCTATTTATCGCTGCAGGTGTAATAGCCAATCCATCAAACGCTGCCGCAACAAATTCGGGTCAGATTTCATTTACTGGAAGTATTGGAAGTAGTACCTGTCTTATTGACGGAGAACTGCAAGGCTTTAAAACAGTTGATTTTGGTTCCTTGCAACCTTCGGAAGTACCTGCAGCTGGTGCAACTCCTGTTCCATTCACCCTTACGATCTCTGGTGATGCTGCATCGTGCAACAAGGACACCGTATCAATAGCATTTAATCCAAATAATCCAAATATCGATAAACCAACAGGCAACCTGAAATTAAACGGGCCATTACCTGCTGGTAATGTGGGGATCGAACTTGCAGCGATTCCATCTGGAGGTGGTGCCGCAACAAAAATTCGCCTTGGTGGAAGCAATGGGTTTACCAATGTGACCATTACCCCAGCCATGTCTACGACACCAACGGGAAATCGCTCAGGAACAGCTAATCTGCAAGCCAGATTGGTACGTGTAGACCCGAGCATACCGCCGACACCTGGCTCAATATTTAGTCAGATTGACTATGTATTGGTTTATCAATAACAAAACAAGTCGTATATAACTACAACTTATAATTAATCCTGCAGCTTCGCCCAAAATATGCGCGAAGCTTTTTTAACTAAAAAATCATATGACATCAAATTTAAAAAATAAATACACCCTGATAGGACGATGGATAATTTTGTTAATGCTTACACAGCAAACACATGCTGCAATAGTGATGAAAGGTACAAGAATAATCTTCCAATCAAACGAACAAGAAACAAGTATAGAAATTAACAACAAAGGCACAGTTCCATCACTGGTACAAACATGGATAGACAGAGGAAACATAGAAAAATCACCCACAAACATACAAGTTCCATTTGTGTTATCTCCGCCAATATTTAGGATAGACGGAAATAAAAGACAAATATTGAGAATTATATACACTGGAGAAAAATTACCAGACGATAGGGAATCAATCTTTTGGTTAAATATTCTAGAAATACCTCCAAAAAATAATGAAAACAATACACTGCAGTTCACTTACAGAAGCCGGATAAAGTTATTTTTCAGACCAGAATCACTCCCCGCTGCGGCAAATGATGGGATAAAAAATTTAGGGTGGAGCCTATTGCATGAAAATAATAAATACTTTCTAGACGTAAAAAATACCAGCCCATTTTTTGTATCTTTAATAAATATTAAAATAGAAAATAAAATATTATCAACAGAGGCAAAGCCAAGCATGGTTGCACCATTCACAAATGAAAAATTTGAGCTGGAAGAAAAGAATATTACTGTACCACTAAGAATTGAATACAAGGCTGTTAACGATTTCGGTGGAATCACCACCAAAAATATAGAAATAAATGAAGTAAGAAAAATACCGTAATATAAAAGCAATGCGAGACGGGAAATGGTAAAAAATTGCAAATGGGAAAATACCATTCAAAAGCATGGCATTAAAAAATCAAGCAAAATTATTACAAAAATAATTGCAATATATTTCCCTCTACACATGGCAAGCGAGTTCTCAACCGCAGACGTTCTAAATTCCGCTACTAGCGATTCAAAGAAAGAGTCGGAAACAAAGAACAGCGATATTGAATTTGATCCGGCATTTTTATATCAAGATTCCAACACCCCCACCATAGACCTTAGCAGGTTCAATAAAAGTGCAAAATTAATAGCCGGAAAATATAGATTTGAAATATATGTTAACAGCACGCCCAAAGGCCTAAAAGAAATAATAATAAATGACAGTAAAGATTTAACCAGACAAGTTTGCATCAGTAAAGAACAGCTCGCCGAATTTGGTATTAACTTCAACAAAATCAATCAACACATCAAGTTAAATCATGAATCAATACTGTCAGAGCAAGAGAATAACTGTTATGACATTTTGAAAAATATACCAGGAAGCACAATTGACACGGATCAGAGCGCGCAAAAACTAACATTAACTATTCCAGAAATATTCTTAACTAATCCAAGAGTAGGTACATATGCAGACCCATCAACTTGGCAACAAGGCGAGAGTGGATTACTAGTTAACTATAACAGTAATTTTTTTCAAACCAATACCTCGCAAAGTGCATATGTAGGAATCAACAGCAGTGCAAATTTTCAAGGATGGAGGCTACGGCATTCAGGATCACTGAATTGGAATAATCAAGACAAATCTACAATACAATACAACACAAACAATACATATCTACAAACAGATAGCACAACACTCAAATCACAAATAATCATTGGGGAAACCATTACAAATGATAATTTATTTGACAATATTCCATTTAAAGGCATGCAGCTATATAGCGATGACCGAATGCTCGAAGATGTCGCTCAAAGCTATGCACCAATAATCCATGGTATTGCAACTGGCAATGCCAAAGTGTCCGTTTATCAGAAAGAACAACTCATCTATGAAACTACAGTTGCACCAGGTCCATTCGAAATAGATGACATTCAAGCCCAAACCGATGGCGGGGATTTGAAGGTAGTCACAACTGAAGCAAATGGATCTCAGCGTAGTTTTATTGTTCCTTATGCATATTCACCAGAATTATTACGTGTCGGTCAATATAGATACAATATTGCACTAGGTAAAGTACATCTCAATTCAATTAAAAATAATCCAAATCTATTTCAAGGCATATTTAGACACGGATTCAATGGAAACTGGACTGGATATGCAGGCCTGATTTATTCAAACAATTACTCAAGCGCATTAATTGGAAGCGCACTAAACATCAAATTTGGGACAATATCTGCGGATATCACACGGTCAATGTATCGACCAGGTCATGAAGAATCGCAATCTGGCAATAGCTTACGCTTTGCATTTAGTAAATCCCTGCCTGAGAGCGGAACTAATATTTCTATTGTTTCATATAGTTATTTATCCAGCCAGTATTTAACCTTAAGCAATGCAACAAGATTGATGGACCAGGGTTTCATTAGCACAAATATGCAGCCACTAGTTCAAAAACAACGAATAGAAATAAATCTCAACAAAAGCATCAAATCCAAATCTATATATCTGAATGGTTCGATATCGCAATTTTGGGGAACGAAAGAAAAGTCAATAAATATATCCGCAGGATACAGCGACACCTGGAAAAATATAAATTCCACCCTGGCACTACAGAGAAGCAAAGAATCCTATAACAATACATCGTCATTTAAAAACAGCATCAATTTAAATATTAGCATTCCATTCGGAAAAGAAACTGCCAGATCATCCATTAACAGTCTAATTTCCTATGAAGGAAACGAAATTTCTCAGTTGAACACAAGCATATCTGGACGATTTAATAATAATGACAGTGCATTCTATACAGCATATAGCAACTCAACAAATAATAAATCTTTAAATGGTGGCGTGCGGCTTGGATACATGTTCCCAAAAGTGGCAGTCTCTGGCGGTATAAGCTCAGGGCCTGGATATCAACAGTACTCTGCAACAGCAACAGGCGCATTGATTGTACATTCCAACGGAATAACCATGTCACAAGCAACTGGAGAAACCGTTGCACTGGTTCATGTACCAAATGGAGAAGGTGCTGCTGTTGGTGTTTCAAGAACACCGGTTGATAAATATGGCTATTCCATCATTAGCAATCTCACTCCATATCACGTCAATAAAATTGATCTGATAACCAAGAAAATGCCTCTAAATATAGAGTTGGCACAAGACAATAATACTGTTTTAACTCCACGCGCCGGGGCAATTATGCATATAGAGTATGCAACACAACCATCTTACAGCACGATAATCAATAGCACTTTAGAAAATGGGGATCCGCTTCCATTTGCAGCAAGTATTTTTGATGAGAATGGAAGAGATGTTGGAATTGTCAGCCAAGGTAGTCGAGTTTTAGTAAAAAGTATAAATAAAAAAGGCACATTACTAGTCAAATGGGGAAATCAAGCAGATACCCAATGTACCATCTCATATGATTTGGAAACAAAATCAAGGCCGAGCAATTTAAAATTCAACTACATATCAGAAATATGCCAAAGACACATCAAAATTATTCAATAGAATAATTATTCAACTTAAAACCAAACCAACAAAATAAGAAATAATATTATGAATAAAAATTTAACGCTTAATAATTCATTTCATAAACGAAGGAAGTTTGAATTAATCACCATTGGAGTTGGAATATACTCATGTCTTGGCAGTGCTCTAGCAACACCATCCGGAGGTCAGTTGATTCGAGAAATTGACCAACAAAATAGAATAGATATTCAGCCAAAACAAGCACCATTGCAACTTGATATAAATAGCAATACAAACAAAAAAACAGATTCTACTGGAGATGATGTAAAAATACTCATTACAGAAATAACTTTAAGAGGAAATCATGCGTTCAGTCAACATGAATTACATCCAATATTCAAGGATGATATTGGAAATAAATACAATCTTAAAGAATTGAAAGACATTGCTCAAAAAATAGAAAATTTTTATCACACACATAATTATGCATTTGCGCATGCGTATATTCCACCACAAGAAATTAGTGATGGGAAATTGATCATAGAAATAAAAGAAGGGACATATGGAAAGATAAAATACGACAATCAATCAAAATTGAAGGAATTTGTCATATCAAACACAATGCGCTCAGTTATAAAAAATGAAACAATTCAAACAAGCAATTTAGAAAGCGCCTTGATCAGATTAAATAAAATAGCCGGAATTAAAGCAACATCCACATTAGAAGCTGGGACTGAAGATGGTCAAGCTGATTTAACAGTTAATATAGAAAGCACAAAAGCGCTCAGTGTAAATGTGAGTGCAGACAATCTCGGCAATAAAAGTACAGGTCACTACAGGGCAGTAGGAGACTTGACGCTCAATAATCCATTAAATATTGGGGACCAAGTAAACATAAAATCATTGATAAGCAATCCTAAAAATCAATATCAACGAATTAATTATTTAATACCAACAAACATCGTAGATTCAAAAATTGGAATAACCTATTCCAAAATGCAGTATGCAATTGACAGAGACATGGCCAATTTAGGAATGCATGGATATGTAAGCTCAAGAGGCATTTACCTGCAGCAGCCTGTTATTACACAAAATAATAGATATTCAGAACTGGAAATTAAATATGAAGAAAGATTATTTAATGACATGACAGGCCTGTATGAGGACACAAACAAAAAGAAGTCCAAAATCATTACCACGTCGTACTCGAGTAGTGGTGCAAATGTAATTTCTAATAGATCCTTAAGTAATTTTTCAGCAAGCTACAGCATTGGTCGGATTGCAATTCTGAGTCAGGAATTGGAAAACTATTACCAAAGAACAACGAGAATTCAAGGAACTTTTAGTAAATTAGCAGTGACTGCCAGCCACGAACAATGGATAACAAATAGTACAAGCGTATTCGGACAAATTAATATGCAATGGGCAGACAAAAATCTAATTTCCGCTGAAAAGATTGGATTGGGTGGTGTTTATGCAGTCAGAGCTTACTCTGCCAATGATGCAGCAGGGGATGTAGGTTTTGTTGGCAATCTTGAAATACGACAGTCGATTAAACCTCAAATTCAAGCTTCATTGTTTTACGATTATGGACAAACACATGCAAGCAAAAATAGCTGGGGAGAATATAATCCACTTATCCGCAGGGCTGCAATTGGAACGGCACTAGTATTGGCAAATAAGGGCGGCTCAATCAAGCTTACAGCTGCATTACCGGTTGCTCCGGGGAAATCTAGTAATACCCAGAAAGCACCATCCGCATGGATTCAGACTAATTATATATTTTAATATATTAAAACAAGATAAAGGAGAGTGTAGAATTTATTGAATTGATTTGGTGTTGATTTTATTTGTACAGTACCAGCTTTAAAACACATCATAATTGATGCTTAGCCAAAATCACCACGCAAAGGATTCCACCATGAACATTATCTTCAGCC
Organism: Aquitalea sp.; assembly: GCF_030150775.1. Classification (NCBI taxonomy): domain Bacteria; kingdom Pseudomonadati; phylum Pseudomonadota; class Betaproteobacteria; order Neisseriales; family Chromobacteriaceae; genus Aquitalea; species Aquitalea sp. The sequence goes on from NZ_JASLFG010000041.1 coordinate 92,555, forward strand.
GTATTTGGAATGCACATAAAGGCTGTTGGGTTGCCTGCAGTGAAAAAGCAAAGGCTTGCAGGAAAACGGGAAGTATCAGTCGCTCTCAGCTTCATTTGCTGACTGCCATCAGCATGGTTTCCATACCCTCAGCATTTGCGCTGCCAACTGGTGGAAATATTATTTCTGGTACTGGTAATATTCAAGTTTTTGACAATGGCAAACAAATTTCTATCAATCAAAACACTGACAAGATAATTATCAACTGGGATACCTTCGGAATTAAAGCCAATGAAAAGGTAAATTTTAATCAACCAAATCAAAACTCGATTGCGTTGAACCGCGTTCTGGGCCTTGAAGGCACAATGATATTAGGACAATTATCTGGAAATGGTAAGGTCTTCATTATCAACCCAAATGGAGTAGCATTTGGAAATGGGTCACAAGTCAATGTAGGTGGTCTACTTGTTTCCACACAAAATATAACTGATTCCGATTTTAATAATGGCAATAACAAATTTTCAGGAGTTTCCCGGTCGACCATTATTAACCAAGGAACAATCAACAGCACGAATGGCTCTGTTATTCTTCTTGCTAATCAAGTAAGAAATACAGGAACAATCAACACACCAAATGGAAGTACTGTACTAGCCGCAGGTAGTGCATTTACGCTCAGCCTTGATGGCGCTGGGCTGGTTAATGTGAAAGTTGATAGTGCCATCATGGATGCTCTGGTTCTGAATACCAATAAGATAAGCGCCAATGGTGGTCAAGTTATCCTTAGCGCACGTGACAGCTCTAATTTGATGAAAACAGTAGTTAACAACAGCGGTACAATCGAAGCAAATACACTTAATTATAAATCCGGCAAAATTATTTTGGATTCCGGATCTAAAGACCGGGTTGATGTGAATGGGCAGTTAAGTGCAAGCGCTCAAGGGCAAAATATTGGCGATGGGGGATCAATTAACATTAGCGGTAAACATGCACGAATTGGCTTAGGTACGCTTTTTAATACCACCGCTGACAATGGAAATACAGGCTTAGTCTCTATCAAAGCGGACGACTTTGAAATTGCCACTAGAGGTAATAGTGCTCCGTACTCTGACAGCTATATTGCATCTGACACCTTGTCACGTAGTCTTGGCTACTCCAACGTTTCCATTACTAACGCAAATGGCGATTTGGCTGTAAATGGCCCTGTTGCATGGGCTAGCAAAAACAAACTTGAGCTAAATGCACAGAATGATATTCTGATTAACGATAACATTTCCGCAACAGGTATAAATTCTGCGCTGGCATTCAACCCGGGCTCTGACAACTATGCATTAGCCAATGGAAAGTCCATTACACTATCGGGTACCGGTGCCACTTTCACAATTAAAAATAAATCCTACAATATCATTCAAAATTTTGATCAACTTCAACGGATTAATAGTAATTTGTATGGTCTCTATGTAATAGGCAATGACATAAATGGAGCCAACAAAAAATTTGAATCTATTGCAAGCGGCAGCAATCCATATGCATCATTCAAAGGTGTACTTGATGGCTTTGGTCATACAGTTACCAAGCTTGCAATCAACGCCGCTGGTCCAAATTCTGGTTTGATTGCAATAAACGATGGTACTTTGAAAAATATTAATCTTACCGCGAGCACTGTTTCAAATACGACATCTAACGTTCCAGCGGCAATTGGTTCACTTATTGGTTATAACCGAGGCACCCTGATTAATAGCAGTAGTAATATTTCTGTCTCAAGCCCCTCCAGCCAAGTAAACACTCTTGGCGGTTTGGTGGGCATTAACAGCGGAACAATTGACAGAGGCACCTTTTCTGGAACCGTATCTAGCAACTCCAACACCCGTGGGGCTGGTGGCATTGCAGGAGAAAACAACCGCAGCACTATATCCAACTCCACAAATACCGGTTTAATTACTGGTGGAATGAATAATAGTGCAGGCTCCGGTAATGGGTCAGGTGGTTTGGTTGGTATTAATTTTCAAGGAAATATTGAGTCCTCGCAAAACAAAGGGAATGTCAATGTAAACTATTCACCAAATAGTGGTGGTCTTGTTGGCATAAACCTTGGAGGTATCATTAAGGATTCAAGCAATACAGGTACTGTTGGTGCCAATTATTATTATTACAATAACTCATACACGGGTAACGTGGGGGGACTTGTTGGTTATTTGAGCAATGGGAACGTACTGAATTCTCGCTCTGATAGTGTGGTTAATGGTGGAACATCCACAGTAGCAGGGGGACTTATTGGCACCAACCTTGGTGGCACCATTATCAATGCTGCTACCAATTCAACTGTTAATAACAGCTATGGACGAGAAACAGGTGGCTTGATTGGCGTAAATAATATGGGTGATGTTATAGATGCTATTGCTGCCGGCACGGTTATTGGTGGCACCAATACTAGTGTAGGTGGTTTGATAGGCAGTAACAATGACGGTAACGTTCTAAACTCACTGGTAAAAATGACGACATCTACAGGTGTAACATCTAAGGTCTCGGCCAGTACGAATACCAATATTGGAGGGGCGATTGGTACCAATACTGGATCGGTAACCGGCGTAACTGCAGAAAATAATGTAGTAGGCGGTTCATCTAGTAATGTTGGAGGTTTGGTCGGCTTGAATAGCGGTAGTCGGATGGATGGTACTGTTTCCTTCAGTAACTCTTATGGAATGGTTTCAGGTGGCAGTTCTAGTTCAACAGGTGGTCTGGTTGGCTTGAATCATGGTCTGATTAGCAACTCTTACTCATACTCGGATGTTTCATCAGGATCATCCAGCAATGTGGGGGGATTGGTTGGGCTAAATGAAATCATTGGCAGGATAGTGCAGGCTCAAGTCTATGGGGTAGTTAAATACACGAGTAATCAGACTTACGGTGGTGCCGTTGGTGTCAATAAAGGAAGCATAGAAGGTGCTCAGGTTTTTGGAGATGCTGCACGCCTTAGCTTGGTCGGTATCAACCGTGGGATAATCAGAGACTGATCTGATATAACATTCATAGTCTATATTTAGAGTGCGAAGCCAGCCTTCTGGTTTCGCACTTCTTTTAATATAAATTACCAATAACAATATTAATCTTTCATTATTTACTGCTCCAGTATAGCAAAAATTATTTCGGAATTAAATACAATGACCAACCCATCCATCTCTCTCAAAATTATATTAAAATATAACCTATTAATGATATTTTTTACATTCCTTTCAAATTACACTCTTGCAGGAGCCACCGCTAGTCAGTGCTATTTTGATAATGCTCTTGGCGGCCCATGGAATATATATGCCGGTAACAATAAGATTCAAATATCCAACAGCACCCCAGTCGGGACTGTTTTAGCTGCACGTGGCATTACAGTATTTGGCGTTTACACTGGAAAATCCGGCGAGCCTGATACTGTCAGAATAAAGGGTAGTTGGATTAGTGGTGGCGTTGGTGGTGGTTTGGCAGATTATCATACCGTATCAACCAACATACCGGGAATTGGCTTGCGCTGGCGATATAGTTCGTCCAGTACTAGCAATGGCATACTATTGCGCAATGCTGTGCCGATTATATTAGCAGAAGAGGCAGCAGAAACAAGCGCAGTAGGATCAGGCACCATCCAACTTACGACAGTACAAGAACTGATTTTGACAGGCAACACATCAGGTGGAGTAGTTACCAGCACACCTGGTGCAGCAACAAATTTCATCCTTGATGCAATCGATAGTACAGGCGTAGTATCCAAAGTATGCAATGCGACAGGTGACTTTGGCGACAAATACACTCTGGATCTGGGTAATGTGCAAGTTCAAAATGTTTGCGAAATTGAAACCCCTTCAATCCAGGTGATGATGGGCAGCTTTAGTACGACAGACTTCCCTTCCATAAATTCCCCTTCATTACAAGGTGGAACACGATTCAGTATACGATTGAATAATTGTTCTGCGGCAGCCAAACCAAGCATTTATCTTGTTGATATAAATAATCGTAACAATGTAAGTGACTTGCTTAGCCTATCTCCTGCAACGGAGTTTGGCGCTCCACCCGCTCAAGGAATTGCAATAAGGCTAAAATTAATATCTAACAACCAATCGATCTGGTTTGGTAGCAATAATAGTTACTTAATGGGGTCTGTAATCGGGAACATGGTTGAAATGCCATTGCAAGCAGATTACATCCGTACAGGTACGGTTACTGCAGGCCATGCCAATGCGGCAGCTGAATTTTTTATTGACTATCCATAGCATGGCTATGGTGATTCAGTCTATTGTCTGCTCCCTATTGCATGGAATCTGATTTAATTGCAGTGCGACATTACTCAACAGAGCAGCCTTCATTGGTTCATACCGGTCGGTCGGCTTGAAATAAAATGTCCTATCATTTTCCAAGTGGCAGCCTGGAGATGTGTTTGAATGTGATGAATACCTTGCCATGCTTGATTTTCCTTCTGACATGACGGGTGAGGCATACCGCCTCCCCGTCCGTCACATCTACACCCCCGGCACCCCATAGCCAGGGGCTTGATCTGGTGCTTCAGCCCGGGTGATGTAGTCCTGCATTTGCGGCTGATAACGCTGCCACAGCTGCTGCAGTTCAGCCACCGGTTCGCCATCGCTCCAGTCCACGCGCAGGTCTACCACCGGCCAGCTTTGCGTCCACACCAGCTTGATCCCGGCCGCATGGATGGGCCCTACTTCGCCACCCGCTGCCACTGCGGCCTGCATGGCGGCGAGCAGGCGATCGGCCAGATGGCCGCGACTGTCCTCGAATGCTTCCACCATGTGCGAGGGCAAGTTGGCATCGGCCAGGATATTGCCACCGGCAGCGCAGTGTTCGCCCTGCACCGTGGCAAACACCCCCAGCGCATGCTGACCGCTGAAGGTAGTAATTTCCCCGTGCGCCGGTACCAGCAGCAACTGACGCCAGGCCAGATGTCCATCGGACAATGCCAGTGCCTGACACAAGGCATTGCCGCGCAGTCCCTGTGCCATTAGCGCCAGGGCCTGCGGCCCCAGTGCGGGATTGGTGACATTCTGGCTCATCACCGCACCCACCCCAGCGGCCACATGGCAGCAGCGGCTGGCCACGGCGATGCTGGACGACGCGGCAGCCACTCCCAGCATGCCGGTTTGCGTACAGCGTGCGGCAATCGAAAAGGTCATGGCTGGTAGCCTTCCGGTATCACGGCAGTAATATCGATCTCCACCAGCCATTCCGGCCGTGCCAGTGCAGAAATCACCAGTCCGGTGGAAACCGGATATACGCCCTTCAGCCAGCGCCCTACCACTTGGTACACCGCCTCGCGGTAGCGGGTATCCACCAGATAGATGACGATCTTGCACACATGATCCAGATGGCTGCCGGATTCTTCCAGCAGCATCTTCACATTGGCCATGGCTTTCTCGGCCTGGGCGGTGACATCACCGATGCCCACCGACTCGCGGGTATCCAGGTCCTGACCGATCTGGCCGCGCAAAAACACCATATTGCCGGCCACCACGGCCTGGCACAGGTCGTTGTCCAGTTTTTGTTCCGGGTAGGTTTCGCGAGTATTGAACGGACGAATGCGTTTGTGAACCATGTTTCACCTCATTGCTGTGTGTGGGCGGGCGGCTGGGCCGCCCCGGTGTAGCGTAAGGACAGGCGCGGCAGGGCCTCAGGCCGGTGTACGGTCGGCAGTTGCTGGTGCGGCTGCGCGATAAGCCTGGTATTTGCGCTGGGTGGCAATGTGGTCGGCAATGAACTTGGCGTCATGCCACACCCCCCAGATAAAGCTGGAACCACGGCGCGACAGCCACGGCAAGCCCAGGAAGTACACCCCCGGCTCGCTGGATACCCCGCGCTGATGACTGGGCTTGCCCTTGTCGTCGAAGGCATTTACCTGCAGCCAGCGGTAATCCACGGCAAAGCCGGTGGCCCAGATGACGGTACTGATGCCCTTGGCGGCCAGGTCCAGTGTCAGGATGGGCTCGCGCATGCAGGCCGGGTCCTGTGGCAGCTGCCGGGCTTGCGGCTCGGGTGGCAGGTCCAGCCCGTTCTGTGCGATATAGGCATCGGCGGCATCCAGCACTGCCAGGTAGTTTTCGTCGCCACGGGCAATGTTTTCTGCCAGATCAGGCTGAAACTGCATGACACCATTTTCGCAAGCCCGCGTCATGCCGAGCAGCGTGATGCCCTGTTCGGCCAGACGACGGAAATCCACGGTATGGCCACCGCGCGCCCCGCTGACAGCAATGGTGACGTGTTCACGTCCGGGCTTTACCTTTTGCGCATCCCACTCGCCCAACACGCCCAGCCACCAGCAGAAGTCACGTTCGCGGTAACGACGCGGCGGCCTGTCGTGCGGACCAACAGACAAATAGACAGTACGACCTGCGCGCTGCAACTCGTCGGCAATCTGCACCCCGGACGAGCCCGACCCCACCACCAGTACCGCGCCGGGCGGCAGTTGCTGCGGATTACGGTATGCGGCCGAGTGCATTTGCCTGACCGGGCTGTCAGCTGGGATGAGTTGCGGAATCAGCGGCTGCTGGAACGGACCGGTCGCCGCCACCACGCGATTGGCTTCGATGACACCAGCCGAGGTTTCCACCGTAAAACCCGGGCGACCGCTGTTGCGCACCACCTTGAGCACCTCTACGCCAGTACGGATGGGGGCATGGAACTTGCGGGCATAGGCTTCCAGATAGTCTGCCACCCTCTCCTTACCGGCAAAGCCATCTGCGGCAACATCATCAAAATCCAGCCCGGGAAAGCGGTCGTGCCAGGCCGGGCCGTTGCACACCAGTGAATCCCAGCGTTCTGAACGCCAGCGCTCGGCTATGCGTTTACGCTCCAGTACCAGGTGTGGTACATCCAGCTTGCTCAGGTGCTCGCTCAGGGCAATGCCGGCCTGGCCGGCACCGATCACCAGCGTATCGGTCTTTTCCATCACCATTTCACTTCCTTCCCTGTGTTAGGCCCCGAACACCGCAAACGAGGGTGGCATGGGGTAGTGCCGCTCACGGCCATGCCGCATGCTGCACACCAGCTATCCGGCTGCCATTCCAGGCCACCGGCTAACTGACCACTGCAGTCTATGGAAGCAATTTGAATACCGAAAATATATAAAAACTCTTGATTGAATAATTTTTAATTATTCAATTTACGCCAAGAGCCATCAGCACAAGTCACGCAGCTAGGAAAACGGCGGATGACGAAGAAGAAAAGAACCGTCCAGCTAATGATAGAAACCGGCAAGACATGGCTGCAAACAGCCAGGCCGGCCAGCACCGGCAACAATGCCGGCGTGAAATGCCCCTATCATCAAGAATAGATTTTTTGCCCGCAGCTTGTAGAATGCTTATCAGTAATGGATTTTCCGTCGCTTCCATTTCTTACGGCTGTTTCACCCCACCTAGGAACACTCCATGGCCAATACCCGCCTCGCCCTGCTGCTGGCTTCCCTGCTGGTACTGCACTCCACCTGCGTGCTGGCGCTGGAAAAACCCGCCGGCCACCCTATCGTCACCATCACCGGCCAGATTACGGAAAAGAACAGTGGTACCGCCGCCCAATTCGACAGCGCCATGCTGGACAAGCTGCCGCAGGTAAAAATGACAGTCCCCACCCCCTGGTACAAACAGGAAGAGACCTTTGAAGGCCCGCTATTCCGTGATGTGCTCAAGGCAGCCGGCAGCAAGGGCAGCAAACTCTATGTGGTAGCCCTGAACGACTACGCGGCAGAGATTCCGTTGGTCGACCTGGAAAAATATGATGTCATCCTGGCTCGCAAGATTAATGGCAAGGTGCTGACAGTGCGCGACAAGGGGCCGCTGTTTGTCATGTATCCCTTCGACAAGAAGCCGGAATTGCGTACCAAGGAGATCTACTCCCGCTGCGTATGGCAGGTTAACCGCATCCGCGTCGAATAAACCCTTACCGGGGCTAGCTAGTGTCATTGTTCTCGCATCGATCCCGCATCAACAACCAGGTATGGCTGCTTGGCATCCTGATGGTGGCCGCCCTGCTGGTGGTCGGCATGCTGTATCAGCGCCAGCAGGCAGAAATGAAGCGTTTTGCCGAGCAGGGGCAGGACAATGTGGTCTGGGTATATTCCCAGCTGGGTATCGACTACTTCCGTACCGTGGGTGCAGCCAAGGTAGCCCAGGCCACCAACCGGGCTGCCGATCTGGATGAGCTGCAGCTGCGCTACAGCATTCTGGTATCCCGCATCGACCTGCTGAAGGACTACCGCTACGCCAATCTGTTCCAGAACAAAGCCTGGTATCAGCAGCAGATGAACAAGCTGGTGGAACTGGTGCGGCGAACCGACCAGAGGCTGTCAGCCAATGGGGATTATTTCGACCCTGCACAGGCCACAGCGCTGCTGAACGAACTGGACAATGTGGTCGAGAATATCCGCGAACTGACCATCGGTGCCAACAGCCAGCTGACCGATGCTGCCAACGCCAGCAACCAGAGCCTGCAGGATCTCAACAGCATGGTGGCCATCACCGCAGCCCTGCTGATGCTGGTGGCCGCGCTGATTGCTGCCCTGGCCTGGCGCAATCTGTCGCACAGCGAAAAGCGGCGCGAGGAAGCCGAGGCACTCAGCCGCAAGCTGGACCGCGCACTGGAACAGGCCGAAGCCGCCAATGTGGCCAAGGGTGCGTTTCTGGCCAATATGAGCCATGAAATCCGCACTCCGATGAACGGCATTATCGGCATGACCGAGCTGACGCTGGATACCGAACTGACACCCGAACAGCGCGAGTATCTGGAAATCGTCAAATCCTCCGCCGATTCGCTGCTGACCATCATCAACGACATCCTCGACTTCTCCAAGATCGATGCCGGCAAGATGGAGCTGGAATCGCTGCCCTTCTCGCTGCGCAACCTGATCAGCCAGACGGTCTACCCCTTTGCCCTCAAGGCCGAAGAACACAATCTGGAAGTCATCTGCCAGCTAGCCCCCGACCTGCCAGACCGCTATATCAGCGACCCATCCCGCCTGCGCCAGGTACTGAACAACCTGCTGGGCAATGCGGTGAAGTTCACCAAACAGGGAGAAATCGTGCTGGACATACACGGCCAGCAGCAAGGACACCGCTACCTGATGACTTTTTCGGTACGCGATACCGGCATCGGCATTGCGCCGGAAAAACAGCGTGTCATCTTTGATGCCTTTGCCCAGGCCGACAACAGCACCACACGCCGCTATGGCGGTACCGGACTTGGCCTGTCCATCACCCAGAAACTGGTCGCCCTGCTGGGTGGGGAAATCCGGGTAAACAGCAGGCCGGAGCAAGGCTCGGAATTCGTTTTCAGCATTCCCTTGCAACTGGCAGACAAACAGGCACCAGCCAGCCAGCCCGCCGACCTGGCCGGACTGGAAGCCCTTGTGTGCGACGACAACCCCACCAACCGCAGCTGGCTGGCTGCCCTGCTGAAGAACTGGGGCATGTCGGCCACTTTGAGCGCCGACGGTTTCGAAGCATTGGCACTGCTGCGCCAGCGCAGCTTCGACCTGATCCTGCTGGATGGCCACATGCCAGGCATGTCCGGCTTCGATCTGGCACGCCAGCTGCAACAGCAAGGCTGCCAGGCTGACATCATCATGCTGACATCGTCTGGCGAGCGCGGTGATGGCCGGCGCTGCCAGGAGCTTGGCATCGGCGGCTACCTGACCAAGCCGGTACCGCAAGAAGAACTGCTCGCCACCCTTTGCCAGCTGCGCGGCATGACAACAGCCAGCAAAGCTGGCCGCCTGCCCCCCCGCCATCGCATGCAGGACAGCACGCAGCCGCTTCATGTGCTGCTGGTGGAGGATAACGAAGTCAACCAGAAACTGGCCCAAGCCATCCTGAGCCGTCGCGGCTACCTGGTCAGCGTGGCGGGCGATGGCGCACAGGCGCTGGACATGCTGGCCGGACAAGCCTTCGATCTGGTGTTGATGGACATGCAGATGCCGGTGATGGATGGACTGGAGGCCAGTCGTCACATCCGCCAGCGCGAACGGGACGAGGGCCTGCCGCACCTGCCTGTCATCGCCATGACGGCCAATGCCATGAAAGGCGACCGCGAACGCTGCCTGGCAGCAGGCATGGATGGCTATGTCAGCAAGCCGGTGGAAGCCCAGCGGCTGTTTGACGAAATCGAGCGGGTATTCGCCGGACACAGCCCGGATCAAGACACCGGGCCAGAAACCGGCCAGTCTGCCGACACAACAGTGGCCGACTGCCAGCTGCACTACCAGCAGACGCTGGCCAATTGCGATGGCGACGCCGACTTCCTGCTGACCCTGTTGCAAGCCTTCATCCGTGATGCCGCCCTGCGGCTGGACAAGCTGCGCCAATCACTGGCAGACAGCAAATCACAAGACATGGCCATGTATGCCCACGCACTGCGCGGGGCCGCCCTGTCGATTGGCGCCCTGCCGTTTGCTACGCTGTGTCAGCAAGTAGAAAGCGCCGCCCAGCAGCAGGATGCAGCAGCACTGGACAAGCTGCTGCAAGAACTGGAAACCTGCCATCAGGCGCTGCTGGCAGAAATCCGCCCGCGGCTGCCGATGTAAAACTTCATCAAGTTGCTGCCTGCTGCATGGCAACACCCGGCTAAGGCGTTACAGTCGTCCCGGCACACCTGCTTCATGGTGTGCCGGGACGAAAGCAATGATGAACAAGACTCTAGCCACCCTCATGGCCAGCGCCCTGCTGGCCGCCTGCAGCACAGCATCACACCAGCAAAAGCCGTCCGGCCTGCTGATCCGGGAAAGTGGCAGCGCAGATTGCCCATCCTGCGCCCAGATTGTCCGCTACCGGGCCATGCAGGGCATGGGCAGGCAGCAACAATCCAGGGAACCACACTTCAAGGGCCTGCTGGATACCAATGTCAGGCTGCAGGCCGGCAACAGCCCGCGCGACGAGACCTTTAGCTACCAGCTGGAACTGGATATCCGCGCCAGCGGCAACTTTCTAGCTGTCATGCCGCTGGTGGCAGTCAGCCTGCCAGCCGAGGTGGTACAGCAGCAAGATGCCGGCCAGCTGCACGTCTGGCTGCTGGACAGAGGTGGCCAGCGCACGCTGCTGCCACTGCTGGAGTGGTCAAAAAAGCTGCCTTTACAGGATTTCCTCTGCCAGAGCAGCCCGGGTGATGGCCAGTGCAGCTGGAAACAGGTGGTAACCTTGCCCGCCAGTGTGGTACGGCAGGCATTGCAACAGCACAGTGCCTTGCGGCTGATGGTTGGCAGCGCACATAGCAGCACGGTGTATGGCATGCACACGCAAGGCAAGTCCGCGGCATCGGTACTGACCCAGTACAAGGGGGTGAATGTGGAGTTGCCACCCGCCTACCTGGCCAGCTTTGATCAGGCCTTGCAGCAGCAGAGCGTGGTCATCGGCCAGTAAACGGCGGCCTCAGGGCAGCCAGCGTTGCAGCGGGCTCAGGTCCAGATGCTGCTGCAGCATGTCGGCCAGCCGCTCGATGTGTGCTTCACGGATGGCCGGGTAATCCAGCGGCTGCGGCGCGGCCAGGCCGGCCCATTGCAACAGCGTGGCCAGACTTTCCGGTTGATCGAACACCCCGTGCAGATAGGTAGCCAGAACCTGGCCATCGGCGCTGATGGCACCGTCGCAGCGGCCATCCTCCAGCCGCACCGCCGGCTGCGCCAGTGCCGCGCCAGTGCTCACCCCCATGTGGATTTCATAGCCGCTCACCGCCGCCGCATCCAGCGTCAAGTGGCCACTCACCCGCGTCAACTGTTTGTCATTGGCCAGCGTGGTTTCCATCTCCAGCCAGCCCAGACCCGCACTGCTGCCCGCCTCGCCTTCCAGCCCTTGTGGGTCGTGCAACTGCCGGCCCAGCATCTGCAGGCCACCACAAATGCCGATCAGCTTGCCGCCATAACGCAGGTGGCGGGCAATGGCCGCCTCCCAGCCGGCAGCACGCAAGCTGGCCAGATCAGCCCGCACGCTTTTGCTGCCGGGCAGGATGATCAGGTCGGCAGGCGGTAGCGGCTGGCCGGGCTTGACCAGCAGCAGCTCCACTTGCGGATGCAGGCGTAGCGGATCGAAATCGGTGTGATTACTGATGCGCGGCAGCACCGGCACCACCACGCGCAGCGTTTGCTGCGCGGCATGTTCGCCTTGTGGACGGTTCAGCGCCAGGCTGTCTTCCGCCTCGATATGCAGGCCGTTGAGATAGGGCAGCACGCCCAGCACCGGCTTGCCGGTACGCTGCTCCACCCACTCCACGCCGGATTGCAACAGCGCCGGGTCGCCACGGAAGCGGTTGATCACCAGCCCCACCACCCGCGCGCGTTCACTGTCGGACAGCAATTCCAGCGTACCCACCAGGTGGGCAAACACCCCGCCACGCTCGATATCGGCCACCAGCACCACCGGGCAATCCACCGCCTCGGCAAAGCCCATATTGGCGATGTCCCCCTCGCGCAGATTGATTTCCGCCGGACTGCCCGCGCCTTCCACCACGATGCACTGGTATTGCGCTGCCAGCCGGGCGTGCGACTGCAACACCGACTGCATCGCCACCGGCTTGTAAGCGTGGTAGGACACTGCGTCGATATTGCCCACCGCCCGCCCCTGGATGATGAGCTGGGAGCCGGTATTGCTATTGGGCTTGAGCAGGACAGGGTTCATGTCGGTGTGCGGCTCCACCCCGCAGGCCAGCGCCTGCACCGCCTGCGAACGGCCAATCTCGCCGCCATCCACCGTTACCGCGCTGTTGAGCGCCATGTTCTGCGGCTTGAACGGGGCCACACGCAGCCCGCGCCGCGCCAGCAAACGGCAAAAGCCGGTGGCGAAAGTGCTCTTGCCGGCATCCGAAGTGGTGCCCTGAATCATGATGGTTTTGGCAGTCATGCTATTCTCCGGCGCGCATTTTTTCGGGAAGCCCCCTAGAATGTCGCTCTTCAACGCTTGGGCAGCCGGATAGGCCGCTGCCCTGAAGCCGGCGATTATATAGGCGTGTGACGTGATTTCTGCTGTTTTTCTGTTATTGGCCGTGCTGCTGGACCGCCTGCTGGGCGAGCCGCGGCGCTGGCATCCCTTGGTGGGCTATGGCTATCTGGTACGCCAGGTGGAACATGCACTTTACCCGGCCACGGCCCAGGCCGAGCCGGTGTGGCGCATGCGCCTGCGCGGTGTGCTGGGCATCGGCCTGTTGCTGTTGCCGCCAACTCTGCTGGCCTGGTGGCTGGCAGGCTTGCCCTGGCTGGGCCAGCTGGCCTCGGTGCTGCTGATGTATCTGGCCATTGGCGCGCAAAGCCTGCGTGAGCATGCCCAGGCAGTGCTGGATGCGCTGCGCGCTGGCGACCTGCCACTGGCCCGCTACAAGGTATCGATGATCGTCAGCCGCAACACCAGCGAACTGGACGAAACCGCCGTGGCGCGCGCCACCATCGAATCGGTGCTGGAAAACGGCAGCGATGCCATTTTTGCCGCCGTGTTCTGGTTTCTGCTACTGGGCGCGCCCGGTGTAGTGCTGTACCGCGCTGCCAATACCCTGGACGCCATGTGGGGCTACCGCAACGAACGCTTTTTGCACTTTGGCTGGGCCGCCGCCCGCTTTGACGATGTGCTCAACCTGATTCCCGCCCGCCTCACCGCGCTGACTTACATCCTGCTGGGCCACACCCGTCAGGGCTGGCAATGCTGGCGCGCCCAGGCTCCCACCTGGTACAGCCCCAATGCCGGGCCGGTGATGGCGGCCGGTGCCGGTGCGCTGGGCGTGCTGCTGGGCGGTGCTGCCAGTTATCACGGCACCCTGAAACAACGCCCCACGCTGGGCCTGCAACGCCCACCGGTGGCCGAGGACATCGCCCGCGCCATTGCGCTGGTACAACGCAGCCTGTGGCTGTGGGTGGGGCTGGCCATGCTGGCTGGTGTGCTGATGTGGAGTTTTTCTCATGCTTGAACACGGAGGCGGCATCCTGCGTGCCGCAGAACAATACGGCATTGCGGTGGAAAACTGGCTGGACCTGTCCACCGGGCTGAACCCGCAAGGCTGGCCGGTGCCGCCCATCAGCCCGCGCAGCTGGCAACGCCTGCCAGAACAGGACGACGGCCTGGAACAAGCCGCGGCGGATTACTACGGCAGCCCGCTGCTGCTGCCGGTGGCTGGCTCCCAGCCTGCCATCCAGCTGCTGCCCACGCTGCGCCCGCCCTGCCGGGTGGGCATGCTGCCGCTGTGTTATGCCGAACACCCCTGGCACTGGGAGCAACACGGCCACCAGCTCAGTCGCCATGCACCGGAGGACATCGAGGCTGCCGTCGATACGCTTGACGTGCTGCTGCTATGCCACCCCAACAACCCCACTGGCACCACCTTTTCCCACGCCCAGTTGCAAGACTGGCGCACCCGGCTGGCCAGTCGCGGCGGCTGGCTGATCATCGATGAAGCTTTCATGGATGCCACACCGCAGCACAGCCTGCTGAGTGATGTCGGCCTGCCGGGGCTGATCGTGCTGCGCTCGGTAGGCAAGTTCTTTGGCCTGGCAGGTGCGCGGGTGGGCTTTGTGTTTGCCTGGCCGGCCCTGTTGCAACAGCTGGCCGAAGCCATCGGGCCGTGGAGCATCAACGGTCCGGCGCGCGAGGTGGTCAAACTGGCCTTGCAGGACAGCAGCTGGCAGCAAGCCATGCGCGAGCAACTGGCTGCCGACAGCCAGCGACTGCAACAGCTGCTAAACCGTCACTGGCTGGCACCAGCAGGTGGCAGCTGCCTGTTCCAGTGGCTGCAAGGTGCGCACTGCCCGGCCTTGTTCGACTTTCTGGCGAGCCAAGGCATTCTGGTACGCCAGTTTGCCGACGGTCCCAGTCTGCGCTTTGGCCTGCCGCCGGATGAAGCCGGCTGGCAACGGCTGGAAACTGCGCTGTCGCAATGGGAAAAGCCTTGAAAATCAGCGGGAAGAATTCCCATTTTCTGCGTTGTCACGTATCATGCGCGCTTCAAATGACGGTGCCCCGCCAGGGGTGAAACGGGAATGCGGTGAGACACCGCAGCTGCCCCCGCAACTGTAAGCGACGAGTCCGCATCACTGGCCACCGGCCCACCCGGGAAGGCGATGCAGGGTAAAGAAGCGCGAGCCAGGAGACCGGCCGTCATACGTGTCGACGCAGGCTGAATCCGGGCGGGGTGTACCGGGGGAATGCACAGTACCGCCCTGCTTGGCGGACAGTGCCCTCGCTTGCGGCGACGTATCGTCACCGAGGGCATCATGCAAGCAAAACTGAATACATCAATATCGTCTGCCGGCTCGCGCCGCTCCCGTCATCTGTGGGTGCTGCTGCCGCTACTGGCTGCCAATCTGCTGGCCTGGGGCTGGGCACTGAGCGCCTTTGCCGATCATCCGGCCCAGCTGGGCACCGCACTGCTGGCTTATCTGCTGGGCCTGCGCCACGCGGTGGACGCCGACCATATCGCCGCCATCGACAATACCGTGCGCAAGCTGATGCAGGAAAACCAGCGCCCCTTGTGCGTGGGTTTTTTCTTTTCCGTAGGCCACTCCATGCTGGTGATTGCCGCCGTGGCCGCCGTGGTGTTTGCCACCCGCGCCTTGCAGGATGGCATCAACGGCTTTCGTGAAATCGGCGGAGCCATCAGCACCGGGGTTTCCGCCTTCTTCTTGCTGGCACTGGCCGCGATGAACCTGTCTGCCCTGCGCGGCATCTGGCACAGCTTCCGCCGCGCCCGCGCCGGCGAGCCGGTATGCGAGGAGCAGCTCAACATCCTGCTGGGTAACCGTGGCCTGCTGGCGCGCTTACTGCGTCCCTTGTTCCGCATGGTAAGCAAGAGCTGGCACATGCTGCCCATCGGCCTGCTGTTTGGCTTGGGTTTTGATACCGCCACCGAAATCGGCCTGTTCGCACTGGCGTCCTCGCAAACGGCTGATGGCATTCCCTTGTGGAACATCATGGTATTCCCGGTGCTGTTTGCTGCCGGCATGGCGCTGGTGGACACCCTGGACAGCATGCTGATGGTGGAGGTGTACGGCTGGGCCTTCATCAACCCCATCCGCAAGCTGTGGTACAACCTCACCATCACCCTGGTGTCGGTGGTGGTGGCGGTGTGCATAGGCGGGCTGGAAACCCTGGGCCTGATTGCCGACAAGCTGAAGCTGAGCGGCGGTGCCTGGGATGTGGTGGCCATGCTCAACGAAAATCTGGCTCACTTCGGCTATTTCGTGGTGGCACTGTTTGCCCTTACCTGGTTGCTGTCCGCCGCCATCTACAAGTGGAAGCGCTTTGATACCCTGCCCGGCCAGCAGGCCGGCTGACGCCCCTCAAGAGAACACATGCGACTGCATTACAAACACGTGCTGATGTGCACCGGCCCGCGCTGTACCGAAAACGGCCAGCAAGCCGAAGTCATGTTCAAGCAACTGGGCCAGGCGATTGACGCCTGCGACGGCCTCAAGGTGAAACGCACCCGCAGCCATTGTTTTGCCGTATGCAAGGAGGGCCCCATCATGGTGGTGTATCCGGAAGGCGTGTGGTACCGCAAGGTGGATGCCGACGCGGTACAGCGCATCGTCAGCGAGCATCTGCAAGGCGGTGTGCCGGTAGAACCGCTGATTTTCCACCGCCTGGGCTCGGGCGACGTCTGCAATGAAAGCACCCCATGACCCAGCACCATCAAGGCGGCATCGTGCTGCTCAGCCATGCCGGCACCGACCTGACCGCACTGGGCCGCGCCCACTGGCCGCAGGATTTCAGCCCGGTATCCGGTATTGCCCTGCAACAGATCGCCGATGAAAACCACATGCAGCAATTGCTGGACGGCCCGCTTGCCAGCGCCCGCATCCTGCTGCTGCGCGTGCTGGGACGGGTACAGGCCATTGCCGCTTTCGATGCCCTGCGCCAACAGGCGCTGGCACGGCATCAGGCGCTGATCATCCTCAGCGGCACTGGCGAGCCGGACCCGGAACTGGCCGCCCTCAGCACCGTCCCCCCGGCCATCCAGCAGGATGCCAATGCCTATCTGCAAGCCGGTGGCAGCAGCAATATGGCGCAGCTGATGCGCTATCTGTCCGACCGCCTGTTGCTGACTGGCTACGGCTACCTGCCGCCAGCCGCGCTGCCGGAACACGGCCTGTATCACCCCGAGCTGTCCGACGCCTGCAGCCTGGATGACTGGTGTGAAATTCGCCAGCCCGGCTGGCCCACGGTGGCCATCAGCTTTTACCGCGCCCACTGGCTGAGCGGCAACACCCGCTTTATCGA
Organism: Aquitalea sp.; assembly: GCF_030150775.1. Taxonomy (NCBI): domain Bacteria; kingdom Pseudomonadati; phylum Pseudomonadota; class Betaproteobacteria; order Neisseriales; family Chromobacteriaceae; genus Aquitalea; species Aquitalea sp. Next base: position 109,762 of record NZ_JASLFG010000041.1, read on the forward strand.
CATGCTGGTGGACATGCTGGCCGAGCGGCAAATCAACGCGCTGCCGCTGTTTACCTCCTCGCTGCGCAGCCAGGACGAAGCCGGCATGCCGGCAGCTCTGCAACTGTTGCGCGACCCACGTGCAGGTGAGCCCTGCGTGCTGATCAACACCACCTCCTTTGCCATGGGCGAAGTCAATGCCGAAGGCGCCACCCAGGCCAGCTGGGCAGTAGAGGCTTTCGAGCAGCTGGACATCCCGGTGCTGCAAGCCATCACCAGCAGCATGACCCAGGCGCAGTGGCAAGCATCCGAACGCGGGCTAAACCCGCTGGACACCGCCATGAATGTGGCGCTGCCGGAATTCGACGGCCGCATCATCGGCGTGCCGGTATCGTTCAAGCCGGAAGACCCGGCCAGCAGCGACTACCAGCCACTGCCGGACCGCATGCGCCGCCTGGCCGGCATTGCCGCCCGACTGGCACGGCTGAAGCACACCCCGGCAGCGGACAAGCGGGTAGCCTTCATCTTTACCAACTCCAACAGCAAGGCCTCGCAAGTGGGCAATGCGGTGGGGCTGGATTCCGCCGCCTCGCTGTATGCGCTGCTGCAGGCGATGCAGGCCAATGGCTACCGGATGGGACCGCTGCCGGAGAGCAGCGACGCGCTGATGCACAGCCTGATCGACCGCGGCTGTTACGACACCGACTACCTGAGCGCCGAACAACTACGTAATGCCGTGGCCCGCGTGCCGCTGGTGCGCTACCAGCAATGGTTTGCCGAGCTACCGGCCCCGCTGCAACAGCGCATGCTGGAGCGCTGGGGCCAAGCGCCGGGCAAGGCTTATGTGGATGGCGACCAGCTGGTATTTGCCGGCATGGAACTGGGCAATGCCTTTGTCGCGCTGCAACCGCCGCGTGGCTATGGCATGGACCCGGACGCCATCTACCACACGCCGGACCTGCCACCCACCCATCACTACTACGCGCTGTACTGCTGGCTGCGCGACGAGTGGCAGGCCGATGCCATCGTCCACGTGGGCAAGCACGGCACGCTGGAATGGCTGCCGGGCAAGGGCGTGGGCGTGTCGGAGCACTGCTTCCCCGACGCGCTGCTGGGCGACATGCCCATGTTCTACCCCTTTATCCTGAACGATCCGGGTGAAGGCTCGCAGGCCAAGCGCCGCGCCCATTCGGTCATCATCGACCACCTGACCCCGCCGATGACCACCGCCGACACCTACGGCCCGCTGGCCCAGCTCACCCAGCTGGTGGACGAGTATTACCAGGTGGAAATGCTGGACCCGAACAAGCTGCCGCTGTTGCAGCAGCAAATCTGGGACCTGATCAAGGAAGCCAAGCTGGATAGCGATCTGGCTGCCATGCTGGGGCACGACCATCATCACCATGATGAACATGAGCACGGCCATGACCATCACGCGCATGATCACCATGACCATGCCCACCACGGCCATGATCATGCCCACCCGCATGCGCCCAAGGCAGCGCAAGCGGGCTATCGCCTGAGCCAGCCAGCCAAAGCCGGGAAAGCGACGCCAGCCAAGGCAGCAGGCATGCAGTTCCGCCCGGTGGCCAAGGGCGCAGCACACAGCCATGGCGCGCATGATCATCACCATCATGACCATGGACAGCACCACCATGGACATGGCCACGACCATCATCACCATGAGCATGAGCACGACCATGACGGTCATGCGCACGATCACGGCCACGACCATGCCCACGAATGGGATGACACCCTGAACGCTGACGGCGTACCGCTGACGCTGGCCAAGATGGAGGGCGTGGACGTGGCCCACCTGATCGAGGACATCGACGGCTATCTGTGCGAGCTGGGCGCAGCGCAAATCCGCGACGGCCTGCACATCCTGGGTCAGGCCCCGCAGGGCGAGGCACTGGTGGACATGCTGTGCGCCCTCACCCGCCTGCCCAATCTGGCCGTACCCAGCCTGCCTGCCAGCGTGGCCGCCGCACTGGGGGTGGACTGGGACGCGCTGCAGGATGACAAGGGCCGCCGGCTGGAAAACGTGCCGGTGGCACTGGAAATGAGCAGCCCGCAGTTGCTGCACACCCGCAGCGATGCCATCGACCACATCAATCAACTGGCCCGCCAGTTGGTGGCCCATACGCTGAGTGCGGAGGCGGCTTCGCTTCCCGCAGTCATCACCGCCATACTGCCGCAGGCCGGCAACAGCCAGGCCCTGCAACAGGTACTGGCCTATATCCAGCGCGAACTGCTGCCAAATCTGGCGCGCACCCACGAGGAAATCGACAATCTGCTGCGCGGTCTGGCCGGTGGTTATGTGCCGGCAGGCCCCAGCGGCGCGCCCACCCGTGGCATGGCGCACATTCTGCCTACCGGACGCAATTTCTATTCGGTAGACCCGCGCGGCCTGCCCTCGCAAGCCGCCTGGCAGGTGGGCAGCCAGCTGGCCAATGAAATGCTGGCGCGCCATCGCAAGGAAACCGGCCAGTATCCGGAATCGGTCAGCATCAGCGTGTGGGGCACCAGCGCCATGCGCACCCACGGCGACGATATTGCCGAAATCCTGGCGCTACTGGGCGTGCGTCCGCGCTGGCAGGCCGAAAGCCGCCGCGTGGCCGGCATCGAAGTGATTCCGCTTGCCGAGCTGGGCCGCCCGCGCATCGACGTCACGGTGCGCATCAGCGGCTTTTTCCGCGATGCCTTCCCGCAGCTGATTGCGCTGGTGGACGAAGCAGTACAGACCGTAGCCGAGCTGGACGAAGACCCGGCCAACAATTACCTGCGCAAACACTATCTGGACGACATCCGCCAGGGCCTGTTGCAGGCCTTGCCGGGTCATGCTGCCGAGCCGGCGCTGCTGCGCATCTTCGGGGCCAAGCCCGGTAGCTACGGTGCCGGCATACTGCCGCTGATCAACGAGCAGAACTGGCAGACCGACGCCGACTTCGCCACCGCCTACCTCAACTGGGGCGGCTATGCCTATGGCCGTCAGGTGCAGGGGGCCGATGCGCGCGACGCGCTGCGGCATCGCCTGTCCGGCGTGGAAGTGGCGCTGCACAATCAGGACAATCGCGAACACGACATCTTCGACAGCGACGACTACCTGCAGTACCACGGCGGCATGATTGCCACCATCCGCAGCCTGACCGGCCGCCAGCCGCGCGCCTTCTTTGGCGACAGCCATAACCCGGACCAGCCGCAAGTGCGCGGGCTGAAGGAAGAAGTGCTGCGCGTGTTCCGCTCGCGCGTGGCCAACCCCAAGTGGATTGCCAGCATCCAGCAGCACGGCTACAAGGGCGGGCTGGAACTAACTGCCACCGTGGACTACCTGTTCGGCTACGATGCCACCGCCCATGTGGTGGACGACTGGGTATACGAGGAACTGGCCGCCCGCTACGCGCTGGACCCGGCCATGCAGCAGTTTTTTGCCGACAGCAACCCGTGGGCGCTCAATGCCATCAGCGAACGCCTGCTGGAAGCCGCCCAGCGCCAGTTGTGGCAACAGCCCAGGCCGGAAACCCTGGCCGCGCTGCAACAACTGCACCTGAATAGCGAAGCCATGCTGGAAGCGCGTGGCGAACATCCGCAAGGCCGCTCATGAAACAGATTTATCCGTTTGCCGCCATCGTCGGTCAGCAACAACTGAAACAGGCGCTGCTGCTGTGCGCGGTGGATCCGAGCATAGGCGGCGTGCTGATCCGTGGTGACAAGGGCAGTGCCAAGAGCACCGCCGCACGCGGGCTGGCTGCCATCCTGCCGCCCATCCGCCGCGTGCCCGGCTGTGCCTTCAACTGCGACCCGGCCTCCCCCTTGCCCGAGTGCAGCTGCTGTCAGGGCGAACACGCGGTGGCAGACGATGCTGCTGTTCCCTTCGTCAACCTGCCGCTGGGTGCCAGCGAAGACCGCGTACTGGGCAGCCTGGACTTTGAACAGGCACTCAAGCAGGCCCGCCAGGCTTTCAAGCCCGGCCTGCTGGCCAATGCCCACCGCGGCCTGCTGTACATCGACGAAGTGAACCTGCTGGCCGACCATCTGGTGGACGTGCTGCTGGACGTGGCCGCCATGGGCGTCAACACCGTGCAGCGCGAGGGCCTGTCCATCAGCCATCCGGCGCGCATCACTTTGCTGGGCACCATGAACCAGGAAGAAGGCGAGCTGCGCCCGCAACTGCTGGACCGTTTCGGCCTGATGGTGGACGTAAGCGCCCCGCGCGATGCCGCCATCCGCAGCGAGGTGGTACGCCGCCGCCTGGCTTTCGAAGCCGACCCGCAGGCTTTTGCCGCCCACTGGCAGGCCGAGGGCAGCGCGCTGCAGGAGCAGATTCGTCAGGCCCAGGCCATGCTGGCCACGGTGACGGTGAGCGAGCACCTGTTCGACTTCATCAGCCAGTTGTGCTGCGAGTTTGAAGTCGCCAGCCTGCGCGCCGACATCGTGTTGCACAAGGCAGCCCGCGCACTGGCCGCGCTGGATGCGCGGGCACAAGTCAGCGCCGAAGACATCCGCACTGCCGCCATGCTGGTGCTGCCGCACCGTCGCCGCCGCAAGCCTTTCGAGCAAAGCGGGCTGGATCAGGACAAGCTGGACGAGCTGACGCAGCAAGCGCAAAATCCGCCGCCACCCGCCAGCGCAGCCGACAACACCCCCGCTACAGAACAACAGCCGGGTGAGCAACAAGACACGCCCACTGACGACGAGCAGGACGAGTCATCACCGCCGGACAACGGCGGCGAGCAGCTGTTTGCCGCCCACGCGCCGCAGGACATCGGCACCATCCGCCTGGCCAGCCACAGCAGTTACAGCGAAGCCAGCGGCCGCCGCAGCACGGTGCTGAATGCACGGCGTGGCCACAGCGTGCGCGCCGTGCCCAATGCCCAGCCGCAGGCACTGGCACTGGACGCCACCCTGCGCCATGCCATCCAGCGCAATCCGGCGGAATTTGCCGTTACCCGCGCCGACCTGCACGACAAGGTGCGTACGGCAAAACAGGGCAATCTGATTGTGCTGGTGGTGGACGCCTCCGGCTCCATGGCTGCACAACAACGCATGGAACAGGTAAAGGGCACGGTGCTCAGCCTGCTGCAGGACGCCTACCAGCGTCGCGATCAGATTGCCGTCATCGCCTTCCGTGGCCGTCAGGCCGAGCTGGTGCTGCCACCCACCCGTCAGGTGGAACAGGCCGAACAAGCGCTGCACACCCTGCCCACCGGAGGCCGCACCCCGCTGCCGCATGCGCTGCAACTGGCCGCCGCCACGCTGGGTCGCCAGGGCGCACAAGGCTTGTCACCGCTGCTGGTATTGCTGAGCGATGGCCGCGCCAATGTGGCACTGGGCGAAGACCATGCCGACCCGTGGCAGCAAAGCCTGCAACTGGCGGGCGAGCTGGCCGACGCCGCCATCCCGGCGCTGGTGCTGGATACCGAACAAGCTTATGTCAAGCTGGGCCGCGCCCGCGAGCTGGCCCAGGCCATGCGGGCGGAATACCTGCCGTGCGAGCAGCTGTCCAGCGAACAACTCACCATCACGATTCAGGCGCGACTGGGCTGATGCCGTCGCGCAGCATAAAGGAACAGACATGATTATCTGCATCGGTGCCGGTCCCGGCGATATCGGCTACCTGCCACGCCGCTCGGCCGACCTCATTGCCAATGCCGACGTGGTGGCCGGCTTCAACGCCGTCATCGACGTGGTACGCCCGCTGATTCCGGACAGCGCCCAGGTCATCCAGATGGGTTACCGCGACCAGGTGGCCCAGCTGGACGAAGTGGCCAAGCTGCACCACGCCGGCAAGAACTGCGTGGTGGTATTCATGGGCGACATCCACTTCAGCGGCTTCCAGTATCTGGAGCGGGTGGAACGCGCCTGTGGCCACCCGGTGGAAACCATGCCTGGCCTGTCCTCGGCCCAGGTGCTGGCCTCGCGTGCCAAGGTGTGTTTTGACGAAACCACCTTCATCACCTTCCACCGCCGTGGCGACCTCACCCCGTTCAAGCGCCATCTGGTGCATGTGCTGCAAGACCAGCGCAATGCCATCGTGATTCCCTGTCCCTGGGACGAAGCGCGCTCCTTCATGCCCTGGCATATCGCCGCCTACCTGCTGGAAAACGGCATTCCGGCCGACCAGCAGGTGGAAGTGTGGGAAAACCTCACCCGTGGCGAAGCCGAATGGCACGGCACGCTGGCCGAGTGCGCCGAACACCGCTGCTCGGACATGAGCATCATGCTGATCCGCACCAAGACGCCGATGGACAGCCAGATCGAGCCCAGCCATCTGCCCACGCCGGAGCAGGCGCAATGAGCACGCAGGACTACAGCATCGTCTTGGCCGGGCATGGTAGCCGCGACCCGGCCGGTATCGCCGAATTCATGTCGCTGGTTGAGCTGATGCGCCAGCGTGCACCGCAGCGCCGCATCTACCACGGTTTTCTGGAGTTCGCCACGCCCACCATCGACCAGGCGGTGGCTGCGGCCATTGCCGATGGTGCCAATACGGTAGTGATGACCCCCGGCGTGCTGCTGGCCGCCACCCATGCCAAGAACGACATGCCCAGCGAACTGCTGGCGCTGCAACAGGAACACCCGGACACCAGCTTCCACTTTGGCGCGGCCATGGACCTGCACCCGCGCCTGCTGGAGCTGTGCCGCCTGCGCATCATCGAGGCCGAGGCACGCTCAACGCGCACCGTAGCGCGTGGCGATAGCTGTCTGGTGGTGGTGGGCCGCGGCACTACCGACCCGGACGCCAACTCGGAAATCGCCAAACTCACCCGCATGCTGGAAGAAGGCATGGGCTTTGGCGCGTCCTTTGTCTGCTATTCCGGCACCGCCCGCCCGCTGGTGGCCGACGGTCTGAAAGCGGCCAGCCTGCTGGGCTTTGAGCGCATCGTGGTGCTGCCTTACTTCCTGTTCGATGGCGTGCTGGTCAAGCGCATTTACGGCGCGGTGGACGATCTGGCCGCACGCTGCCCGGACATCGAAGTGCTGGCCGCGCCTTATCTGGGCGTACACGAACATGTGGCCGAAGTGTTTCTGGAGCGGGCGCAGGAGGGCGTGGAAGGCCGCGCCAGCATGAACTGTTCGCTGTGCAAATACCGGGTGCAGATCATCGGCTTTGAACAGCAAGTGGGCACGCCGCAACAAGGCCATCACGGCAAGGTGCGCGGCCTGCTGGCCAAGGACAACACCCCTGCCGCTGCCCCCGCCTGGCCGCCCTATGTGCCGCACCCCATCGAGGCGGAAAGCATGCGCATCATCCGCGAGGGGCGTGACTGGTCGGCCTTCCCGGCAGAACAGCACACCGCGCTGCACCGGCTGGTACACACCACCGGTGACTTCAGCAGCGTGGACGAGCTGTTTTTCTCCCCCGGCGCAGCCGCCATCGGCATGCGCGCCCTGCTGCGCTGCCGCCGCATCGTCACCGATGTCACCATGGTGGAAACCGGCCTCAAGCGCGCGGTGTTGCAACAGTTGGAAGTGGAAACCTGGTGCGGCGTGCACGACCCGGAAACCTATCTGCTGGCCGAGGCACATGGCCTCACCCGCTCTGCTGCTGGCATCCGCCGCGCCTGGGAAAAGTTTGGCAATGACGTGATCGTGGCCATTGGCGACGCGCCCACTGCCATCATGGAGCTGGTACGGCTGGTGCGCGAACACGGCTGGCGACCGCAGCTGGTGGTAGGCCTGCCGGTGGGCTTTGTCGGCACCCGCGAATGCAAGGACGCACTGCGCGGCCTGCTGCAAGTGCCACGCATCACCAATAGCGGCACCCGTGGCGGCTCGCCGTGGGCGGCCACCATCGTCAATGCGCTGATGATTGACGCCATCGGCCACGTGTACCAGCAGCAACAGGCAGCGCAAGAGGCATGACCCACGAACGGCGCGTTCCCTACGACCTGACGGTGCCGGCCCCCAACGGCCTGCGCCGCGGTCGCACCACCGGCAGCTGTGCCACCGCCGCGGTAAAAGCCGCGCTGGCCTGCCTGCTGGACGGGGTGCGCGCCAGCGAAGTGGACATCAGCCTGCCCGACCCGGACTACTATCTCACCGTGCCGATACAGGCGGTGGACCTGCTGGATGAACACACCGCGCGTGCCGAAGTACTGAAAGACGGTGGCGACGACCCGGACAACACCCACGGTGCCACCATCTTTGCCGAGGTGCGGCGCAATGGCAGCGGCCAGCTGCGTTTTATTGCCGCCGAAGGCGTGGGCACGGTCACCCTGCCCGGCCTGCGCATTCCTCCGGGCGAGCCGGCCATCAACCCGGTACCACGCCAGATGATGCAGTGGGCGGTGGCCGAGATGCTTGCCGGCCGTGCCGACCCCGGTTTTGACCTGGCCATCGGCTGCGTGGAAGGCGGGCGCATTGCCAAGCGCACCTTCAACCCGATGCTGGGCATCGTCGGTGGCATTTCCATCCTGGGCACCAGCGGCATTGTCGAGCCGATGTCGCTGGCAGCGTGGATGGCCTCCATCGAGGTATATATCCGCGTGGCACTGGGCGATCTGCCTGCCGCCATCGCCTTCACCCCCGGCAAGATAGGCCGTGGCTACGCCGCCGACGTACTGAGCCTGCCGAAAAAACAGGTGGTGCAGATTGCCAACTTTGTCGGCAGCTCGCTGGAACAGGCCGAAGCCATCCTGCAGGAACAGGGCCGCGTGCTGGACACGCTATGGGTGCTGGGCCACCCCGGCAAACTGGCCAAGCTGCTGGACCCGCAAGTATGGGACACCCACTCCGGCAAAAGCGGCATGGCCATGGGCGATGTTGCGCAGCTGGCAGCGGAACTGGGCCTGAGCGCGGCGCTGGTACAGGCCATCCGCCAGGCCAATACGGTGGAAAACATCGTGCAGATATTGCAAGGCCATCCGCAGGCGCAAGCCTTCTGGATGGAGATAGAACAGCGGGTATCCACCCGCATGCACAGCCGACTGCCCAGCGCCCGCCGCGTGGCAGTGCGGCTGTTCAGCATGGACGGCACGCCGCTGGGCGAAGCCGCCGGAGACACACATGAGTGAACTGGGACATTTCATTGGCGTGGGCGTAGGCCCGGGCCAGGCCGGGCTGATACCGGTGGCTGCGCTGCAAGCCTTGCAGCAGGCCGACATCATCTACCTGCCGCGCGCGCGTGGCAGCGAGCAATCGGTGGCACAGCAATGTCTGGCCGGCCTGCCCGTCGACGCCAGCAAATTCCGTGACGTGGAATTCATCATGGACCCGGACCGCAGCCTGCTGGCCGACCACTACGCCGCGCTGGCCGCCAGTGTGGGCGCAGAGCTGGAACAAGGTCACAAGGTGGCCTATCTCACCATCGGCGACAGCATGACCTACTCCACCTACGGTTACTTACTGGCCGCGCTGCGCGAACGCCTGCCGGGTCTGGTGCATACCACCTTTCCCGGCGTCACCAGCTTTGCCGCCACCGCCTCGGCACTGTCCTGGCCGCTGGGCGAAGGCAAGGAGCGCATGCTGATTCTGCCCTGCCCGGACGACATGGCCGCGCTGGAAGCGGACATCGCCAGCCACGACATCGTGGTGCTGATGAAAATCGGCCAGCGCCTGCCGGATGTGCTGGCCCTGCTGTCGCGGCTGGGCATTGCCGAACACTGCGCCTTCGCCCGCCGCATCGGCCTAGCCGATGAAATCCTGTGTCCGGATGTCAGCCAGCTGGACGCCTCGGCCAGCGGTTACCTTGCCACCATGCTGATCCGCCGTCAGGCGAGAGAGAAACGTCATTCATGAAAGTCTATTTCATTGGTGCCGGCCCCGGTGCCGCCGACCTGATCACCCTGCGCGGCGCGCGCCTGTTGGGTAGCTGCGGCATGGTGCTGTACGCCGGTTCGCTGGTGCCCACCGACATGCTGCAGCATTGCAGTGAAGGTGCCGAAATCCTCGATACCGCCGAACTGTCGCTGGACCAGCAGGAAGACTGCTACCGCCGCGCCCAGGCCGCCAATATCGACGTGGCGCGGCTGCATTCCGGCGACCCGGCCATCTACGGTGCCACCGCCGAGCAAATGCGCCGGCTGGAAGCGCTGGGCATAGCCTACGAAATCGTCCCCGGCGTGTCCTCGTTTACCGCCGCTGCGGCAGCACTGGGCAGCGAACTGACCCGCCCGGCCATCTCGCAATCCATCATTCTCACCCGGGTGTCTGGCCGTGCCAGCGCGGTGCCGGAGCTGGAATCCATCGCCCGCTTTGCCGAACACCGCGCCACCATGTGCATCTTCCTGTCCGGCCAGCGGCTGAAATACACCGTGGCCGACCTGCTGCTGCACTACCCGCCGGACACCCCGGTGGCACTGGTGCGCCGCGCCAGCTGGCCGGACCAGTCCATCCACCGCAGCACGCTGGGCAAGCTGCTGGACGAGGTGAAACAAAAGGACTGGCTGCTCACCACCCTGCTGCTGGTGGGCGCGGCGCTGTCGCGCGAAGGCGGGGTGGAATCCAGCCTGTATGCCGCTGGCTTCACCCATATCTTCCGCGATGGCACCGACCGCAAAACCCCGCGCCCCAGCAAGCGCAAACCGGAGCAGGCTGCGGAACGGGAGCAGCACCAGGAGCAGGAAGCCTCGTGAGCCACACCGCCATCTGGACCGTGCGCGAATCAGCCCTGCCGCTGGCGCAGCAACTGGCCAGCGCGCTGGACGCCACCCTCTACCAGCCCTGGCAGCAGCCGGATGACAATGCGCGCCAGCAGTTTGCCGCCGCCTTCCATCAGCACCGCCAATGGGTATTGCTGATGGCCAGCGGCATTGCCGTGCGCTATCTGGATGGCCTGCCACAAAGCAAACTCACCGACCCGGCGGTGGTGGTGCTGGACGAAGCCGCGCGCTTTGCCATCCCGCTGCTGTCCGGCCACGAAGGCGGGGCCAACACGCTGGCCTACCACGTTGCCCGCCTGACCGGTGCCACCCCGGCCATCACCACGGCAACCGAAGCACTCAAGCCGCTGACGCTGGGCATAGGCTGCCGCCGTGGCAAGAGCGCCGACGCCATCGAACAGGCCGTGCTGCAAGCGCTGGCCGGACGCAGCCTCAGCGAAGTGCGCGAGGTGGCCACCATCGACCTCAAGGCCGATGAAGTGGGCCTGCTGGAGTTCTGCGCCCGTCACGCGCTGCCCTTGCGCGTCATTGTCCGCAGCGACGTGGCCGCCCGCGGCTGGACCGGCCAGCCTTCCGCCTGGGTGCAGCAGAATGTGGGGGTGGATGGGGTGTGCGAACCCTGCGCCTTGATTGCCAGCCCGCGCGGGCGGCTGCTGGTACCGAAGATGGCGCGAGAGGGAGTGACGGTGGCGGTGGTGGAGGATGGGTTTGCTGATTTTGGGGCAGTTGAATAAGGGGTTTTGTATCCGCTCACGCGGATAGTGATTTACATGCCGCTTCCGCGCGGCGGACGGGAAGGAGGGCTTGCCTGGCCAAGCCCTCCTTCACCTCCAAGGCCACCCCGGCAAGCATGGCCTGCGGCTGCCCGACAGGACCTGACACTGCTGCGGCACGGCTGGAACTCGCGATTGGCTAACGTCCAATCGCTCAAACAGCCAGCCGCTTAAAACCGCAGCAGCGCCACCCGGCGGCATGCTTGATGGGGCCAAGGGTGGCGTCGGTTCGATGGAAGTGACGTGAAAAGGTAAAAGAGTCGGGGTTGATCCGACCGGGTTGTGGGTTCGAATCCCACAGACGTTTTTAAAGATAGATAGCACAGACCCGTCGCGGCCCCAGTCCCGTCAGCGCAAGCCGACGCAGACGTGCCGCCCAAGGTTTTAAGCGGCTGCATGTTTGAGCACCGTGACGTTAGCACGGTGCGAGTTCAGCCGCGCCTTGGGCGGTGCGGCTGCGGCGGGAATTCGACGCGCTGCGGGTCGCCTTTTCTTTGGGTACTTTCTTTTGGCGAAGCAAAAGAAAGTACCTCGACGGCGGGGCGAGACCCGCGAAGTTGATTTTAGTTTTGGTTTTTATGTTTACGGTGATAACCCAGTTTGGGCATCCGCTCACGCGGATGATGTTTTACATGCCGCTTCCGCGCGGCGGACGGGAAGGAGGGCTTGCCTGGCCAAGCCCTCCTCCACCTCCAAGGCCACCCCGCAAGCATGGCCTGCGGCTGCCCGACAGGGCCCGACCGGTGCGAGGCGCGCCTGAACTCGCGATTTGCTAACGTCAAATCGCTCAGACAGGGCAGGCGCTTAAGACCTCGCCCCGGCCACCCGTCGGCATGCTTGATGGGGCCTATGGGCGCGTTGGTACGATGGAAGTGACGTGAAAAGGTAAAAGAATCCGGTTTTATCCGACCGGGTTGTGGGTTCGAATCCCACAGACGTTTTAAGGATGGCCAAAACAAATACGATGAGGCCCCAGTCCCGTCAGCGCGAGCCGACACAGACGTGCTGCCCAAGGTTTTAAGCGGCTGCATGTTTGAGCACCGTGACGTTAGCACGGTGCGAGTTCAGCCGCGCCTTGGGCAGGATGGCTGGGGCGGGAATTCGACGCGCTGCGGGTCGCCTTTTCTTTGGGTACTTTCTTTTGGCGAAGCAAAAGCAAAGTACCTCGCCGGCGGGGCGAGACCCGCGAAGTTGATTTGTTTTTTGCGTGAGGAACTGGAAGGAAAACCACGCAGTAAAACCCGGCGATGCAGGACCACAGTCCAGCACCGCTACGTAACAAATACAGGATTTACATCCGCAATGCGCACCACGCATTGCCCAGACAAACTTTTGGCAGGCCCCGCCTGCATGCAGCAGAAAGCATGAAACAATGACCGGAAAACTCTATCTAGTCTCCGTCGGCCCCGGCAGCCGCGAACTGATCCCGCCGATGGTGGAACAGGCGCTGGCCGCCAGCGACGTCATCGTCGCCTACGACCTTTACCTTACATGGATCCAGCCGTGGATTGCCGGCAAGGACATCCGCACCCTGCCGCTCACCCAGGAGCGCGACCGCGCCCAGCTAGCGCTGGAAGAAGCCCGTGCCGGCAAGACAGTGGCGCTGATTTCCAGCGGCGACATCGGCATTTACGCCATGGCCACGCTGGCCTACGAGGACATGCGCGAGGACGACAGCTTCGATGTGCAGCTGATTCCCGGCATCACCTCGGCCAATGCCTGTGCCTCGCTGCTGGGCGCGCCGCTGTCGCACGACTTTGCCACGCTCAGCCTGTCCGACCTGCTCTGCCCGTGGGAGTGGATTGAAAGCCGCGCCCGCCATATTGCCGAGGCTGATCTGGCGGTGGTGTTTTACAACGTGCAAAGCAAGCAGCGGCAGGAAGGCGTGTACCGCATTCTGGACATCATGCTGGAACACAAGCGGCCGGAAACCCTGTGCGGCATCGTGCACAATGCCTACCGCGAAGGCCAGACCGTGGAAATCGTCACCCTGGCCGAGCTGCGCACCCGCCAGTTCAACATGCTCACCTCGCTGGTGATCGGCAACCGCTTCACCCGCCGCAAGCGTAACTGGATGTTCACTCCGCGCGGTTATTTCAACTGGCAGAACACCGCCGACACCATTACCGCTGACAGCCTGCCCGGCGCTGCCGCCTGGGTGTTTGCCGGCACCAGCGACGGCAATGCGCTGGCCCGCCAGCTGGCGGCAAACGGCCAGCCGGTGATTGTCAGCACGGCCAGTGACTACGGTGCCGAAATCGTCGCCGCCGACAGCCCGGGCCTCACCAGCATCAGCGGGCGGCTGGGCGTGGAGCGTCGCCGCGAGCTGCTGCAACAAAGCCAGGCACGCTGCATTGTGGATGCCACCCATCCTTACGCTACCGAGATGTCGCAGCAGTTGATGGCGCTGGCTCAGGAACTGGCCCTGCCCTATCTGCGCTACGAGCGCCCCAGCGCGCCGGACCAGCACCCGGCCATCCACTGCAGCAGCATGGCCGAAGCGGCAAAACTGGCAATGCAGCATGGCCAGCGCATTTTCCTGGCCACCGGCAGCAAGGAGCTGGCCGGCTTTGTGCAGGCCGAGGGCGCGGCTGACAAGCAATGGTTTGTGCGGCTGGCACCGGACCCGCAACACCTGCAACGCGCCATCGACCTTGGCATTCCGCGCGCCCGGCTGTGCGCGATGCAGGGCCCATTTTCGCAGGCGGCCAATGAAACCCTGTGGCGCGACTGGCAGATCGACTGCGTCATCAGCAAGCAATCCGGTGATGCCGGTGGCTATGGTGCCAAGGCCGCCGCTGCCGCCGCACTGGGCATTCCCTTTATCGTGGTGGACCGTCCTCAGTTGGACTACCCGGCCAGTTTTGCCGACTTTGCCAGCCTGCAAGCCGCACTGGAGCAACTGGCATGAGCAGCCCGCGCATTCCGGTCACCGTGCTCACCGGTTTTCTGGGCGCGGGCAAAACCACCCTGCTGTCCAATCTGATCCGCGACAGCAAACAACGGCGGCTGGCCATTCTGGTCAACGAGTTTGGCGAGGAGTCCATCGACGGCACCATCCTGCGCACGGAAGAGAAGGCTGGGGTGGAGATTCACGACCTGGCCAACGGCCTGGTGGCTTATGACGACGACGCGGACTTCCTGCCCACCATGCTGGCCTTGTGGCAGCGCCGCCAGCAGATTGACCATGTGCTGATCGAAACCTCGGGACTGGCCCTGCCCAGCGCGGTAATGGAGCAGCTGCAAGGCCCGGAGCTGGCCGAGCGCTTTGTGCTGGATGCCACGCTGGCAGTGGTGGATACCCCGCTACTGATAGCGGGCGATTTTGATGCCGGCCACGGCCAGCAGGACGACGCGGTGGCCAGCCTGTTCCGCCAGCAGCTGGAAAATGCCGACATCGTGGTGCTGAACAAGATCGACACCCTTACCGACACCGCCATGCTGCAAGCGGAAAGCACGGTGCGCGAGCTGGCGCCGTCCATCCGCTTCATCGAGCTGGCCTATCAGGCCAAGCTGGACACCCGGCTGACACTGGGCCTGCATCTGCATGAAGTCAGCGGCAGCGGCCACCGCCATTACGGCCCGGTATCCAGCCTGCCGCTGAATCTGCGCCCGCTGGCCAACCAGGCGCTGCTGGACGGCCACAGCCACGGCGGCCTGGCCGCGCACAGTCATGGCCTGGCCACCCACAAGCATTTTCACGAGCAGGACCCGGGCTGGCAGTCCTTCCTGATTCGCAGCAAGGACGCGCAGGACGCGGCCCGCCTGCTGGCAGCGGTGGAAACCATTGCCCGCGAAGAAGCGCTGCTGCGCATCAAGGGCCATGCTGCCAGTGCCGATGGCCAGGGCCGGCTGACACTGCAAGCGGTGCGCCAGCGCGTGCAACTGCAACAGGAGCCGGAAACCGCCGCACCACGGCAGGCGCAGCTGGTATTCATCGGCTATCACCCCAGCCGTCCGCGCATTGTGGAGCTGCTACGCACACTCACCGGCACCCACTGGCAGTAAGAGTGGCTGACAAAAACCCTGCTGCGGCACGGTCCCGACCGCCGCCGCAGACCAGCAATCAGAAGGAAACCGCCATGAAAACCGACGCCGCCACCCACCAGCGCATGGTGGAAAAGCGCAAGGCCGGCTTTGAAAAGAAAAAGGCTGCCGCCACCAAGGAAAAAGGCTTGCTCATCATCCACACGGGCACTGGCAAGGGCAAGAGCAGCGCCGCCTTTGGCATGGGCCTGCGCATTGTCGGCCACGGCATGCAGCTGGGCGTGGTGCAGTTCATCAAGGGCGCGCTGCATACCGCCGAGCGCGACCTGTTCAGCCGCTTCGACAACTGCCGCTTTCTCACCATGGGCGAGGGCTATACCTGGAACACCCAGAACCGCGAGGCCGACATCGCTACCGCGCGCCAGGGCTGGGACGCCGCGCTGGAAATGCTCAATAGCGGCCACTACGACATGCTGATCCTGGACGAGCTGAACATCGTGCTGAAGTACGACTACCTGCCGCTGGACGAAGTGCTGGCTGCACTGGCCAGCCGCCCGGCCAACCTGCATGTGGTGATTACCGGTCGCCATGCGCCGCAGGCGCTGATTGATGCCGCCGATCTGGTCACGGAAATGAAACTGGTGAAACACCCCTTCCGTGAGCAGGGCATCAAGGCGCAACAGGGCGTGGAGTTCTGACATGGCCATCCGCCACTGCCCGGCGCTGTTCATCAGCGCCCCGGCCTCGCATCAGGGCAAGACCACCCTCAGCGCCGGGCTGGCGCGCTACCACCGCCAGCAGGGCCGAACCGTGCGGGTGTTCAAGACCGGGCCGGATTTTCTCGACCCCTATGTGCTGGAACAGGCCAGCGGCCACACCGTATACGCACTGGATTTGTGGATGAACGGTGAGGACGACTGCCGCCAGCGCCTGTATGCCGCCGCCGCCGAGGCCGACCTGATCCTGATCGAAGGCAGCATGGGCCTGTTCGATGGCACGCCCAGCAGTGCCGATCTGGCGCAGCTGTTCGGCCTGCCGGTAGCCGCCATCATCGACGCTGCCGGCATGGCGCAAACCTTTGCGGCGGTGGCGCATGGCCTGGCCACCTTCCGCCCCGGCCTGCCGTTTTACGGCGTGCTGGCCAATCAGGTGGCATCAGCCCGTCATGCAGAAATGCTCACCACTGCCCTGCCCGCCAGCCTCAATTATCTGGGCGCGGTAATGCGCCAGCAGGACATGGGCCTGCCGGAGCGCCATCTGGGCCTGGTTCAGGCGCAGGAAGTGGACGATCTGGAAGCACGGCTGGAGCGCGCTGCCACCCAGCTGGCAAGCACCAGTTTGGCCGATCTGCCACCCGCCGTCGCCTTCCAGCCTGCCACGGCACCCAGCCAGCCCCGGCTGCTGGACGGCGTGCGCATCGCCATCGCCCGCGATACCGCCTTCAGCTTCATCTACCCGGCCAATATCCAGACGCTGCAGGCATTGGGCGCCGAGCTGCATTACTTCTCGCCACTGGCCGACGACACGCTGCCGGACTGCGATGCAGTCTGGCTGCCCGGCGGCTATCCGGAACTGCATCTGGCCGCGCTGGCCCGCGCACAGCATAGCCGCGCCAGCCTGCACGCCCATGTGGCAGCAGGCAAGCCGCTGTATGCCGAGTGTGGTGGCATGCTTTACCTGCTGGACAGCCTTGTCGACAAACAGGGCAATCACGGGCAGATGCTGGGCCTGTTGCCCGGTCATGCCCGGCTGAATACCCGCCTGAGTGCGCTGGGCCTGCAACAACTGCAACTGGATGGTGCCATCGTGCGCGGCCACACCTTCCATTATTCCAGCCTGGATACGCCCATCACCCCGCTCACCCATGCCAGCCGCGCCACCGGTAACGGGCCGGGCGAGGCGGTATACCGCCACGGCAGCCTGCTGGCCAGTTATCTGCATCTTTACTTCCCGTCCAACCCTGCGGCCTGCGCCAGACTGTTCCTGCCATGAATGCCTATCCCCAAGCCGACATCGACGCCGTTTACCGCGCCATCCGCGAACGGCGCGACATGCGCCACTTCAAGCCGGACCCGATCGACCCGGCCCTGCTGCAACGCCTGCTACAGGCCGCGCACCTGGCCCCCAGCGTGGGCTTCATGCAGCCCTGGCGCTTCATCCGCATTAGCGATACCGCCCTGCGCCAGCAACTGCATGCCGAGGTGGAAGTGGAACGGGTAGCCACCGCCAAGGCACTGGGCCAACGCGAAGACGAATTCATGAAGCTGAAGGTGGAAGGCATTCTCGACTGTGGCGAGGTGCTGGTGGCGGCGCTGATGGACGGGCGCGAGCGCCATGTGTTTGGCCGCCGCACCCTGCCGGAAATGGATATCTGCTCCATTGCCTGCGCCATCCAGAACATGTGGCTGGCGGCACGGGCCGAGGGCATTGGCCTGGGCTGGGTATCGCTGTTCGACCCGCAGCGGCTGGGCACGCTGCTGGGCCTGCCCGCCGAGGCCAAGGCAGTGGCCATCCTGTGCATCGGCCATGTCGAGGCTTTCTACGACAAACCCATGCTGGAACAGGAAAACTGGGCGCAGCGGCAAAATCTGGCCGCGCTGGTATTTGAAAACGGCTGGGGGGCCGGTCAGCCAACAGGCTGAAAGCCCTAGCGCGCAGCCGCACTAGGCTGGCTGCTGGAGGGACTCAGAAACTGCTGACGAAAATAGTCGCGAAACAACACGATGGCCGGGCTGATTTCAGCCCCTGCCTTACCATGCCGTGCGGATGGCGTACAAACAAGCGCGTAACCAGCACTTCCTCCAGTTGCCGGATGGCTGCCGTCACTGCCGACTGAGTGATGTTCAGCTGCATCGCCGCCAAGGAAACCTGCCCTGCTTCAGCAGTCGCTACAAAGTACTTCAACTGCCGGAAGGAAAATGCCATGGTTCTTACGCTCCATCTATTTCCTGCCCGAGCAGATAACTGCAGCGGACTCAACTGAACCTCCGCTCCAGCAAGCTGAACTAGAGCGGTTTGGGCTAGGCAGCCGGTCGGACAAACACCGGCAGTGAGGGCTTAGCACATCAGCCACCCCCTTCCTGCCCGGCCAGTATGGCGGGTTCTGCCTGAGCCCCGGCAGGCGGCTCGCAGCTTGCCGCCGCTTTTTGCAAGGCGTTCAGATAGCGCTTGTTGGTGATGTCATCGTACAGAATGGTCCGCAGGCGGAAA
>NZ_JASLFG010000027.1:0-42725 GCF_030150775.1 Aquitalea sp.
GCAGTTCTACTTCCGTACGACCGACGTAACTGGCGCAGTTACCCTGGCCGAAGGCGTGGAAATGGTAATGCCGGGTGACAACGTGGAAATCACCGTAGAACTGATCGCTCCGATCGCTATGGAAGAAGGTCTGCGTTTCGCGATCCGTGAAGGCGGCCGTACTGTTGGCGCCGGTGTTGTTGCCAAGATTCTCGCCTAATTCGGAGCTGATATTATGCAAAGCCAGAAAATCCGCATCCGCCTGAAGGCCTTCGATTACAACCTGATCGATCGTTCCGCTCAGGAAATCGTTGAAACTGCCAAGCGTACCGGCGCTGTTGTTAAAGGCCCGGTTCCGCTGCCGACCAAAATCGAGCGTTTCAACGTACTGCGTTCCCCGCACGTGAACAAGACTTCCCGCGATCAGCTGGAAATCCGTACCCACCTGCGTCTGATGGACATCGTAGATCCGACCGACAAGACCGTTGACGCTCTGATGAAGCTCGACCTGCCGGCCGGTGTGGATGTGGAAATCAAGCTGCAGTAATTGCATGAAACCAGGCAATCGTTAGCTAAGTGCTTGCGATTGCTGAATTTCCTGTGATACATTAGCGGACTCGCAATTTTGCGAGTCCGCTTTTGTTTTTGTATGCCGGTCAATCGTAATCGGCGCCTGCAAAAGGATATAAACATGAGTTTAGGTCTTGTCGGTCGCAAAGTCGGCATGACCCGCATTTTTGCCGAAGATGGTGCTTCCATCCCGGTAACTGTGCTGGACATGTCTGCTAATCGCGTCACGCAAATCAAAACCGCTGAAGTTGATGGCTACTCCGCCGTTCAAGTAACCTTCGGCACCCGTAAGGCAAACCGCGTTAATAAGGCGGCTGCCGGTCACTTTGCCAAGGCTGGCGTTGAAGCAGGTCTGGGTCTGAACGAATTCGTTCTGTCCGCAGAAGCCCTCTCCACTCTGAAGCCGGGTGATGCACTGTCCGTTGAAATCTTCGCCGTAGGCCAACTGGTTGATGTAACCGGTACCTCCAAGGGTAAGGGTTTCTCCGGTGTGATCAAGCGTCACAACTTCTCTTCCAACCGTGCTTCCCATGGTAACTCCCGTTCGCATAACACGCCGGGTTCCATTGGTCAGGCTCAGGATCCGGGTCGTATTTTCCCGGGTAAGCGCATGGCTGGTCAGTACGGCAACGTCAAGAGCACTGTTCAGTGCCTGGAAGTTGTTCGTGTTGATGCCGAGCGTCAGCTGCTTCTGGTTAAGGGTGCCGTTCCTGGCGCCAAGAACGGCGACGTAGTCGTTCGTCCTAGCGTGAAGGCAGGTGCGTGATGGAATTGAAAGTAATCAATAGCCAAGGTCAGGCTGCTGGCAGCCTGCAGGCCTCCGAGACTCTGTTCGGTCGCGAATACAATGAAGCCCTGGTTCACCAGGTTGTGACTGCATTCCTGGCGAATGCTCGCAGCGGTAACCGTGCTCAGCTGACTCGTGCCGAAGTACACCACTCCACCAAAAAGCCGTTCAAGCAGAAGGGTACTGGTAACGCACGTGCCGGTATGACTTCTACTCCGAACCGTCGTGGTGGTGGTCGTGCTTTCCCGAATAGCCCGGATGAGAATTTCTCTCAGAAGGTTAACCGCAAGATGTTCCGCGCTGGTATGGCAGCTATTCTGTCCCAGCTGGTTCGCGACGAACGTCTGATCGTGGTTGATTCGCTGTCGGTTGAATCGCCGAAAACCAAGGAATTCGTAGGTGTGGTTAAGTCCATGGGTCTGGAACAGGCTCTGTTCATTACCCGTGAACTGGACGAAAACCTCTATCTGTCTTCGCGCAATCTGCCGAACGTGCTGGTGATCGAAGCACAACAAGCTGACCCGTACAGCCTGCTGCGTTTCAAGAAGATCGTCATCACTCGTGAGGCGGTGCAGCATCTGGAGGAGCAGTGGGCATGAATCAAGAACGTCTGTTGCAAGTAATTCTGGCCCCGGTTGTTTCCGAAAAGAGCACCATGGTTGCTGAGAAGCATCAGCAAGTTGTATTCCGTGTTGCTACCGATGCTACCAAGCCGGAGATCAAGGCTGCAGTAGAAATGCTGTTCAACGTAAAAGTTGAAGGCGTATCCACTGTTAACGTAAAGGGCAAAGTTAAGCGCTTTGGCCGTACCTTTGGCCGTCGTAAAGACTGGAAAAAGGCCTACGTTAGCCTGGTTCAGGGTCAGGAAATCGATCTGACCGCCACCCCGGCCGCTGCGGAGTAAGGAGATAGAGCATGCCTATCGTTAAAGTAAAACCGACTTCCGCGGGTCGTCGTGCTGTTGTCAAGGTGGTTCACCCTGATCTGCACAAAGGCGCTCCGCACGCCGCTCTGGTAGAGAAAAAATCTGCCACTGCTGGCCGTAACAACAATGGCCACATTACTACCCGTCATATGGGTGGTGGTCATAAGAAGCACTACCGTCTGATCGACTTCCGTCGCAACAAGGATGGCATCCCGGCAAAAGTGGAACGCATCGAATACGATCCGAACCGCACTGCCCACATCGCCCTGTTGTGCTACGCCGATGGCGAACGCCGCTACATCATCGCTCCGCGCGGTGTAAAAGCTGGTGCAGTTCTGCTGTCCGGTGCCGAGGCTCCGATCAAGGCTGGTAACGCTTTGCCGATCCGCAACATCCCGGTGGGTACTACTATCCACTGCGTGGAACTGCAACCTGGCAAAGGCGCTCAAATGGTCCGTTCTGCTGGCGGTTCCGCCATGCTGCTGGCCCGTGAAGGTGTCTATGCTCAGCTGCGTCTGCGTTCCGGCGAAATTCGTCTGGTGCATGTTGACTGCCGCGCTACTGTTGGCGAAGTGAGCAACGAAGAGCATTCCCTGCGCAAGCTGGGTAAGGCTGGTGCTAGCCGCTGGCGTGGTATTCGTCCGACCGTTCGCGGTACTGCGATGAACCCGATTGATCACCCGCATGGTGGTGGTGAAGGCCGTACTGGTGAAGGCCGTGTGCCGGTTAGCCCATGGGGCACTCCGACTAAGGGCTTCCGTACCCGTCGCAACAAGCGTACCGACAATATGATCGTACGCCGCCGCTATTCTACTAAAGGGTAATTGACAATGGCACGTTCGCAGAAAAAAGGCCCGTTCGTTGATCTGCACCTTCTGAAGAAGGTCGACGCGGCGCGTGCAACCAATGACAAGCGTCCGATCAAGACCTGGTCGCGTCGTTCGACCGTCCTGCCGGACTTCATTGGTTTGACCATCGCGGTACACAACGGTCGCACCCATGTGCCTGTTTATGTTTCCGAAAACATGGTCGGTCATAAACTGGGCGAATTCTCGCTGACTCGTACCTTCAAAGGCCACGCGGCCGATAAGAAGGCGAAGAAGAGATAAGGTGAAGCGATGAGAGTATCTGCAAATCTGAAAAGCGTCCGCCTGTCGGCACAAAAGTGCCGCCTGGTGGCCGATCTGATCCGCGGTCAATCCGTTGGTCAGGCTCTGAATATCCTGGCCTTCTCCCCGAAGAAGGGCGCGGTTATTGTGAAGAAAGTGCTGGAATCTGCCATCGCTAACGCCGAGCACAACGAAGGCGCTGACATCGACACCCTGCGTGTCACCAGCATCTTTGTTGACAAAGGCGCTAGTCTGAAGCGTTTCACTGCCCGTGCTAAGGGTCGTGGCAATCGCATCGAAAAGCAGACCTGCCACATCTCGTTGACCGTTGGCAATTAAGGGGTAAGAAATGGGTCAGAAGATTCATCCGACGGGATTCCGTCTTGCCGTTAACAAAAACTGGTCTTCCAAGTGGTTCGCCAACTCGAAGAATTTCCCGGAAATGCTGATGCAAGACCTGGAAGTTCGCGAATACCTGAAGAAGCGCCTGGGTCATGCGGCTGTTGGTCGTGTCACCATCGAGCGTCCGGCCAAGTCCGCACGCATTACCATTCACAGTGCCCGTCCGGGTGTTGTGATCGGTAAAAAAGGTGAGGACATCGAAGTTCTGAAGCGCGAACTGCAAGCCCGTCTGGGTGTGCCGGTTCACGTGAATATCGAAGAAGTTCGCAAGCCGGAACTGGATGCGCAAATCATTGCTGATGGCATCGCCTCCCAGCTGGAAAAGCGCGTAATGTTCCGCCGTGCCATGAAGCGTTCCATGCAGAACGCCATGCGCATGGGCGCCCAGGGCATCAAGATCATGTCCTCCGGTCGTCTGAACGGCATCGATATCGCTCGTAGCGAATGGTATCGCGAAGGCCGTGTGCCGCTGCATACCCTGCGTGCCGATGTTGACTACGCTACCTCTGAAGCCAAGACCACCTACGGTATCATCGGCATCAAGGTATGGGTTTACAAAGGTGAGCTGAAGCCGGGTCAAGTAGCGCCGGCTCCGGTTGCGACCGAGAAGAAAACGAGAAAGGGCCCGCGCAATGCTGCAGCCAACTAGACTCAAGTACCGTAAACAGCATAAAGGCCGCAACACTGGTATCGCTACCCGTGGCAACAAGGTGAGCTTTGGTGATTTCGGTCTGAAGGCTGTTGGTCGTGGTCGTCTGACCGCGCGTCAGATCGAAGCGGCCCGTCGTGCCATGACTCGTCACATCAAGCGTGGCGGTCGTATCTGGATCCGTATTTTCCCGGACAAGCCGATCACCTCCAAGCCTGCTGAAGTTCGTATGGGTGGGGGTAAGGGTTCTCCGGAATACTACGTGGCCGAAATCCAGCCTGGCAAGATGCTGTACGAAATGGACGGTGTTAACGAGGAACTCGCTCGTGAAGCTTTCCGTCTGGCCGCAGCCAAGTTGCCGATCGCCACTGTGTTTGTAACTAGACAGGTAGGTCAGTAATGAAAGCGTCCGAACTGAAAGCCAAAACTGTTGACGAGCTGAAAGTGGAACTGCTGAGCCTCCTGAAGGCCCAGTTTGCCCTGCGCATGCAGCACGCTACTCAGCAACTCGCCAAGACCTCTGAACTGAAGAAAGTACGTCGCGATATCGCTCGTGTACGTACCGTTCTGAAAGAAAAGGCAGTTTAAGATGAGCGAAACCAAAGTTGTACGTACGCTGACCGGCACCGTTGTCAGCGACAAGATGGATAAGACTGTAACCGTTCTGGTCGAGCGCAAGGTTAAGCACCCGATCTACGGCAAGATTATCCGTCGTTCCAAGAAGTTCCACGCACACGACGAGAACAACGAGTTCAAGGCCGGCGACATCGTAGTAATCAGCGAGTCCCGTCCCCTCTCGAAGACCAAGTCGTGGGTGGTGACTGCCCTGGTAGAGAAATCTCGCCAGGTATAAGACTTGCAAGGGACGAAAGTCCCTTGTATAATGGCCATCTTCCTATTCGTGTCGGATAGGAATTCCGCCCTTACGGGGTCCAAAACTGGCCGTTTGATACGCCACAGCTCGATCTGTGGCGTTTCGTCTGTTTGGTCTTGCTCTTATGCGAGAAACCGGCAGGTGAAAGTGACGGATAAAGTTGGATTAGAAAGGTAATCATCAAATGATCCAAATGCAGACCATGCTTGAGGTCGCTGACAATACCGGTGCGCGTCACGTTATGTGCATCAAGGTATTGGGCGGTTCCAAGCGTCGCTATGCAAGCGTTGGCGACATCATCAAGGTGAGCATCAAGGATGCTGCTCCGCGCGGTCGCGTCAAAAAAGGCGACGTGTACAACGCAGTAGTAGTACGCACCGCCAAAGGCGTGCGTCGTCCGGACGGCTCGTTGATCAAGTTTGATAGCAATGCTGCCGTTCTGCTCAACAACAAGCTTGAGCCGATTGGCACTCGTATCTTCGGACCCGTGACGCGTGAACTGCGTACCGAGCGGTTCATGAAGATCGTGTCGCTTGCTCCTGAAGTGCTGTAAGGAGGTCGCATGCGCAAAATTCGTAAAGGTGATGAAGTCGTAGTAATCACCGGTAAAGACAAGGGTAAACGCGGCACCGTACTGCGCGTTCTGGACGAAAAGCTGGTTGTTGAAGGCGTGAATGTTGCCAAAAAACACCAGAAACCGAATCCGGTACGTGGCGTTGCTGGTGGTATCGTTGAAAAGGTTATGCCTGTTGACGCTTCCAACGTTGCTATTTTCAACCCGGCTAGCCAAAAGGCTGACCGCGTAGGCTTCAAGACTCTTGAAGACGGCCGCAAGGTACGCGTGTTCAAGTCCAGTGGCGAAGTTATCGGCGCGTAAGGAAAAGCAAACATGGCACGTTTCTACGATTTCTACAAAGACAGCGTAGTGCCGGAACTGATGAAACAGTTCGGCTACAAGTCGATCATGGAAGTTCCGCGCATCGAGAAGATCACCGTTAACATGGGTGTTGGTGAAGCTGTTGCCGATAAAAAGGTAATGGAATTCGCCGTGGGCGATATGGAAAAGATTGCTGGCCAGAAGCCGGTAGTTACCACCGCTCGCAAATCCATCGCCGGCTTCAAGATCCGTGATGACTATCCGGTTGGTTGCAAGGTTACCCTGCGCCGTGAACGCATGTACGAATTCCTGGACCGTCTGGTAACCATCGCGTTGCCGCGTGTTCGTGACTTCCGTGGTGTTTCCGCCAAGTCTTTTGACGGCCGCGGCAACTACAACATGGGTGTCAAGGAACAGATCATCTTCCCGGAAATCGAGTACGACAAGATCGATGCTCTGCGTGGTATGAACATTACTGTTACCACTACGGCGAAGACTGACGAAGAGGCCCGCGCTCTGCTGGCTGCGTTCAAGTTCCCGTTCAAGGGTTAAGCACATGGCAAAACTTGCACTGATCAAGCGTGAAGAAAAGCGCGTTAAGGTGGCTGAAAAATTTGCCGCTAAGCGCGAAGCCCTCATCGCTACCATCAACAATCAAAGCCTCTCGGAAGAAGAACGCTTCGCCGCTCGCCTGCAACTGCAGCAGCTGCCGCGCAATGCTTCCCCGGTACGTCAGCGTCGTCGCTGCGCCATTACCGGTCGTCCGCGTGGCGTGTTCCGTAAATTCGGTCTGGGTCGTAACAAACTCCGTGAAATCGCCATGAAGGGCGAAATTCCGGGTGTTGTTAAGGCCAGCTGGTAATAGGAGAACCATAAATGAGCATGCACGATCCTATTTCCGATATGTTGACCCGCATCCGTAACGGCCAAATGGCTTCCAAGGTGGCTGTTGCAATGCCGTCTTCCAAGCTGAAGGTTGCGCTGGCACAGGTGCTGAAAGAAGAAGGCTACATCGAAGATTTCGCCGTTGCCGGCGAAGCCAAGAAGCCTGTTCTTGATATCCAGCTCAAGTACTACGCTGGCCGTCCGGTGATCGAACGCATTGACCGCGTTTCCCGTCCTGGCCTGCGCGTGTACAAGGGCTCCACCGAAATCCCGAAGGTAATGAATGGTCTGGGCGTAGCTATCCTGTCTACTTCCAAGGGCATCATGACCGATCGCAAAGCACGTGCTGCCGGTATCGGCGGTGAGCTGCTGTGCGTAGTGGCATAAGGGGGTCAAATGTCTCGCGTAGCTAAGAATCCCGTAGCCATTCCGGCTGGCGTCGAAGTTAAATTCGGCGCTGCAGAAGTGACCGTAAAGGGTGCCCTGGGCTCCCTGAGCGCCGCTCTGTGCAATGACGTTGAAATCAAGTTCGACAACAACGAACTGACTTTTGCGGCTAAAAACGACAGCAAGTTCGCACGTGCCATGTCCGGCACTCTGCGCGCCCTGCTGAACAATATGGTGATTGGTGTATCCAAGGGCTTCGAGAAGAAGCTGCAGCTGGTGGGTGTGGGTTATCGCGCCCAGGCTCAAGGCGATACCCTGAACCTGTCTCTGGGTTTCTCCCATCCGGTAGCTCACCAGATGCCTGCTGGCATCAAGGCTGAGACTCCGACTCAGACCGAGATCCTGATCAAGGGTGCTGACAAGCAACTCGTTGGCCAGATCGCTGCCGAAATCCGCGCTTACCGTTCCCCGGAACCCTACAAGGGCAAGGGCGTTCGTTACGCTGATGAGGTTGTGGTTCTGAAAGAAACCAAGAAGAAGTAACTGAGGCACTGACATGGACAAGAAACAAGCTCGACTCCGCCGTGCACGTAAAACCCGTGCTCGGATTGCGGAGCTCAAGATGGTGCGTCTCACTGTTTACCGCACCAACAGCCACATTTATGCCCAGATCATTGATGAAACTGGCAGCAAGGTACTGGCAAGCGCTTCCACACTGGAAGCCGAAGTACGCGCTGACGTTTCCAATGGTGGCAATGTGGCCGCTGCAGCCGTAGTCGGTAAGCGCATCGCTGAAAAAGCCAAGGCAGCCGGTATTTCGACCGTGGCATTTGACCGTTCCGGTTTCAAATACCATGGCCGTATGAAGGCTGTGGCAGACGCAGCCCGTGAACACGGTCTCGTATTCTAATTCGGAGTGAAGAATGGCTAAGCACGAAATGGAAGATCGTGGCGACGGTCTGGTCGAGAAGATGATCAGCGTTAACCGCGTCACCAAAGTGGTTAAGGGCGGCCGTATTATGGCTTTCTCCGCCTTGACCGTCGTTGGTGATGGCGATGGCGGCATCGGTATGGGCAAAGGTCGTTCCAAGGAAGTTCCGGTTGCCGTACAAAAGGCAATGGAACAGGCCCGCCGCAATCTGGTAAAGATCCCGCTGCGTAATGGTACGCTGCATCACACCGTAACCGGCAAGCATGGTGCTACCACCGTGTTCATCCAGCCGGCCAAGGAAGGTACTGGCGTTAAGGCCGGTGGCCCGATGCGCGCTATCTTCGATGCAATGGGTGTACACAATGTTTCGGCCAAGATCCATGGTTCCACCAACCCGTACAACGTGGTTCGTGCAACTCTGGACGGTCTGAACAAGATCTGCACCGCTTCTCAGGTTGCCGCCAAGCGCGGTCTGACCGTTGATGAGATCCTGGGGGTTGATCATGAGTAACGCCAACACTGTTAAGGTAACTCTGGTAAAGAGCCTGATCGGTCGTCTGGAATCCCACAAGGCTTGCGCCCGTGGCCTGGGTCTGAAAAAGATCCGCCAGACTGTGGAAGTGCTCGATACCCCTGAAAACCGTGGCATGATCAACAAGATCAGCTACCTGTTGAAATTCGAGGGCTAAGAGATGCTGCTGAACACCATTCAACCCGGTGCCGGCTCCAAGCATGCCAAGCGTCGTGTAGGTCGCGGCATTGGTAGCGGCCTGGGCAAGACTTCCGGTCGTGGCCACAAGGGTCAAAAGAGCCGTGCAGGTGGTTTCCACAAGGTTGGTTTTGAAGGCGGTCAAATGCCGCTGCAACGTCGCTTGCCGAAACGTGGCTTCAAGTCGCTGACCGCACGCTTCAATGCAGAGGTACGTCTGTCTGAACTGAACCTGCTGCCGGTTGACGAAATCGATCTGTTGGCACTGAAGCAAGCTGGTCTGGTCAATGCTCAGGCTCTGGTAGCCAAGGTTGTCCTGTCCGGCAAGATCGAACGTGCCGTTAAGCTGCGTGGAATTGCTGCGACTGCTGGCGCTCGCGCCGCTATCGAAGCTGCCGGCGGCAGTATTGAATAAGGCGCACTTACGTGTCGAATACTTCTCTAGTTGGAAATACCAATAAATTTGGTGATTTGAAGCGCCGTATCATGTTCTTGATCGGAGCTTTGATTGTTTACCGCATTGGTGCGCATATTCCGGTGCCAGGTATCAATCCTGCCGAACTAGCGAAGTTGTTCCACACGTCGCAGACGGGCCTGCTCGACATGTTCAACATGTTTTCGGGCGGTGCCCTCTCGAGATTTACGGTTTTTGCCCTGGGCATCATGCCGTATATCTCTGCTTCCATCATTCTTCAGCTTGCATCCGAGGTTCTTCCGAGTCTCAAGCAGCTGAAGAAGGAAGGCGACGCTGGACGTCGTAAGGTAACTCAGTACACACGTTATGCAACTGTTCTGCTGGCCTCTTTTCAGAGCTTCAGCATTGCGGTGATGCTGTTTAAGCAGCCTAACCTGGTGGTGACTGCCCAGTGGGAGTTCTACCTGACAACCGTGGTTTCTCTCGTGACTGGCACCATGTTCCTCATGTGGCTGGGCGAGCAGATTACCGAGCGCGGTATCGGTAACGGTATTTCGCTGATCATCTGTGCAGGTATTGCATCGGGTGTTCCGGCTGCCATTGGCAAGACGCTCACACTGACAAGTCAAGGCTCGCTGCCCATCCTGTTTACCATCGTGCTGTTTGTCGGTGTTGCCCTGATGACCTACGTTGTCGTGTTCGCAGAACGCGGTCAGCGCAAGGTACTGGTCAACTATGCCAAGCGTCAGGTTGGTAATCGTGTCATGCAGGGCCAGAGCACGCACATGCCGCTCAAGCTCAACATGGCAGGGGTGATCCCGCCGATTTTTGCATCCAGCATCATCCTGTTCCCGGCAACCATTCTTGGGTGGCTTGGTAACAATGAAAGCCTGGGTTGGCTCAAGGGCGTGGCTGACAAGCTACATCCAGGTCAGCCGATCTATGTGCTGCTGTATGCAACGGCCATCATCTTCTTCTGTTACTTCTACACCGCGCTCGTTTTCAATCCGAAAGAGACGGCTGATAACCTGAAGAAGAGTGGTGCGTTCATCCCAGGTATCCGTCCAGGTGAGCAGACTTCACGTTATATCGAGAAGATCATTCTGCGGCTGACACTGATCGGTGCAATTTACATTACGCTGGTTTGTCTGTTGCCGGAATTCCTCATCCTGAAGTGGAATGTACCGTTCTACTTCGGTGGCACATCACTGCTGATCATCGTAGTGGTCACCATGGATTTCATGGCTCAGGTACAGTCCTACGTTCTGTCGCATCAGTACGAGAGTTTGCTTAAGAAGGCTAACTTCAAGGGTAATGCCCTCGGCCGGTGACATACGTGTTCTCGCTGGGTTATATGGCTAGGTAAGAAACCTTCCAGATGCAGGGTGAGATTTGGCAGTAGAGCTGCTGCCCTACTGCTGGATCAAACTTGAGAATGGACACGTCGTACTTGGGCGTAAGCAGTCTGTTTGCCAGATCTTGGTGAGCAGCATGTTTGCAAGGTCAGGGTGGATAATATCCCGCCTGGACAGACCGCTGCCCGTATCGTGTTCCGTGCGAAATAACGCACTCGCTCTTTTAGAGTAACGAAAGGAACTGACATGCGAGTACAGCCTTCGGTAAAGAAGATTTGCCGTAACTGCAAAATCATCCGTCGCAATCGCGTAGTTCGCGTGATCTGCACGGACCCGCGTCACAAGCAAAAGCAAGGCTAACATTTGTTAGACCTGACTTTGCGTGTTACAATCGCAAACTTTTCAAGGTCTTAAGGCTTAAGGAAAGAGTATGGCCCGTATTGCAGGGGTAAATATCCCCAATCATGCGCATGCCGTTATCGGCCTGCAGGCAATTTTCGGCATCGGTCAGACTCGCGCCCAGCAAATTTGTGTTGCTGCCAGCGTGAATCCCTCCACCAAGGTGAAGGATCTGACTGAGGCTGAGATGGAAACTCTGCGTGAAGAAGTGGCTAAGTTCACCGTTGAAGGTGACCTGCGTCGCGAAATCACTATGAGCATCAAACGTCTGATGGACATGGGCTGCTACCGCGGCATGCGTCATCGTCGTGGCCTGCCGTGTCGCGGTCAGCGCACTCGCACTAACGCTCGTACCCGCAAGGGACCGCGTAAGGCGATCGCCGGCAAGAAGTAACTAAAGGAACACAGAAATGGCTAAAGCAAACACAGCTGTCCGTGTACGTAAAAAAGTGCGCAAGTCTGTTAGCGAAGGTATCGTGCACGTGCACGCTTCGTTTAACAACACCATCATCACTATCACCGACCGTCAAGGCAATGCACTGTCTTGGGCTACCTCTGGCGGCGCTGGTTTTAAGGGCTCGCGCAAAAGTACACCCTTTGCTGCTCAGGTAGCAGCAGAGCACGCTGGTAAAGTTGCCCAAGAATACGGTGTGAAGAACCTCGAAGTTCGTATCAAGGGCCCGGGTCCGGGTCGTGAATCCGCTGTTCGCGCACTCAACGCGCTGGGTTTCAAGATCACCAGCATCTCCGACGTGACGCCGGTACCGCACAACGGTTGCCGTCCGCCCAAAAAACGTCGTATTTAATTCGGAGAGTGTGAGAACATGGCACGTTATATCGGCCCGAAATGTAAGCTCGCTCGTCGTGAAGGCACCGACCTTTTCCTGAAGAGCGCGCGTCGTGCACTGGATTCCAAGTGCAAACTGGACACTCCGCCTGGTCAGCATGGCGCCCGCAAGGGTCGTCTGTCTGACTACGGTGTTCAGCTGCGTGAAAAGCAGAAAATCCGCCGTATCTATGGCGTACTCGAGCGTCAGTTCCGCAATTACTTTGCGGAAGCAGTTCGTCGCAAGGGCTCCACAGGTGAAAACCTGCTGAAGCTGCTTGAAGCACGTCTGGATAACGTTGTATATCGCATGGGCTTTGGCTCCACTCGTGCAGAAGCACGTCAGCTGGTAAGCCACAAGGCTATCGTTGTGAACGGCCAGGTAGTTAACATTCCGTCTTTCCAGGTTAAAGCTGGTGACGTTGTGTCTGTCCGCGAAAAGGCCAAGAAACAGGCCCGTATCGCTGAAGGTCTGGCTCTGGCTGAGCAAGGTGGTTTCCCTTCCTGGGTGTCTGTTGACTCCAAGAAGATGGAAGGCGTCTTCAAATCTGCTCCGGAACGTTCCGAACTGTCTAGCGATATCAACGAACAACTCGTTGTGGAATTCTACTCCAAGTAATCGCTAGCTCTTAGGGAATGACTATGCAAAACAGCGCTTCGGAATTTTTGAAACCTCGTCTGATTGACGTGCAGCCGGTCTCCGCGACCCATGCACGCGTGTCGATGGAGCCGTTCGAGCGTGGCTACGCCCACACTCTGGGAAACTCGTTGCGCCGCATTCTGCTGTCGTCGATGCCGGGCTTTGCTCCTACCGAAGTGACTATCGCTGGCGTTTTGCATGAGTATTCCGCTCTTGATGGCGTGCGTGAGGATGTCGTAGACATCCTCCTCAACCTCAAGGGCGTAGTGCTTAAGCTGCATGGTCGTGACAGTGTTGTGCTGACCCTGAAAAAGGAAGGCGAAGGCGCTGTCTTGGCTGGCGATATCGAGTTGCCGCATGATGTTGAAGTGATCAATCCGGAACACGTGATTGCTCATCTCTCCGTTGGTGGCAAAATCGACATGGAGATCAAGGTCGAAAAAGGCCGTGGCTATCAGCCCGTGTCTGTTCGTTCCATTCATGAAGAAAACCGTTCCATCGGTACCATTCAACTGGATGCTTCCTTCTCGCCGGTTCGCCGTGTGAGCTTTGCTGTGGAAAGCGCCCGTGTTGAACAACGTACTGACCTCGACCGTCTGGTTCTCGATATTGAGACCAATGGCGTCATCGAACCGGAACAGGCCGTGCGTAATGCTGCACGTATTCTGATGGATCAGCTGTCGATCTTTGCTGACCTCCAAGGCACAGCGGTTGAAGAAGTCGTTGAAAAGGCGCCGCCGATCGATCCGATCTTGCTGCGTCCGGTAGACGATCTTGAACTGACGGTTCGTTCGGCCAACTGCCTGAAGGCTGAGAACATTTATTACATCGGCGATCTGATCCAGCGTACTGAAACCGAGCTTCTGAAGACTCCGAACCTCGGTCGCAAATCGCTGAACGAGATCAAAGAAGTTCTCGCTTCCAAGGGCCTGACTCTCGGCATGAAGCTTGAGAATTGGCCTCCGGCTGGTCTGGAAAAGCCGTAAGTTTGAGACTAAAGGACATTAACAATGCGTCATCGTTACAGTAATCGTAAACTGAACCGCACGACCAGCCATCGTCTGGCGATGCTGCGCAACATGGCGAATTCGCTGCTGAAGCACGAAGTTATCGTGACCACGCTGCCGAAAGCCAAGGAACTGCGTCGTGTGGCCGAGCCGCTGATTACGCTCGGCAAAAAGCCGTCTCTCGCCAACCGTCGTCTGGCGTTTGACCGCACTCGTGACCGCGATATCGTGGTTAAACTCTTCGACGTTCTCGGTCCGCGCTTCTCCGCCCGCAATGGTGGTTATGTGCGTATTCTGAAGTACGGTTTCCGTAAGGGCGACAACGCCCCGCTGGCTCTGGTTGAGCTGGTAGACCGTGCTGAAGATGCCGTTGCCGTTGTAGATGACTCCGCTGAATAATATTCGGTGAAGTTGAGAAAAAAGCCAGCGAAAGCTGGCTTTTTTCATTTTTGCGGCGCAAACAGCAATTATCCGTCGTGCCGCTCAGTTAGAAGCTATAGCGTGACTCTACAACCTCTACGTTGGCACCCAGGTCCAGTAGTCCTTCATTTCTCGCTACCAGATTGATACCGAAGCAAATGCCTTCAGGCAACTGTCTGGTACGGATGAGGGTTTTCATCGGTTCGTTTGTGTCTGAGAATTTGCCGGTGTCCGGATCTACTGTCGTCATCTGGCAGCGGGTGCAGGGCTTGGCTACATCAAACACAATTTCGCCGATACGTAGGACACTCCAGTCGTCTTCCTCATAGGGCATAGCACCTGCAACGACCAGATTAGGCCTGAAATGACGCAGACTAACCGCCTGTGGCAGCTCCTGGTTCAGTGCATCCAGTGAGGATTGATTGACCAGTAAATAGGGATAGCCGTCAGCAAAGGACATCGGTTTGGCAGTATTTTTCAGCGTGCGAGTGGATTTCATGCCAAGCCATAGCAGCTTGCATTCAATGCCCATGAAGCGGGTAAACCAGGCATCGACTTGCGGATCACCATGAAGGGCAGTGAAGGCATCTTTCCAGACAGCTGTGGCGACTGATTGCTGGTAAACCTGTGTCATCGCCAGGATGGGGGACTGTCCATCCGCCTTGAGCAGCATGCCACCGGGGATCAGGTCCATCTCGATCAACAACATGCGTGGATAATCACGCGCGGTGAGAAATTGCCCCACAGGTGTCACCAGCAGCCACTCTCTGTCATGCAGTAGTCCCTGCAGGCTGGCATATGCACGGCTATAAGCGATGCCTCGTGCTGACTTCATTGGGTGCACGAACATGTGAGTGAGTTGCATGTTGTCTCCTGTTTGATGGCAAAGCCAAATGGCGATCCTAGCACTCCAGTTGTCTGTGTGCTGCAACTTATCTCCCGATGTCTTTGTGTCCTTGTATGTCGTCCATGCTCTTGGCCGGTTTCATCGTGTGTGTTCCCATCACACGCTGGCCCTGAATACCTACTGCTAAATGTAATTTTATTATCCTGTATGACCCTGTTGCGCAGTTCATTGGTGTATTTGATAAAAACCTCAACTAATTTGATAGAAGAACTTGGGTAAACCCCTGTTTTACTTTGTCTATAAAGTTGTAGAATGACGCGGTGATGACAATTAGAGCAGTTGCTTGATAGAAACGCTGCCAACGGGAACAGAGAAAACATGAACACAACTGCCGGTATGACATTGCGCGGCCGCCTGATTGCCTGGCTGCTGCTGGTTGCATTGCTGATCTGCTGTCTCAGTGGTTTGGCTTTGTATAATCAACGTAACAGCCTGCTGCAGGACCGGCAGGATAAAACACGAAACCTTGTTGAATCTGCGATGGGGATCATCAGCAGCTACGAAGCACTGGAAGCCAGTGGCAAGCTGAGTGAGCCTCAAGCCAAGCAGATGGCTGCTGCTGCCTTGATGAGCAGTCATTACGATGGCAAAGAATATTTCTTTGGATATGACCAGAACTGGAACTATGTCATCCATGGTGCCAAGGCGGCCATGCTGGGAAAGAGTGTGTTGGGACTGAAGACACCGACCGGTGTCGATCTTGGCCAGTTGTTCCAGGAAACGGTAGCCAAGGGTAATGGTCAGGGTTTCGCTGCCTATGTATGGGACAAGCCGGGTTTTGATCAGCCGCAGCCCAAGATTTCCTACCTGATGACCAGCAGCCGTTGGCATTGGATTATCGGTACCGGCATTTATCTGGATGATGTGCAGGCCGCCTTCATGAGCCAGCTGTGGCTGACACTGGGTGAGGTCGGCATCATTCTGGCCTTGTTGCTGGTGGCCGGGCTATTCCTGATGCGCAGCATTCTTGGCCAGTTGGGGGCGGACCCGGGCGAAACCATGCGGGTGGTACGCCGCATTGCAGATGGTTATCTAGATACCCATGTGCCTGTCAGTGCCGGGGATAGTCACAGCGTGATGGCGGCTGTGGACCAGATGCAGAAACACCTGAAGCAGTTGGTGCGCGAAATTGCTGATGAGGCTGTACGCCTGTCTCAGATGAGTTCGGATGTGGCGCGCAGATCAGATGCCGTTGTGCGCGGTTCTGATCAACAAAGCGAAGCTGCTGCAGCCATGGCTGCGTCTATCGAACAGTTGACGGTGAGTATCAACCATATTTCCAGTCATGCGCAGGATGCTCGCAATCTGTCGCAGGAATCCGGTCGCCTGTCACGCGAAGGTGGCGAGGTAATTTCCAGTGCAGTCAGTGAGATGCATCGAATTAATGAGTCGGTAGACCAGGCGGCCACGACGATTGCGGACCTGGCAACCAAGACCCAGACCATTTCCAGCATCATGCAGGTGATCAAGGATATTGCCGACCAGACCAATTTGCTGGCACTTAATGCAGCAATCGAGGCTGCGCGTGCGGGCGAGATGGGGCGTGGTTTTGCCGTGGTGGCAGATGAAGTGCGCAAACTGTCTGAGCGTACCGGTCAGGCGACGCAGGAAATTGCGGGCATGATTCAGGAAATCCAGACCAGCTCCGATCAGTCACGCGCTTGCATGGAAGAAGCGGTCGGTCGGGTTAAAACCGGTCTTCAGCTGGCGGTGCAAGGTGGGGAGGCTATCTCGCATATTCGCGACAGTGCCACTGGTGTGGTCGATGTAGTCAATGAAATCTCGCATGCCTTGAAAGAGCAGGGTAGTGCCAGTACCGAGATTGCCCAGCAGGTGGAGTTGATTGCCAGCAGTGCCAGTAGTAATGCTGACGAGTCGGCTGGTACCTCGAAGGAAGTGCAGGCCATGCACACGCTGGCGGATGATCTGCGGCAACTGGTTTCACGCTTTCATGTCTGAAGCAGCTGTCTGATCAAGCAAAAGCCCTCCACACGGAGGGCTTTTTTGTTGTCTGCTACGCTGCCTGATTTGGTGTAGGCGGTGGACGCTGCTGGCGCCGTTGCCAGGCTCCCAGGGCCATTGCCAGTGTCAGTAGGCTGATGCAGCCGATGATTACCGGTTGGTTGCCATACTGCATATACGGTGTTCGGCCCTGATAATCCTGCACCATGCCTTCCAGTACTTGCTGGGTGAATGGTGCGGCCACGCTGGCGATGTCGCCGTTGGGGCGCACGATGGCAGTCATGCCGGTATTGGTGGCACGCAACATGAAACGGCCTGTTTCCAGAGCACGGGCCTGGGACAGCTGCAGATGCTGGCTCATGGCCACACTCTTGCCGAACCAGGCCAGATTGCTGACATTGGCCAGAATCCCGGCCTGGGCCGCAGGGCCGATCAGCTCCTCGCCAAAGCTGTCCTCATAGCAGATATTGAATGCCACCTTGTGACCGGCAAGCGTCAATGGATGCTGGTTTTCACCGCCACGGGAAAAGCCGGACAATGGCATGTTCATGTACTGATAAATCCAGCCGATCAGGCCCGGAAGCGGAATGAATTCACCAAATGGCACCAGATGGTCCTTGGCATAGGAGGGCAGTGCCGGGTCGGTAAGAACGACTACGGCATTCAGATAGCCGCGGCCATCTGCGGTGCGGCGTGGAATGCCGGTTGCTAGCGCCATGTTCTTGCGCTGGGCATCCCCGGCCATCATGGTGAGGTAGCCGGATGGCAAATCGTCCAGGAATACCGGCAGGGCGGTTTCCGGCAGGATCATCAGATCGGCACGGGTACTGGCAACCTGCTGGTAATAGGTTGTCAGGGTAGATTCAAAGGTTGCCGGATCCCATTTCATCGCCTGGGGAATATCTCCCTGTGCCAGTGCTACGCGATATGCTTTGCCGGCGGGTTCGGTCCAGCTGACGGTTTGTAGCCAGTAGCCGCCACTCCACAAGACAAGCAATCCGATAAGGGTGGCCATGCGTTGCAGGCGTTGACCGTTGGCCAGTAATACCAATGCCCCGGCGCTGAGTGCTACCAGCCAGCTGACCAGATGTACCCCGCCAATGGGAATGAAACCGGCCAGCGGGCTTTCCGTTACCTGTGAATAGCCGACTGCACCCCAGGGGAAACCGGTCATTACCCAGCTGCGCAGCCATTCACCCAGCTCCCACAGCGCCGGAAAGGCCAGCAGCCAGCGGACCCAGAGGCGGCTGTCGATACGGCTGGTCAGCCAGCAGGCCAGACCGGGCCAGATGGCCA
The DNA here is from genome assembly GCF_030150775.1 of Aquitalea sp. Classification (NCBI taxonomy): domain Bacteria; kingdom Pseudomonadati; phylum Pseudomonadota; class Betaproteobacteria; order Neisseriales; family Chromobacteriaceae; genus Aquitalea; species Aquitalea sp. The sequence goes on from NZ_JASLFG010000027.1 coordinate 18,312, forward strand.
GGTAGGCCGGCAGCAGCAGGACCAAGGGTGCAGCCAGCATGGCGGGCAGGCCGGCGATGTCGTGCAGGCTGTTGTAGATCCAGTTGAAGTTGCTGGCATAGGCTGCCACCCCCCAGACGTAGCCGATACGGAAGGCAAGCCGGGGATTGCGCTGCACCAGTTGTGCCAATGCCGCCAGTGACAGTGGCAGCAGGCCGTACAGGCGGTAAGGGGCAAAACCGTACAGGGTCAGTGCGCCGGCAAAGGCGGCGGCGATCAGCACAAGCAGGGTACGCATGTCAGTCAGTGCTGCTTTCGGCGGTGTTGCTGTGCAGGCGCTCCACCAGCAGGGTTTGCAGGCGACGGCTATCGGCGCGCAATACGGTGAAGCGCAGCGAGCCGGATTCAACGGTTTCACCACGCTTGGGCAGATGGCCGATTAGCGAAAGTACCAGTCCGCCTACGGTATCCACGTCATCGTCTTCATAGCTGGTGGCAAAGTATTCGTTGAAGTCGGCCACTTCGGTAAGAGCATTGACGCGGTAGCGCTGGTCGCGTACCGGCACGATATTGTTGTCATCCTCTTCGAAGTCGTATTCGTCTTCGATGTCGCCGACAATCTGCTCGATCACATCCTCGATGGTGACCAGGCCGGACACGCCGCCATATTCGTCCACCACGATGGCCATGTGATTGCGGTTGGAGCGGAATTCGCGCAGCAACACGTCCAGCGGTTTGGATTCCGGCACGAACACGCTGGCACGCAGGGTGGCGCGCAGGTCAAAACTCTTGGGCGCATGGAAGTAATGCAGCAAGTCCTTGGCCAGCAGAATGCCCAGCACGTCGTCCTTGTTGTCGCCAATCACCGGAAAGCGCGAGTGGCCGGTGCGCAGCACGTCCGGCAGCAGGCGCTCGATCGGGTCGTCGATGCGGATCACATCCATCTGGCTGCGCGGAATCATCACGTCGCGGGCGGTCAGGTCGCTGACTTCCAGCACGCCTTCAATCATGGATAGCGCTTCGGCATCCAGCAGATTACGTTCAAAGGCGGAGTGCAGCAGGGTGATCAGCTCCTCGCGGTCTTCCGGTTCGCGCAGGAGCATGGCGGACAAGCGTTCCAACAGGCTGGGCTTGTGTTTACTGGGGTCTTCCATGGGGTTAGCGTTTTTCCTCTAGATAGGGATCGGGATATCCTAACTTCGCCATAATGACGGTTTCAAGCGTTTCCATGATTTCGGCCTCTTCGTCATCTTCGTGGTCGAAGCCTTGCAGGTGCAGCATGCCGTGTACCAGCAAGTGGGCATAGTGGGCCATCAGGTCTTTGCCTTGCTCGGCGGCTTCCTTTTCCACCACCTCGGTGCACAGCACCAGGTCGCCAAACAAAGGCAGATCGGCAATGTTTTCGCCTTCGTTCAGTGCGAAAGACAGCACATTGGTGGCGTAGTCCTTGCCGCGGTAGCTGTGGTTAAGGCTGCGGCCTTCTTCGCTACCTACCAGCAGGATGCTGACCTGGGCCTGCTTCACATCGGCCTGCAAGGCGGCCTGGCAGCAACGGCGAATCAGTTTGGCTTCAGGCAGCAGCTGCGCCTGGCTGCGGTCTTCCAGTGTCAGCTGCAGACGGGCGGCAAGGCGCGGCAGCGGGTTATTTCGCTTGGCTTGTTTCATCGTTCTTCAATTGATAGTGGTCGTAGGCATCAACAATTTTCTGCACCAGCGGGTGGCGCACCACGTCTTCGCTCTGGAAATGGTGGAAGTGAATGCCACGTACATGGCCCAGAATCTTTTCCACTTCCACCAGTCCGCTTTTCTGATGGCGTTGCAGGTCGATCTGCGTTACGTCGCCGGTAATCACCGCACGTGAGCCAAAGCCGATGCGGGTGAGGAACATCTTCATTTGTTCCGGCGTGGTGTTTTGCGCTTCGTCCAGAATGATGAAGGCGTTGTTCAGTGTACGGCCACGCATATAGGCCAGCGGTGCAATTTCAATCAGGTTTTTTTCGAACAGGCGGGTGACGCGGTCAAAACCCATCAGGTCGTACAGGGCGTCGTAGAGCGGACGCAGGTAGGGGTCGACCTTTTGTGCCAGATCGCCGGGCAAGAAGCCCAGCTTTTCACCGGCCTCCACCGCCGGGCGCACCAGCACGATGCGCTTGATGGCATCGCGCTCCATGGCATCCACCGCACAGGCTACGGCCAGATAAGTTTTACCGGTACCCGCCGGGCCGATGCCGAAGGTGATGTCGTGCTGGCTGATGGCCTTGATATAGCCACTCTGGCGCGGGGTGCGGCCACGCAGGTCGCCACGACGGGTCAGCAGCACCGGGGCGTCGGCATCTGCTTGCTGATTGTGCTGGCGGGCCTCCACCAGTTCCAGCTGTACATCGTCGATAGAGATGTCCTGCTTTTCCGCCAGCAGGTAGAGGCGGGTCAGGCTGTAGACCGCCAGATCGGCCTGTTCGCCGCTGCACTTGAAGTGCTCGCCACGGCGCTGGATCAGTACATCCAGACCGGTTTCGATCTGCTTGAGGTTTTCATCCAGCGGGCCGCACAGGCGGGCCAGCCGTTCGTTATCGACCGGATTGAAACTGAGAGGAGTGGTATTCATTGTCAGGGCAAGATGTCAGTGGCTGAACAGCAGGGCAAACCAGAAGCTGGCTTCCAGTACAAGCAAGACGCAGGCCAGCAGTGTCAGCAGCATGAACAGCCCGTTGCGCAAGCCGGCAGAGGGCAGTTTGTCCAGCAGCCACAGCAGGCCGGCATAAATCAGGGCGGTGGGAATCAGCGCCGCCGGGCCGGTCAGCAGCAAGAGTGAGCGGCTACCCCAGTTGCCATTACTGCCGGGCTGGCCGACCAGCAGGCTGAGCAGCAACAGCACAGGCAGGGCGATCAGGCTGAACAGTGCCACCTTGCGGGCATGGCGGCCAAGCGGACGGGGGGCTGGCGTAACGGCGCTATCGCTCATGCTGTCGGGCTGTCCTGCAGCGCTTCCAGGCCGGCCGCTGTCATGCTGGGATGAAATTCGGTGATGTCGTAACGAGCCAGTCCCGCCAGTGCAAACGGGTCCTGCGCCAGCCGTTGCTGCAGCATGTGGCGTTCGCCGGTGGCCAGGATGATGCCGCCGGTGCGTGGCTCCTTGCGGCCTGAAGCCAGAAACAGCCCGTCGGCATAGCATTGCTTCAGCCACAGCACATGGTGTTCCAGCTGGGCGTCTATCTCTTCCAGCGGGGCGATATAACTGAGTGAAACGATGAACATGACGGATCTGTCCTTGGTGGCTTACAGGGTTTCGTGCAGCAGGATTTCCCCTGCCAGCGAATGCGGACGCGCTTCGGTAATGACTACATCCACCATCTGCTTGAGCAGGCGCGGGTGGCCGACAAAATTCACCACCCGGTTGTTGGCGGTACGGGCCGCCAGCATGTTCGGGTCTTTCTTGGAGATGTTTTCCACCAGTACGCGCTGCACGCTGCCAACCATGCTTTGGTTGATGGCAAAGCCGCGCGCCTCGATGACTTCGTTCAGCGCTTCCAGCCGGCGCACTTTTTCCGTATGCGGGGTGTCGTCGGTGAGGTTGGCTGCTGGTGTGCCGGGGCGTGCGCTGTAGATGAACACATAGCTGAAGTCGAATGCCAGATCCTGCACCAGCTTCAGCGTTTGCGCGAAGTCCGCGTCGGTTTCGCCGGGGAAGCCGACGATGAAGTCGGACGACAGGCACAGGTCCGGTCGCAGCGCGCGCAGCTTGCGGATGATGGACTTGTATTCCAGCGCGGTATAACCGCGCTTCATCGCCGTGAGAATACGATCAGCACCGCTTTGCACCGGCAGGTGCAGGTGCGATACCAGCTTGGGCAGCTTGCCGTAGCAATCGATGATGCGCTGGGTGAACTCGCGCGGGTGGCTGGTGGTGAAGCGCAGGCGCTCCACGCCGGGGATTTCGTGCACGTATTCCAGCAGCAGGGCAAAGTCGGCAATTTCGCCATCGGCCATCAAGCCACGGTAGGCGTTGACGTTTTGCCCCAGCAGGGTGATTTCCTTCACCCCTTGCTGGGTGAGCCCGGCAATTTCGGTCAGCACGTCTTCAAACGGGCGGGAAACTTCCTCGCCACGGGTATAGGGCACCACGCAGAAGGAGCAGTACTTGGAGCAGCCTTCCATGATGGACACGAAGGCGGCAGCCCCATCCACCTTGGCTGGCGGAATGTGGTCGAATTTTTCGATTTCCGGGAAGGAAATATCCACCTGTGCCGCGCCGCTGTGCTGGCGGGCGCGGATCATCTCCGGCAGGCGGTGCAGGGTTTGCGGGCCAAACACCACATCCACATAGGGCGCGCGCTTGACGATGGTGTCGCCTTCCTGACTGGCCACACAGCCGCCAACGCCGATGATCAGGTCGGGGCGGGCTTCTTTTAGCGGGCGAATGCGGCCCAGGTCGGAAAACACTTTTTCCTGCGCCTTTTCGCGCACGCTACAGGTGTTGAACAGGATGACGTCGGCTTCTTCCGGATTGTCTGTCTTGATCATGCCTTCGGCATCGCCCAGAACGTCGACCATCTTGTCGGAGTCGTATTCGTTCATCTGGCAGCCGAAGGTCTTGATGTATACCTTCTTCATTGCAACAGGGATTCCAGCGGGTTCATCGGGTGGGAGGCCTTACTGCTGGCGCTGCTGCAGCAGCGCAATTTCATCGTCACTCAGCACCCAGATACGGTTGATGTTGCCTTGCAGGTCCAGCGTGATGCCTACCGGTTTGCCCACCAGCGTGGATAGCTGGCCGGTTAGCAGGAACAGATTGTTGGCATCGTAGATGCGCAGCCCCGGCGCGGTGGTATAGCTTTGCCCGGTGGGAAGCACCGTGGCAAGCAGCGAAGAAAGCAGGGAGCTTTCGCTTTTCACGAAGGTGACGACATTGTTATCTACGCTGGACAGCGTACCGGCCATGATATTGGCAGGCAGCAGTCTGTTCACGGCCATGGCTGGCAGCGAAAGCAGACAGAGCAGGAGGGCGGTAATGAGTGTTTTCATAATCAAATGAATGTGTTGGCTGGAGTTTAGCACAGCCGACGCGCCGACGCAGGGGACTTGTCATCCCGTTTGCGGTCGCGGCGATTGTGTTGCGCTGCGCCAGCCAAATCAGCTGAAACATTGCCTGGCCTGGCTGAGCGAATTTGTGCGTTGCAACTACAAGCTGGGCTGTCGTGGCACCGGGCTGGTGCCTTGCTGGTGGCAATTACCGGGAAATCAGCCTCATCCTGCACCAGGGTGTGGTTTTTTTTTGCTGCCATGTAGTTGAAAACTTACAATTTTTGCGTTTTGCGCTTCCACCTGACTGTAGGCTCTGCTATAAGTTCACCGCATTGCTGAGTACGTTTTAGCGTTTGATCAACAGCAGTCTGCCGTGGCACGGATCTCCTGCCGGGAACGGTGCCAGTGCGGCAGGCTGCCTGAAGAAAGACAGGACATGAGCCGAGTTTTGCTGATCGGTAGCATCAATATGGATCTGGTGGTGGAGGCTGACAGCTTCCCGCGTCAGGGTGAAACCCTGTTTGGTCGCCGCTTTGCCACCTATCCGGGCGGCAAGGGTGCCAATCAGGCGGTGGCTGCTGCCCGGTTGGGCGCAGAGGTCAGCCTGATTGCCTGTGTCGGCAAGGATGCCTTTGGTGCTGAGCTGCTGGCCGGCTTGCAGGCCGAAGGCGTGGATACCCGCTGGGTGCAGCAGGTGGAAGAGGCTACCGGCATGGCCAGCATCACGCTGGCCGGCGGTGACAATGCCATCATGGTGGTACCGGGTGCCAACAATGCCGTGTCACCAGCCCAGCTGGATGCAGCCGAAGCCGCCTTTGCCGAGGTGGATGTGGTGCTGGCACAGCTGGAAGTACCACTGGCTACCGTTGAGCATGCCGCCATGCTGGCTGCCCGTCACGGCAAGCCTTTCATTCTGAATCCGGCCCCGGCCCAGGCCTTGCCAGCAGGCTTGCTGCAGCAGGTTTCCCTGTTGACACCGAATGAATACGAGCTGGCCGTGGCGCTGGATAGCCAGCAGCCATGGCAACAACTGCTGGCCAGCCGTCCGGCAGGCATCGTGATGACCCAGGGTAGCCAGGGTGCCAGCTATGTAGATGCCCAAGGCCAGTTGCAGCAGGTGGCCGGCTTTCCGGTTGAGACCGTAGATAGCACCGGTGCCGGTGATACCTTCAATGGTGCGCTGGCTACGTTCTGGCCGCTGGGCCTGGCCGAGGCCGTGCGCTGCGCCAATGCCGCCGCCGCACTGTCGGTAACCAGGCAGGGCGCACAAAGCGGCATGCCCACGCTGGCAGCCCTGCAACAATTTCTGGAACAACAAGCATGAAAAAACTGGGACATCTGAACCGCGACATCGCCCGCGTATTGGCCGGCATGGGCCATACCGACAGTCTGGTGATTGCCGACTGCGGCCTGCCGATTCCGCCCGGAATTGAGTGCATCGACCTGGCGCTGGCGCTGGGCGAACCCGGCTTTGCCCGCGTGCTGGAAACCGTGCTGGCTGATTTCCAATGTGAGCGCGCGGTATTTGCCGATGAGTGTCGCAGTCATAATCCAGCCGTGGTTGAACTGGCGGCAGGGCTGGCACAGCAAGGCGTGGCGCTGGATTTTGTCAGCCATGAACAATTCAAGCAGCGCTGCCAAGAGGCCAAGGTGATCATCCGTACCGGCGAGTGCACACCGTACGCCAATGTGATCCTGCATTCCGGCGTGATTTTCTGAGGACCTGACCATGAATGTTGTCATGCAGGGCATCAGCAAGGCATTCGGCCCGGTGCGGGTGCTGGAAGAAGTCGACTTTGCCATTGCCGGTGGGGAAATCCATGCGCTGATGGGGGAAAACGGTGCCGGCAAGTCCACGCTGATGAAAATCCTCAGCGGGGTATATCGCAGCGATGCCGGCAGCATCGTGATAGACGGCAAGGCGGTGGACATCCGCTCCACCCGTCAGGCCGAAGCTTGCGGCATTGCCATCATCCATCAGGAGTTGAACCTGATTCCGCAACTGTCGGTGATGGAAAACCTGTTTCTCGGCCGCGAGCCGTCGCGCTTTGGCGTGATCGACAGCGCCCGCATGCGGCGCGAGGCCAAGGCCCAGCTGGCGGCGCTGGGTGCCAGTGGCATAGACCCGGAAGCCGAGGCTGGCAGCCTGTCCATCGGTCAGCAGCAGATGGTGGAAATTGCCAAGGCACTGGCCATGGATGCGCGCCTGCTGATCATGGACGAACCCACCGCCGCGCTGACCGAACGCGAGATCGACACCCTGTTCGGCCTGATGCAGGCGCTGAAAGCGCGTGGCGTCGCCATCGTTTATGTCTCGCACCGCATGGAAGAAATCTTCCGCATCTGCGACAAGATCAGCGTGCTGCGCGATGGCCGCTTTGTCGGTGAGCGGGTGATTGCCAGCACTGATTTCGATGAAGTGGTACACATGATGGTGGGCCGCGAAATCGGCGACCGCTTCCCCAAGCGCACGGTGCAGCCGGGGGCTGTACGCCTGCAGGTGGACGGACTGGCTGACGAGCATCATGTACGCGACATCAGCTTTGCCGTACGGGCTGGTGAAGTGCTGGGCGTGGCCGGGCTGATGGGCGCCGGGCGCAGTGAAATCCTCAAGACCCTGTTTGGCCTGAACCGCCGCACGGCGGGCACTGTGTTGCTGGATGGCGAGGCGGTCAGCCTGCACAGCCCGGGCGCGGCCATTGCTGCTGGCCTCGCCTTTGTAACGGAAGACCGCAAGAGCCAGGGCCTGGTGCTGGGCATGTCGTTGCGGGAAAACGCCACTCTGGTGCATCTGCCGCAGTACGCCCGGCTGGGTGTGGTGTCGGATGCGGCCGAGCAACAGGCGGTGGCCGGTTTGATCGAGCAATTGCGCATTCGCACCCGCGACGCCGAGCTGGAAGTGAAATCGCTGTCCGGTGGCAATCAGCAAAAAGTGGTGTTTGCCAAATGGCTGGCCCAGCCGCCCAAGGTATTGCTGCTGGACGAACCCACCCGCGGGGTGGACGTGGGTGGCAAGGCCGAGATTTATCACATCATCAACCAACTGGCCGCCGCGGGTGTGGCCATCGTGATGGTGTCGTCGGAATTGCCGGAAGTCATGGCCATGAGCAACCGCATCCTGGTGATACACGAGGGCCGCCAGACGGGCCTGTTCGAGGCCGCCGAGTCCACCCAGGAATGCATCATGGCTGCGGCCACCGGTACGGCGCATGCCGCCTGAACAAGAGCAAGGGAACAAATAATGACTCCAAAACAAAAAGCCACCCTGCAGAAGCTGGGGCCCTTCATCGCCCTGGTGCTGGTGTCGGTGGGGCTGGCCGTACTCAGCCCGGACTTTCTGACCGTGGCCAACCTGCTGAACGTGATGCGGCAGGTGTCCATCAATGCGCTGATTGCCTTTGGCATGACGCTGGTGATCCTGCTGGGCGGCATCGACCTGTCGGTGGGTTCCATCCTAGCGCTGTCCTCGGTAGGCATTGCCACGCTGATCCAGGCTGGGGTGTCGCCCTTGCTGGCCACCCTGCTGGGGGTGATCGGCGGCGGGCTGATGGGTTTGTTCAATGGCCTGGTGGTGAGCAAGGGCAAGGTGGCACCGTTCATCGCCACCTTGGCCTCGATGACCATTCTGCGCGGCCTGGCGCTGGTAGTGTCCGGCGGCAGCCCGATCACCGGTTTCAACAGCGATCTGTTCTCCATGCTGGGCGGCGGTTATGTGGCCGGGCTGGTGCCGATTCCGGTGGTGTGGATGCTGATCATGTTCGGCCTGTTTGCCTTCCTGCTGAAGAAAACCGTGTTCGGCCGCCATGTGTACGCCACCGGTGGCAATGAGGAAGCCGCCCGTCTGTCCGGCGTGAAGGTGGATCAGATCAAGCTGTGGGTCTATACCGTTTCCGGTGCCATGTCGGCCATGGCCGGGGTGGTGCTCACCTCGCGCTTGAATTCCGCCCAGCCTACCGCTGGCAGCGGCTACGAGCTGGATGCCATCGCCGCCGTGGTGCTGGGTGGTACCAGCCTGACCGGCGGCCGCGGCTGGATTTTCGGCACGCTGATGGGCGCGCTGCTGATTGGCGTGCTGAACAATGGCCTTAACCTGTTGGGCGTATCGTCCTTCTACCAGCAGGTGATCAAGGGTGTGGTCATCTTGCTGGCGGTGCTGATTGACCGCAGCGGCAAAAAGTAAAGCCGGGTTTTCAATCAACAAAAGTCCTGTCCAGGGCTGTTTAACGCAACGTAGTCAATATCAGGGAGACTCACCATGAATCGCATTCTTCATCCGCTGCTGGCCAGCATGTTGGTGTTCGGCATTGCCGCCTGCTCCAAGCAAGGTCCGGACAGCGCCGCGCCGGCAGCTGCCAGTGCGCCTGCCGCTGCCGCCGATGGCAAGCTGACCGTCGGTCTGGCGGTATCCACCCTGAACAACCCCTTCTTCGTGTCGCTGCGCAAGGGCGCAGAAGACGAAGCCAAGAAAGACGGCGTCACGCTGATTACCGTGGATGCCCAGGACGACCCGGCCAAGCAGCAGGCCAGTGTGGAAGACCTGATCCAGAAGAAGGTCAGCGTTATCCTAATCAACCCGACCGACTCCTCCGCCGTGGCCAATGTGGTGAAGGAAGCTACCGGCAAGGGCATCAAGGTGGTGTCGCTGGATCGTAGCGTGAACGGTGCCGAAGTTAGCGCCCACATTGCCTCGGACAACGTGGCGGGCGGCAAGATGGCCGGTGAGTTCCTGCTGGAAAAGCTGGGTGGCAAGGGCCGCGTGGTCGAGCTGGAAGGCATTGCCGGTTCTTCTGCTGCGCGTGAGCGTGGCGAAGGCTTCCACAAGGTGGTGGATGGCAAGGCCGAAGTGAAACTACTGGCCAAGCAACCGGCTGATTTTGACCGCGCCAAGGGCCTGTCGGTGATGGAAAACATCATCCAGGGCAACAAGGACATCCAGGGCGTGTTTGCCCACAACGACGAAATGGCGCTGGGCGCGCTCAAGGCCATTCAGGCTGCCGGCCTGAAAAACGTGGTGGTAGTGGGCTTTGATGCCACCGCCGACGCGGTTGCCGCGGTGAAGGCCGGTACCCTGGCCGCCACCGTGCAGCAACAGCCTGAGCTGATCGGCCAGTACGGCATCCAGACCGCCAAGAAACTGGCAGCGGGCCAGAGCGTGGACAAGTTCATTCCGGTACCGCTGAACCTGATCAAGCAATAAGCGGGAAGCCATGGCTGGCAAAGGTTTTTTTCCTCTGACCACGGATTGTTGAAAACCCATCTCGCTTTCCTTCGGGAAAGCGAGGCTCCCTTCTTAAATCAGCAAGGCAAGGGCGGGGGGATTGGGAATAGACAGGAAGGCTGCGGAATCAATCTGTGAATGGAGAGGCCTGGCTTTGCCGGGTCCTGTGCAATCGCACCAATGTTATTGCTAGCCGCCGGCTTGTAATACAATCGCTACAAGCCAGCCAACCCCCGCTGCTGACAAGGCCCCGGGGGTTGTTGCTGTCTGTGATTAATCCCTTACAGAAAGTCTTGCGTGACTGCCTACAAGCGCCTCACCATCGATGACATTGCCAGCCTGGCCGGCGTATCCCGTACCACGGCCAGCATGGTGCTCAATGGCCATGCCGAGCGTTATCGCATTTCGCCAGCCACGGTGGAACGGGTGGAAAAGGTGGCGCGCGAGCATCATTTCAATCCTTCCCAGTCGGCACGTTCGCTGCGCAGCAAACGCAGCAACAGCATAGGGCTGGTGATTCCCGACCTGACCAACTCCGCCCATGCCGCGCTGGCGCAAGCGATGGAAAACCTGTGCCGCGAGCGGGATTACCAGCTGGTGCTGGTAACCAGCGATGAAGACCCGCAGCGCGAGGCCGAAGGCATGGCGCATCTGGTGGCGCGGCAGGTGGATGGCATGGCCGTGGTGCCATGCAGCAGTGATGCCACACTGTACCAGCAGTGGACCAGCCGTCTGCCGCTGGTGTTTGTCGATCGCCGCATTGATGGCAGTGGCATTCCTTCGGTGGTGACCGATGCCACCGACACCGTGGCCAGGCTGATCGGCAGCAAGCTGGAGCAGGGCGTGCGCGAAGTGGTGTACTTTGGCGGCCAGCCCACGCTGTCGCCCAGTCGCGACCGGCTGGCGGGCTATCGGCAGGCCCTGCTGCAGTACGGCATCACGCCGCGCAAGGAATGGATAGCTGAACGTGATTTCCAGCGAGCCTCCGGCTTTGCCATGATGCAGCAGTGGCATGCGCGCGAAGGGCGTTATCCGCAGGCGTTGTTTACCGCTTCGATTACCCTGCTGGAGGGGGTGCTGTCTTTCATGAGCCAGACTCACCACCTGCGCGAGGCACCATCCTGTCTGATGACTTTTGACGATCACCCTTTGCTCGACTGTCTGCCCATCCCGATCGACGCCATTGTGCAGGATGGCCAGCGCATGGCGGAGCAGTGCCTGCAGCAGATTTTTTCCTTGCTGCACAGTCCGCAGCCAAGCCCGGCTGATCTGGCCATTCCGGCAGGCATTACCCGTCGTTAGCATGCCGCCTTCTGCCAGCCAGGATGCACGGCTACCGGCTGGCGGAGTAGCAGGATTTTACCGTTCCTTACCTCGCCTGTTTCCCAATTGTCATACGCTGCATCAAGATGTTGAGCATGGTGAGTGACGCTCCCGGCACATCATGATAATGTCAGCAAGCTGTCATTTATTACTGCAAGGTGTCTAGTGTCCGTTCGACTTCCCGTCATCATGCGGCTGGCTGTGGCGTATGCCCTGATCGGCATTCCGTCGCTCTACAGTGCCATTCCGCCTGGCTATACCGCACCGGTGTTTCCGGCAGCCGGTATTGCCCTGATGTCCTTGCTGTTGTGGGGCCGGCGTCTATGGCCCGGTGTCCTGCTTGGATCCTTGCTGGTGCAACTGGTAGCCAGCTGGCAATCCGGCGTGCAGGGCACGGGTTTTCTTGCCTTGCTGGTGGTTCCCTCCGCCGCTACCTTGCAGGCCCTCACCGGACGCTGGCTGGTTACCCGCTGGATAGGCTGGCCCAACCGGCTGGATAGTCCATACAGCGTTATCCGGCTGATGCTGCTGTTGATCCCGCTGTCCTGCCTGGTGAGTAGCGGTCTCAGCGTACCGCTGCTGGTGGCCCTGGGTGTGCTGACACAGAGCGACACTCTGTTCAATGTATGGAACTGGTGGCTGGGCGATACCTTTGGCTGCCTCATCATGTTGCCGTTGATGCTGGCCTGGTTTGGCCGTCCGCGCAGCGAGTGGCGCGCGCGCAGCCGGGCGCTGCTGTGGCCGATGCTGATGACCGCGCTGACCATGGGCAGCCTGAGCGTACTGATTCACCACTGGGAAGCCCTGCGTGTGCAGAGCCAGTTCAATCGCGATGCCAACCAGATCGAACAGGCGCTGCGCAAGCGGCTGGACATGCAGCTGGATGTGATGCTGGCCCTGCAGCAGTTGCAGTCGCGTAGCCCGGCGACATCTGCAGATCAATGGCGCGAACTGACCGGCTCCTGGCTGGCCCGCCTGCCGGGAACACAAAGCCTGGGCTGGAGTCCGCTGGTCAGCGATGCAGACCGTGCCGGCTTCGAGCGCGAAGTGCTGGGTGGCAGCCCGGTCAAGGCGCGCGATGGCGACGGCCATACGCAGCCATCGCCACAACACCCGTCCTATCTGCCCATTCGCTTCAACGAGCCGGTGCAGCCCAATCAGCGAGCGCTGGGGCTGGATATCCTGTCTTCCCCCGTGCTGGCTGGCACCATACGCCGCAGCATGCAAAGCGGGCAATCCGAAGCCAGCCCGGCCATCCGTCTGGTACAGGAAGTTGGCCAGCAAAAGGCCATCGCCCTTTATCAGGCAGTGTACGGGCCAAGTGATACGCAACAGCACCAAGTGCTGCGTGGGGTGATTTCCAGCCTGTTCCGCATGGATGACATCGTCAATGTCACCTTGCAACACGGTGTGCGCCACGATATCGAAGTCTGCCTGATCGACCGTGATGGCCTGCCGGGTTTCCACCGGCTGTCCGGCCCGCAAAACTGCGGCAAGAGCGGCTGGTTCGGCCAGCGCCCGCATATCGAAAGCCTGTTTGCTTTTGCCGGACGAAACTGGGCCCTGCGCCTGCGTGCCAGTGACGACTATCTGGATGGTCTGCGCAGCTGGCTGGAGTGGGTAGCCTTTGTGATCGGTTTGGCCCTGACCGGCTTGTTTGGCGGTTTCCTCTTGATTGTCACCGGCTATACCCGGCGCATGGAAGGCGAGGTGCAACAGCGTACCGCCGAGCTGGCCGATGCCAACCAGCAACTGCAAACTCAGCTGGATGCAACGCGCAAGGCCGAGGCCAATGTGACTTATCTGGCCTTGCACGACAGCTTGACCGGCCTGCCCAACCGGCCTTGCTGGCTGAACATGGCGCGTAATGCCATGGCTGGTGCTACCGGGCAACAGCAGCAACTGGCGGTTCTGTTTCTGGATATGGATGAATTCAAGACCGTCAATGACAGTCTGGGACATCCGGTGGGGGATCAGCTGCTGGTCAGCATTGCCCGTCGTTTGCAGCAACCGCTGCCGCCGGATGCCACCCTGGCACGGCTGGGCGGTGATGAATTCGTGATTCTGTTGCCCTATACCCAGCAGCACCAGCTAGATAGTCTGGGCGAGCAATTGCAGGCCCTGTTTGATCAGGGCGTACTGGTGGAAGCGCATGAACTACGCTGTACCGTCAGCATCGGGGTGGCGCTGTTCCCGCAGGACGGACAGGACCCGGACACCTTGCTGCGCCATGCCGACATGGCCATGTATGCCGCCAAGGAGGCCGGGCGCGATACCCTGCGCTACTACTCGCCGGAAATGAATGTGCTGGCAATGGAGCGCCTGACGCTGGAGCGTGATCTGCGGCGCGCCTTGCAGGACGATCCAGCTCAACTGGTGCTGCACTACCAGCCACAGGTTGATGCCGCCAGCGGCACATGCGTAGGCTGCGAGGCACTGGTGCGCTGGCAGCATCCGCAGCGTGGCCTGATGTTGCCGGGCGAGTTCATCCCGCTGGCCGAGCGCAGCGGACTGATTGTCGAGCTGGGGCGCTGGGTGCTGGCTGAAGCCTGCGCCGAGCAGGCACGCTGGAGTGATGCTGGCATGCAGCTGCCGGTATCGGTGAATCTGTCGCCCATCCAGCTGGAGCGTAGTGATCTGCAGCCTTACGTGAAAGGGCTGCTGCAGCGCCATGGCCTGATGAAGGGTGCGCTGGAACTGGAGCTGACCGAAGGTGCGCTGATGAAGGAAGACGATCACCACCTGCAGGCCTTTAACGGGCTGGTGGCACTGGGCTGCCGTTTTGCGCTGGATGATTTTGGTACCGGTTACTCATCCCTGTCGCGCTTGCGGCGTTTCCCGATCAGCCGCCTTAAGATAGACCGTGGCTTTGTCCGCACACTGCCTGGTAATACCGACGATGAAGCCGTGGTGCGTGCCACCCTGTCCATGGCGCGCGACATGGGCATGGACGTCGTGGCCGAAGGCGTGGAAACCCAGGCGCAGAGTGATTGTCTGCAGCAAATGGGCTGCCGCATCATGCAGGGCTACTGGTTTGCCCGGCCCATGCCGGCAGATCAGCTACGCGCCTTTGTCAGCGGTGTCCGTCAGCCGGTCGATCCCGACTGAGCTTGCGCCAGCGCAAACCATGGTTGCCGTGCTTGGCCCCGCATCGGATGCCGGGGGTAAAATCAGCGGCTGGATCGATCCGCCCCGATGGGAGTCTTGCCTGTGAAAATCGCCCCTGCCGCCGCCCTGCAACTCTTGCATGCCCAGCATCACGCCACGCTGGCCACCCATTCGCAGCAGTTGCCCGGTTACCCCTATGCCACGGTATTGCCCTATGTGCTGGATGAACAGCAGCGTCCGCTGCTGCTGATCAGCGCCCTGGCCGAACACACCCGCAATCTGCTGGCTGACGGGCGTTGCAGCCTGTCAGTGCTGGAGGCCGGTGCCAGTGACGTGCAGGCTGCGGCAAGGTTGACCTTGCTGGCGGATGCTGCGCGTTTCGAGCCGGATGCACTCTTGCGCCAGCGGTTTTTGCGCTATCAGCCAGCGGCTGAACAACTGCTGCAACTGGATTTCATGTTCTTCCGGCTGCAGCCCATCCGCCTGCGCTATATCGGTGGGGTGGGGCGCATGGGCTGGCTGGAGGCGGCAGAGCTGGCAGGAGTCTGCCTGTCACTGCAGCAGGAGGCCGACTGGCTGGCTCAGGCACACGTACCGGATGGCGTCTGCTTGCTGGGCATGGATGCTGGCGGTGTGGATTACCGCCTGGATGATGAGGTGGGACATCGCCGCCAGCCCTGGCCGGATGGCTTGAGGCTGGAGGCTGAGCTGGGAGCGGTGCGGCAGGCGCTGCTGGCCGGCCTGGGAAGCGATCTGGCCTAGAACGATTCCATCGGCAACAGATAGCGCCACTGCCCGACAGGAAGCTCGCCGATACCCAGTTTGCCGATGCGGATGCAGCGCAGACCCAGTGGCTGCAGACCCAGTGCCTGGCAGATGGCCAGCGGCTGGCCGGGCAGTACGGCGGATAACACCATGCGCAGCTGGCGGTCGCTCTGGCGGCTGATTTTCAGGCCACGTGGCGGCTTGCCCGGCCATGTCAGCTGCTGCAGCTGCTGTTTGAGCGCGTCAGCCGTGGGAGCGCTGTCCAGCTGCACCAGATATTCCTGTTCGGCATCCGCCAGTTTGCGTGCCAGTTTTTTGTCCAGCGTCAGTGCCAGCAGGCCGTGACTGCCCGCATCCAGTGCACCTGCCTGTTGTAAGGCCTTCAGATGGCGCGGGTTGAAGTTCACTTCGCTGCCGTCGCGCGCAAATCGCTGTGCGGGGCTGATCAGGCTGGCCAACGGCAGCTGGCTGTCTGCGCTACGGTTGAGCAGCAGACTGATGCTCAGTTCACCCAGTACCATGCGCGGGGCCTCCAGCTCGATGCGCTGGTCTGCGCTGACGCGGCTGCCCAGTTGCTGCACCACCTGGCCATCCACCCGTACCCGGCCCTGCTCGATGAAGGCATCGGCCTCGCGGCGCGAGCATAAACCCAGCTCCACCATGCGCTTGGACAGACGCATTTCCTGTTCACTCATCTTGCTGATTCTCCGGTCGGGGCGACGCATGGTCGGGGTCGGCGATTATCCGCCCCTGTCCCGGCGCTGGCAATCGCGGCAATGGACTCAAGCCAGGCAAGCCGCTGGCAGGGCTGCTGCCATGGCACCATCCATATCGTCTGCCGCCAGAGCAAGAATGGCAGGGTCTATGCGTTGTTGCTCGGCAAAGCGTTGCAGGGTGGCCAGAACTTCGGCCGCACTGAGACCGGTGCGATACGGACGGTCCTGCGCCAGTGCCTGGAAAATGTCGGCCACACGCAAGATGCGTGCTTCCACGCTCAGGCTGGCAGTCCCCAGATGGAAGGGATAGCCGTGGCCATCCGGCTCCTCATGGTGATAGGCAGCCCAGCAGGCAATCTCCTCGAAACCGTGGATGTGGCGCAGGATCTGGTAGGTTTCGAAGCTGTGCGCATTGATCAGGCTGCGTTCCCGTGCATCCAGTCCGGCCGGTTTTTCCAGGATTTCATCCGGTACCCGCAGCTTGCCAAGGTCGTGCAGCAGGGCGGCAATTTCAAGTTGCTCACAGCGCGGAGCGGGCAGGCCCATTTTCTCGGCCAGCCAGCGCGACAAGCCGGCTACACCCAGCGAGTGGTGGGCGGTAAACGGGCTTTTGGCATCGACAATGCAGGAAAACAGTGTGGCCAGCTGTTTGAGCTGGGTAGTGCTGGCGGTGCAGGGTTGGTGCAACTCGCGCATGTCTTGCAGCACGCCGGCAATGCCGCGTGCTTCCAGTTGCAGCCAGAATGCCTCTGCTTGCGAGGCACGCAAAAACGCGTCAACCAGATGCGGGGCAAAATGCCCACCCCGGCGTTGCTCAATTTGCTGGCGGATGGCAGCGGCATGTACCAGTATTTCCCCGCCCTGATAGTAGGGTGCGGCCAGGGCATCCACCCGGTCTACCAGATAGATCAGATTGGCCTGCTCGGCGATATGCGTGGGGACTGCAGGCATGGCATGCAGTATTTCCCATTGCGTATGGTGGTAGCGCACCGGTTCCGCCATGGCGGCCAGCGGTGAAAAACTGGCCAGCAGCCTGGCTCCGGTGATGCAGTGCTGTTGCGAACCTGCCCAGTCGAATTCGTTGACCAGGTGCTGATGGGTGCGGGTGGAAGACACGCCGATATCATGCAGCAGGCCCAGATCAAACATGAAGCCCGCCTGCTGGCGATCCTGCCCCAGCGTGCGTGCGCAGTGGCAGGCCATGATGCCGACGCGCTTGCCGTGGGCAACGTCGTCGATTCCGACCAGGTCCAGCGCATCGGACAGTGCCTGGATGACTTCGCGCAGGTCGACGCGGATGCTGCCATCAGCAGCGGTGGCAGGTGTAGCGGGAGCGACAGGCATGGTGGTCTTTCGCATCAGATGGTAAGGCAGTCTGTAGCAGAGACTGTTCTTTCAATCTAATGCATGCCCCGTTTTGCCGAAAGCCCAAGGACAACATCATTTGCGCCAAGGCAGACCACATGACAGTCTGCCAGGCAGTTTAAAGCTGGTAGGCCGCCACGATATCCTGCATGCGACGGGCTGAGTCATCCAGTGCTCGGGCGGCAGCCGAGGCCGTGGATGCATCGTCATTGGCGTTTTGCGCCATGCGGGCAATATGGTCGACCTGCAGGGCAATATCGGTACTGGCACTGGCCTGCTGGCGGATGGAGACGGCGATATTGCCCACCAGTCCCACCAGGTCGCGGGTGGTATCGCCAATGCGCTCGATGGCATCCTGCGCGACATCGGCTCTTTGCATGCCGGTTTCCACCCGTGCCACGGTGGCGGCCATGGCCTTGCCGGTTTCTTCGTTGCTATTGGCGATGGCGGTGATCACGCGGTTGATTTCGCTGGTCATGCTGCTGGTGCGCTCGGCCAGCTTGCGCACCTCGTCGGCCACCACGGCGAAGCCGCGTCCCTGCTCGCCGGCGCGGGCGGCCTCGATGGCGGCGTTCAGCGCCAGCAGATTGGTCTGATCGGCCACGTCCTTGATGACAGACACCGCCGACACGATGGAACGCGCCTGTTCTCCCAGGAGGCGTACGCTGTCGGAGGCCGTGCTGACGGTACCGGCAATGTCGCGGATGTCGTTGACGGTGGCGCTGACTACCTTGCCACCGCTGCCGGCCAGCTCGCCGGCACTCAGTGCCTGCTCGTTGGTGGTGGCCGCCTGGCTACCCACATGATTGATGCTGACGGTCAGTTGCTGCACGGTGCTGGCCACGCTGGCGGAAATGTCGCTCTGCCTGGCGGCGCTGCCGGCCACCTCGCCCGAGGCACGGACAACAGCAGCCGAGGCTGCCGTCAACTGGCGGATATTGCCGGTGAGCTCGCCCAGGCTCAATTGCAGCCGCGCAATCAGGCTATTGAATGAGGTGGCGGTGGCCCCCAGTTCGTCGTCGCTGTCCTGCGGGGCACGACGGGTAAAGTCCAGTGAGTCGGCAATACCGGTAATGGCTTGCTGCAGGCCGCTGATGGCACGGGACACCGAGCGGGTCAGCGACCAGCTCATGCTGCCCACCACGGCCAGACAGAGCAGGACTGTGGCCAGGCTCAGTAATTGCACAAACTGCAACAGGCCGGTGGCATGGCCGGCCTCCTGCTGGGTCAGCTGGTAGTTGTAATGCAAGTGGGCATCACCCGCTCCCAGCACTGCCCGGGCCGTAGGAACCAGCTGGCGCAGGGCTGACTTGGCTGCCACGATGTCGCCGTTTTCGGTGGCTTCCAGATAGGGCTTGAGCACGCGGGCGTAGTCGTCCAGCCGGGTCTGGTCCTGTGCCAGCAGTCGCTGGTCTTCGCTGCCTAGCGCCTGGGTCCGGTAGGTTTTCAGTGCCGCGCGGGCATCCTGCTCTTCGTCGCTGATGAGCTTGGGCAGCCGCTGCAATTCATTGGCATTGTCGGTGGCACCCAGCAGCAGGGCATCCACGGTCATTTTCAGCGCATCGGTCTGGAAACGCTGCAGGGTCTGTACGCTGGGCAGATCCCCCTCCACCAGGCGTTGAATGAATTTTCCCAGACTGAACTGGGTATAGCCCATGACGCCTCCCAGCATGCACAAGCCTGTCGTGGTGACGATGGCCAGCATGGTGAGCCTGGATTTGATCTGCATGATGCACTTCCCTGTTGCATGCTCGTTAGCAACCGGCTGCGCCAGGCAGCCGTTCTCGATACCCGCATTGCAAAATGGCGGATAATATTTGATCTGTGTTTTTTTTGTAGGGGGAAGTCTGTCTTGGTGTAGGGACGGCGATTTTTTCGCTCGATTGCCCTGTTTCTTGTCGTTATTTGTCTGCTGGAACGGCTTTGGGTGTACCCGTTGTCCATGTCGGCATGTTGTGCATGGGCATGGCTGGAGGGTATTAATGCAGATGTTTGATCAAATATGCAAGATTTTTTGCCGGAAGCCCTGCGATCTGTTGCAGATGCGCGCCGCCATGCAGTGGCTTGGTTTGGTTTTGGCAAGATGGAAAAACAAAAAGGCCAACTCGTGAGAGTTGGCCTTTTGCTGAAACTGGTGGCGAATCAGGGACTCGAACCCCGGACCTGCGGATTATGATTCCGTCGCTCTAACCGACTGAGCTAATTCGCCGTGAAGCCTGACAAGTCAAACTTCGCAAACTGTGGTGGCGAATCAGGGACTCGAACCCCGGACCTGCGGATTATGATTCCGTCGCTCTAACCGACTGAGCTAATTCGCCACGTTTCTCGATGCGCTTGCACCGAGACGCGAACTATACGCAGCGTTTTTTCGGCTGTCAACCCCGTTTGCAGACAAATCAAGCTGCTGTCCGGCTTACAGGGTATGGCAGCGGTCGCCCTGGGCAAAACCCTGCCAGTCGATGCTGACGCCATGGCCAAAGCCGATCACCTTGAACAGTTCGCCCATCTCCTGCATGGACAGCAGCTTTTGCACCATGGCCACCACCGGCAGGTAGCTGGCGCTGTCGTCGGCGTCCAGTTCGCCCAATAGCTGGGTGATGCCGGCATTGATCAGGAATTGCGCCTGGGTGGTGTAGCCGATCAGATCCAGCCCGGCGTCGATGCCGGACTGGGCAATGGCGGTGAAGTCCACGTGGCAGGTAAGGTCCATCAGGCCGGGCAGGAAGAAGGGATCATCCACCGTGTGGTGACGGTAATGGCCAATCAAGGTCCCCATATGGCGCTGCGGGTGGTAGAACTCACTCGCCGGATAGCCATAGTCCACCAGCAGGATGGCACCGCGCACCAGATGGCGCGCCAGGGTGTGGATGAAGGCGGTGTTGCTCAGGCTCAGCTCGCTGATATAGCCGGCTTGGTGAATGTTCAGCGCCGCAGCCTGCTGTTGCAAGGCCGGGTCCTGGATGGGGCGGTCCTGCCAGACAAAGTTGTCGCCATCCAGCGCCACGCCGCGCTGCAGTGGTTCCGGTGTCCAGTGCAGCAGCTCGCAGGGCATGGCATCCAGCACTTCATTGCCGATCACCACGCCGTCCATTTCTGCCGGCAACTGGCTGAGCCATTCCACCCGCTCCGCCAACTGCGGCAGCGTACGGCGGATGGCATCCTGCTGGCGGGCAATCAGGTCGGCCGACAGGTCGATGATGATATAGCGCTGCGGCAGGCAGTCCAGCTTTTCCAGTTCGGTCAGGATATCAATGGCCAGCTTGCCGGTGCCGGCACCGAATTCGTACACCGTGCCAGCGGTTTGCGGCAGCAGTTCGGCAATCTGCCGGGCCAGGGTGCAGCCAAAATAGGCCGACATTTCCGGCGCGGTGGTAAAGTCGCCGGCACTGCCCAGTTTATGGCTGCCAGCCGAGTAATAGCCCATGCCCGGCGCATACAGCGCCAGTTCCATGTAACGGGAAAAGGGTATCCAGCTACCGGCTTGCCGGATGGTCTGGCGAATGTGGGCGCACAGCGCCTGGCTGATGGCCAGCGCGTCGGCGCTGGGGGCGGGTAGGGTGGTCATGACGTGCATCCTGCTACAATGTGCGGCGATTGTGGGCGAAAGCGGCGCAGGGGTGAAGAGGCACTGCGCATTTTGTTGTCGGCGCAGTCCGCAAACACAGCACTGCAAGGCAGGCAAGAAAGGCTGAACAGGACATGAAGCAACAGCAAGACAGCTTGATGCAAGTGAATGAACAGCGTGTGGTACTGATTACCGGCGGTGCGCGCCGGGTAGGGGCCGGTATTGCCCGGCGACTGCATGCGCGCGGTGTGCGGCTGGTGTTGCATTATCGCGGTTCGCAAGCGGATGCCGAAGCATTGGCTGCCGAGCTGAATGCACAGCGAGCGCAATCGGTTGCACTGCTGCAGGCCGATTTGCTGGACATGCAGGCGGTGCGTCAGCTGGCGGCACAGGCCATTGCCGCGTTCGGGCGGCTGGATGGTCTGGTCAACAATGCCTCCAGTTTTTTCCCTACCGAAATCGGCCAGATCGACGAGTCGGCCTGGCATGACCTGATGGGCAGCAACCTCAAGGCACCGCTGTTTCTCAGCCAGGCGGTGGCCCCGGCCTTGCGCCGTACTGGCGGTGCCATTGTCGGCATTTCCGATATCCACGTGGACCGGCCAATGAAGCGCCACGTGGTGTACAACCTGGCCAAGGCCGGGCATGCCCAGCTGATTCGCAGCCTGGCGCTGGAGCTGGCACCGGATGTACGGGTGAATGGTGTGGCACCGGGGGTGAACCTGTGGCCGGAAGGCGAGGCGTCTTTCGATGCAGCCGAGCGCGCCGCCATCGAAGCCAGCATTCCCTTGCAGCGCACCGGCCAGCCGGATGACATTGCCCGTGCAGTGGCCTTTTTGCTGCTGGATGCCAGCTATGTCACCGGTCAGATCCTGGCGGTGGATGGCGGACGTGGCATCGTGTTGTAGTACTTGTGACGGCTTGCCGGGCAAGAACATGGATTGTTGCAGGGAAAAACAGTAAAATCGCCTGTTTTTCAATTTCTTAGCCGTACCCCATGTCCGAACAGAACACCGTGCTCGACGACAAGGCCAAAAAGGCCGTGTTCGAGGGCAACAAACTGGCCAAGCGCCTGCGTCACCACGTGGGTGATGCCATCAATGATTTCAACATGATCGAGCAGGGTGACCGGGTCATGGTGTGTCTGTCCGGCGGCAAGGACAGCTACACCCTGCTGGACATCCTGCTGGGTCTGCAAAAATCCGCCCCCATCGATTTCTCCATCGTTGCCGTCAACCTGGACCAGAAACAGCCGGGCTTCCCGGAAGACGTACTGCCCGGCTATCTGGCGTCCATCGGGGTGGAATACCGCATCATCGAAGAAGACACCTACTCCATCGTCAAAAAGCTGGTGCCGGAAGGCAAAACCACCTGCAGCCTGTGCTCGCGCCTGCGTCGCGGCATCCTGTACCGCGTGGCCGACGAGCTGGGTGCCACCAAGATTGCGCTGGGCCACCATCGCGACGACATCCTGCACACGCTGTTCCTGAACATGTTCTACGGCGGCAAGCTCAAGTCCATGCCGCCCAAGCTGGTGTCGGACGACGGCAAGCACATGGTGATCCGCCCGCTGGCCTATTGCCGCGAGAAGGACATCATCCGCTACGCCGACTTGCGCCAGTTCCCCATCATTCCGTGCAATCTGTGCGGCTCGCAGCCCAATCTGCAGCGCCAGGTGGTGAAGGAAATGGTCAACGACTGGGACAAGCGCTTTCCCGGCCGGGTGGAAAGCATGTTCCGCGCACTGCAAAACGTGGTGCCCTCGCATTTGTGCGATACCGGACTGTTCGACTTTGCCGGTCTGAAAACCGGTGACAGCCCCTTCGAGAACGGCGACACCGCCTTCGACAAGGAAGAGTTCCGCGATCCGCCAATGCCGCTTGAAGATGGTGAAGAAGCCGTGACTGCACCGGCACGTCGCACCATCAGCATTCTGGATTCGCGCAAACCGGCGCATGAGGAGGGTGGCTGTGGCGCGTAGAGCCTTGCATCCTTTCCGTCGCCGCGTACGTGCGGCAGTGGACGACATGCCGGAAGTGGAAATCTCCGAAGCCGGCAATATCCGTTCGCTGCATCTGGGCTCGGAAACCATCCAGAGCTCGATGGACATGGACGATCCGCCCGAGCTGGTGCTGTCCTACAGCCGCGCCATGATGGCTTTTCTGCTGTGGAACGACGACCCGCGCCATATTCTGCAAATCGGCCTGGGCGGTGGTTCCTTTGCCCGCTTTATCGACGAATACCTGCCGGAAGCCGTCAGCGTGGCGGTGGATATCAACCCGCAAGTCATCGCCGTGGCGCGTGCTTTCTTCAAGTTGCCGGAAGAGGGTGATTTCTTTGAAATCATCGAGGCCGACGGTGCGGATTACGTGAAGATTTTCCGTGGCTCCACCGACGCCATTCTGGTGGACGGTTTTGATGGCTTGCAGATTGTGGACGAGCTGACCACCGAAGACTTCTTCGAAGACTGCAAGCGTGCGCTCAGCCCCAATGGCGTGTTTGTCACCAACTGGTGGAGCGGTGACAAGCGTTATCACAGCTTTGTCGAGCGCCTGCTGGCAGTGTTTGAAGGCCGGGTGCTGGAACTGCCCTCGGCCAGTCATGGCAATGTGGCGGTGATGGCTTTCCGCCAGAGCCCCACGCTGACCCAGTGGGAGGCGCTGAAAGAGCGTGCCGACCGGCTGGAGTGCCGCTTCGGGCTGGAGTTTGGCGAATTCGTCAATCGGCTGAAACAGAACAATCAGGGCAGTGCCGGGCATCTGCTGATCTGAGCCGGCGGTACTTGGCGCAGTCGGCTGTGTTGTCACGTTTGGTAACGCCAGCGGCTTGCCAAGCAGGCGTATAATGCGGCGCTTGGTATTGCACAAGTGCGGTTTGAGCCAGATCAGCAAGCCCGCCAGCCAGGTGCGGCACACTGCCAGACCTTACCGAATTCAGTGCATGGCTGCCCGGATGCAGCCATGGCAGGTTTTTACTTTGTTGGGACTATCATTGTGATCAAGCAGCAATTGCTTAACCGTATCGCGGACAAATCCGCCGTTATCGGCATTGTCGGCCTGGGCTATGTCGGCCTGCCGCTGATGCTGCGTTTTGCCGAAGTGGGCTACAAGGTACTGGGCTTTGACATCGACCAGAGCAAGGTCGATGCCCTGACTGCTGGTAAAAGCTATATCGAGCATATCAGCGCCGACAGCATTGCCACCGCGCTGGAACGCGGCTTTGAAGCCACCACCGATTTCGCCCGCGCGCCGGAAGCCGACACCCTGATTCTGTGTGTGCCGACCCCGCTGAACAAATACCGCGAACCGGACCTGAGCTTCGTGCTGGACACCATGGACAGCCTGGTGCCTTAT
>NZ_JASLFG010000051.1:0-18339 GCF_030150775.1 Aquitalea sp.
GGAATCGAACCCCGGCTACCGCCGTGAAAGGGCGGTGTTCTAACCGCTAAACTATAGGGACTTTGGTGCACCCGGAGCGATTCGAACGCCCGACCCTTTGGTTCGTAGCCAAATACTCTATCCAACTGAGCTACGGGTGCAGATTCTGGCGGAGAAAGAGGGATTCGAACCCTCGATACAGGTTTAAGCCCGTATGCTTCCTTAGCAGGGAAGTGCCTTCGACCACTCGGCCATTTCTCCGTTCAGAGAGCGCCATATTAAGCAAGCAGGCGCCCTCTGTCAAGCATTTGCGTAAAAAATTACGCCGGCTGATCCAGACCGAATACCTTGTGCAACACGCGCACGCCCAGCTCCAGGTATTTCTCGTCCACCAGTACCGATACCTTGATTTCGGAAGTGGAGATCATCTGGATGTTGATGCCCTCTTCAGCCAGGGTACGGAACATGGTGGAAGCCACGCCACAGTGCGAACGCATGCCCACGCCGACGATGGAGATCTTGGCCACTTTTTCGTCGGCGTCGATCTTGGCAGCGCCAATATGGGTTTGCACTTCGCGCAGGATGTCCATGGTGCGGTGGAATTCACCACGCGGCACGGTGAAGGAGAAGTCGGTGGTTCCGTTCTCGCCCACGTTCTGGATGATCATGTCGACTTCGATGTTGGCATCAGCAATCGGGCCCAGGATCTGGTAGGCGATACCCGGTTTGTCCGGCACGCCTTTCACATTGATGCGAGCTTCATTACGGTCAAATGCAATGCCTGCAACGACGGCCTTTTCCATGTTTTCATCTTCCTCGAACGTAATCAGCGTGCCTTCCCCTTCATCCTCGAAGCTGGACAGTACACGCAGACGTACCTTGTATTTCCCGGCGAACTCTACCGAACGGATCTGCAATACCTTGGAACCCAGCGACGCCATCTCGATCATCTCCTCGAAGGTGATGGTCTTGAGACGACGGGCATCGGGCACCACGCGCGGGTCGGTGGTGTATACACCGTCCACGTCGGTATAGATCTGACATTCATCCGCTTTCAGCGCGGCAGCCAGTGCCACGGCGGAAGTGTCGGAACCACCACGCCCCAGCGTGGTGATGTTGCCGTTTTCATCCACGCCCTGGAAGCCGGCCACGACCACTACCGAACCGGCAGCAAGGTCTGTCCGCATGGCGGCTTCGTCGATGGATTGAATGCGGGCCTTGTTGTGGGCGTCGTCGGTAGTGACGCGCACCTGCCAGCCACAGTAGCTCTTGGCATTAACGCCGGCGTCCTTGAGCGCCATGGCCAACAGGCCGATGGTGACTTGCTCGCCGGTGGAAATGATCACATCCAGCTCGCGCGGGTCCGGATAAGCCTGGATCTCTTTGGCAAGGGCAATCAGTCGGTTGGTTTCGCCACTCATGGCAGATACCACTACCACGACATCATGTCCCTGCGCTTTCCATTTGGCGACACGGCGGGCCACGTTCTTGATGCGCTCCGGAGAGCCCATCGAGGTACCGCCGTACTTTTGTACGATGAGTGCCATGCTTGCTTCTTATATAGAAAGGTTGATATGTCGGACTTCGATTCTGACCCGATCTTTGCCACAAAAGCAAGGCCATTGTTCGACAATGCCCACCGCCCTTTGCGCAATGCAACAAAAGCGGTCCCCTGCCCGGCCGGATTATTGGGAATGAATACTGCCGGAGCACCAGATCCAGCGCATCAGCCCATGGGACGTGGCCGCTCAGGCATCTTCTGTTAACAGGCGCAGCGGATGGGTGTAGACATTCACCCGGCCGGGCCGGGCAAAACCCAGCAAGGTAAGGCCGTATTGCTCGGCCATTTGTACCGCCAGCGCGGTGGGTGCCGCCACCGCCACCAGGATTTCAATCCCGGCCGCGGCGGCCTTTTGCACCATTTCATAACTGGCGCGGCTGGTCACCAGCGCCACACCCGCCCCCCAGTCAGCTAGCGCACGGCAGCCAATCAGCTTGTCCAGCGCCACGTGCCTCCCCACGTCCTCGCACACTTGCAATAACTGTCCATCCAGCGTCAGCCAGGCCGCAGCGTGGGCACAGCCGGTAGCCTGCGACAGCACCTGTTGCACCGGCAGGCTCTCCAGCGCCTGATTCAAGGCAGGCAAGGCCAGGCGCACGCTGTGCGGCAGGGCTGGCAGCGGGCGGAATACTTCGGCCAGTTGCTCCACTCCGCACAGGCCGCAGCCGGTGCGCCCGGCCAGTTGCCGCCGTCTTTCCTTGAGTGCGGCAAAGCAGGCGCTAGCCAGCTCGACATGGATTTCAATCCCGCTGGCAACTTCTCGCACTTCGATGTCGTAAATGTCAGCCACCGTGCGGGCAATACCTTCGGCCAGGGTAAAGCCGCGGGCAAACGCTTCCAGTTGCTGCGGGCTGACCATCATCACCACATGTGCCAGCCCGTTGTAGACCAGGGCCGCCGGCACTTCGCAGGCCAGCACGTCCGGCCCGCCCTGCAGGGTCATGCCATCCCGCCATTGCCAGCGTTGCACCTGTTGTTGCACCGGATAGTGGGTATTTGGCGCTGTCGGCAGCTGATTTAAATCTTCAATGGGTGGATTGACATTGGCCATTTGAGCTTATGCAATTTGCTGACGATAATGCATGAAGGCTACAACCGTCTGATGGGTCAGGCCAGTCCTTATTGTCGTGAGTACATGGGGGCTGGACAGGCCGGATGACCTCCCTGAGCCGATCATTTCTTTCTTGTTCAACAAGGAGTCCCTCCATGCAGGTCAATCGGCGACAGTTTTTCAAGCTGTGCGCTGGGGGTATGGCAGGTTCTACGATTGCAACACTGGGCCTCTTGCCGGAAAAGGCAATGGCGGATGTACGCAGCTACAAGCTGATGCGTGCCAGTGAAACCCGCAACACCTGTCCTTACTGCTCGGTAGGCTGTGGCATTCTCATGTACGGCCTGGGCGATGGCGCCAAGAACGCCAAGTCCGAAATTTTCCATATCGAAGGCGACCCGGATCACCCGGTCAACCGTGGTGCGCTCTGTCCCAAAGGTGCCGGTCTAGTGGATTTCATCCACAGCCCGAACCGCCTGAAACACCCGGAAGTACGGGAAGCGGGCAGTAATGAATGGAAGCGCATCAGCTGGGATGAAGCGTTTGCACGCATCGCCAAGCACATCAAGCAGGACCGCGACGCCAATTTCATGGCCAAGAACGCGGATGGCGTGACGGTGAACCGCTGGCTGTCCACCGGTTTTCTGGCCGCTTCGGCCTCCAGCAATGAAGCTGGCTGGCTGACCCACAAATTTACTCGCAGCCTGGGCATGCTGGCTGTCGACAATCAGGCGCGTGTATGACACGGACCAACGGTGGCAAGTCTTGCCCCAACATTTGGTCGCGGTGCCATGACAAACCATTGGGTCGACATCAAGAACGCCAATCTGATCGTGGTGATGGGTGGCAATGCCGCCGAAGCACACCCGGTTGGCTTCCGCTGGGCCATTGAGGCCAAGACCCGCAACAAGGCCAAGCTGCTGGTCATCGACCCGCGCTTTACCCGTACTGCCTCGGTGGCAGACTTCTACGCGCCCATCCGCACCGGCACGGACATTACCCTGTTGTCCGGCGTGATCCGCTATTTGCTGGAAACCGGCAAATACAACAAGGAATACACGCTCGCCTACACCAATGCGGCACTGCTGGTACACCCGGACTTCACCTTTGAAGACGGCCTGTTCAGCGGCTATGACGCGGAAAAACGCAAGTATGACAAATCCACCTGGGCCTACCAGCTGGATGAGAAGGGCATGGCCAAACGCGACGACACGCTGAGTGACCCGCGCTGTGTCATCAACCTGCTCAAACAGCATGTGTCGCGCTACACCGCCGACGTGGTGGCCAATATCTGCGGCACACCCAAGGAAGCCTTCCAGGCCATTTGCGAGCATCTGGCAGAAACCAGCGCACCGGACAAGACCACCTCCTTCCTGTATGCACTGGGCTGGACCCAGCATTCCATTGGTGCGCAAAACATCCGTACCATGGCGATGATCCAGCTGTTGCTGGGCAATATGGGCATGGCCGGTGGCGGCATCAATGCGCTGCGCGGGCACTCCAATATCCAGGGTCTGACCGACCTCGGCCTGCTGTCCACCAGCCTGCCGGGTTACATGACCATGCCGTCGGAAAAAGAAGCAACGCTGGACAGTTATCTGGCCAAGTACACCAGCAAGCCGCTGGCAGACGGCCAGATGAACTACTGGCAGAACTACCCCAAGTTCTTTGTCTCCTTCATGAAGTCCATGTGGGGCGACAAGGCCACGGCGGACAACAACTGGGGCTATGACTGGCTGCCCAAGTGGGACAAGGGCTACGACGTGCTGCAGTACTTCGAGCTGATGCACCAGGGCAAGGTGAATGGCTACTTCTGCCAGGGCTTCAACCCGGTGGCGTCCTTCCCCAACAAGAACAAGATCGTGGCCTCGCTGTCGCGACTCAAGTTCCTGGTGATCATGGACCCGCTGGTGACGGAAACCTCCACCTTCTGGCAGAACCACGGTGAGCAGAACGACGTCGATCCGGCCAAGATCCAGACCGAAGTGTTCCGCCTGCCCACCACCTGTTTTGCCGAGGAAGACGGCTCCATCGTCAACTCCGGTCGCTGGCTGCAATGGCACTGGAAGGGAGCGGAAGGCCCCGGCGAAGCCATGACCGACCCGCAAATCCTGGCGGGTATCTTCCTGAAGATCAAGGCCATGTATGCCAAGGATGGCGGTGCCTTCCCGGATGCCATCAACAGCCTGGCCTGGGCTTATGGCGACCCGCACGAGCCCAAGCCGGAAGAGTTGGCCAAGGAGCTGAACGGCAAGGCGCTGGCTGATCTGCCCGATCCGAAAAACCCCGGCCAGTTCCTGGCGAAAAAGGGCGAGCTATTGCCTGGTTTCGCCCTGTTGCAGGCCGATGGCAGCACCGCCTCCGGGTGCTGGATTTTTGCCGGTAGCTGGACCCAGGCCGGCAACCAGATGGCACGGCGCGACAACAGCGACCCGTCCGGCCTTGGCAACACCCTGGGCTGGGCCTGGGCGTGGCCGGCCAACCGCCGCATCCTGTACAACCGTGCATCCTGCAAACCGGATGGCACGCCATGGGACAAGAAACGCACGCTGATCAAGTGGAATGGCGAAAAGTGGGTGGGCATCGACGTGCCGGACTTCAAGATCGACGAGCCGCCTGGCAGCCCCATGTCTCCCTTCATCATGCAGCCGGAAGGGCTGGGACGCCTGTTTGCGCTGGACAAGATGGCTGAAGGGCCGTTCCCGGAGCATTACGAGCCGTTCGAGACGCCGCTTGGCACCAACCCGCTGCATCCCAAGGTGGTGTCCAACCCGGCAGCCCGCCTGTTCAAGGACGACAAGGCCGAGCTGGGCCAGCATCAGCAGTTCCCCTATGCGGCCACCACTTATCGCCTGACCGAGCACTTCCATTACTGGACCAAGCATGCGCGGCTGAACGCCATCATGCAGCCGGAACAGTTTGTGGAAATCGGCGAGGAACTGGCCAGGGAGAAAGGCATTGCGCATGGCGACATGGTGAAAGTGTCGTCCAAGCGCGGCTATATCAAGGCCAAGGCGGTGGTGACCAAGCGCATCAAGGCACTGAAGGTGAACGGCCAGCTGGTCCACCATGTCGGCGTGCCCATCCACTGGGGCTTCGAGGGCCTCACCAAGAAAGGCTTTATCGCCAACACGCTGACGCCGTTTGTCGGGGATGCCAATACCCAGACGCCGGAGTTCAAGTCCTTCCTCGTCAACGTTGAGAAAGCATAGGAGCGACCATGTCACTGCAATCGCAAGATATCCTGCGCCGCTCCGCCAGCCCCACCCAGCCGCCGATTGCGCGCGAGCACAAGGCGGAAGTGGCCAAGCTGATCGACGTGTCCACCTGCATTGGCTGCAAGGCCTGTCAGGTGGCCTGTTCGGAGTGGAATGACCTGCGCGACGAAGTGGGCAGCAATGTCGGGGTGTACGACAACCCGGCCGACCTGTCCGCCGAAAGCTGGACGGTGATGCGCTACAGCGAAGTGGAGCAGAACGGCAAGCTGGAATGGCTGATCCGCAAGGACGGCTGCATGCACTGTACCGACCCCGGCTGCCTGAAAGCCTGCCCCTCACCCGGTGCCATCATCCAGTACGCCAACGGCATCGTGGACTTCCAGTCCGAGCACTGCATCGGCTGCGGCTACTGCATTTCCGGCTGTCCCTTCAATGTGCCGCGCATCAACCAGAAGGACAACAAGGCCTACAAGTGCACCTTGTGTTCCGACCGGGTAAGCGTGGGACAGGAGCCGGCCTGTGTGAAAACCTGTCCCACCGGTGCCATCCGCTTTGGCAGCAAGGAGGACATGAAGGAATACGCACAGGAACGGGTGGACGAGCTGAAAACCCGTGGTTATGCCAATGCAGGGCTGTACGATCCGCAAGGCGTGGGCGGCACCCATGTGATGTATGTGCTGCACCATGCCGATCAGCCCGAGCTGTACCACGGACTGAAGAAGGATCCGCAGATCAGCCCGGTGGTCAGCCTGTGGAAGGGCATACTCAAGCCGCTGTCCACCATCGGCCTGGCCGCTTCGGTGCTGTTCGGCTTCTTCCACTACATCGGCGTCGGCCCCAACAAGGCCGAAGATGACGAAGAGGAGGACAAGCCATGAGCAAGGAAAAGCTGATCAAGCGCTATAGCGCGGCGGAACGCATCAACCACTGGATCGTGGCGCTGTGTTTCCTGTTGCTGGCCATCTCCGGCCTGGCCTTTTTCTACCCGGCCTTCTTCTGGCTCACCGGGGTATTCGGCACACCGCAGCTGGCGCGCATCGTGCACCCATTCGTGGGCGTGATGATGTTTGTCGGCTTTGCCCGCCAGTTTTTCCGTTACTGGCATCACAATTTCATCGACCAGGAAGACATCAAGTGGATGAAATCGGTGAAATCGGTGCTGGCAGGCCATGAAGTCGGCGACATCGGCAAGTACAACGGCGGTCAGAAAGGCATGTTCTGGCTGATGACAGGTTGCCTGCTGGTATTGATTTGCACCGGCGTCATCATCTGGCGACCCTACTTTGCCTATTACTTCCCCATCGAGCTGATCCGCGTGGCCCTGCTGCTGCATGCCTGGAGTGCGCTGGCGCTGATTGCCGGCATCATCGTGCATGTGTACGCCGCCATCTGGGTGCGCGGCACCATCCGCGCCATGGTGGAAGGTGTGGTCACCCATGCCTGGGCCAAGAAGCACCATCCGCGCTGGTACCGTGAAATGACTGGAGACAAGCACAAGCCATGAGCATACGCATTGTTCCGGTCGAGCAATTGGCCGAACGTCAGGCAGCCAGCCTGGACATCACCCCGCTGCTGCTGCCGCAGCCGGCCACGCTGTATCGTCAGCGCGCGGCCCGGCTGCAGCAGTTGGCGGCGGGGCATGTCATGGCCGATTACCTGCAACTGGCCAGCCGCATTGCCCAGGCACAACACCAGCTGGTGCACAGCCAACCGGTGTTACTGCCCGAGCGGGAGGACTATTTCCAGCAGTGTGCCGAACACGGCCTGCCGCCCCTGGGTGCCATGGCCTGGCAACGTGACGCACAGTGGCAGCAGGTGCTGCTTGCCCTGTGTGCACAGCTGGTGGACGGTGCCAGTCCGGTGCTGGCCGGCGTGCTCAACACGCTGGCTGACAGTCCTCCGGCACGGCTGGAAGCAGCCGCCCAGAAGCTGTTGTCGGGGGATCTGGCAGCAGTGGACAGTGCCCAAGCCCCCTTCATCTGGGCGGCCTTGTCGGTGTACTTCAGCCAGTTGGCCAGCCAGTTGAAGGTGGCTGCCGTGGCCGAACCGGGCGATGCGCGTCACCTGTGCCCGGTATGTGCCAGTGCGCCGGTGGCCAGCGTGGTACGCCAGGGTAATGAGGCCGGTCTGCGCTATCTGCACTGCAGCCTGTGCGAAAGCGAGTGGCATCTGGTGCGCGCCAAGTGCAGCAACTGCGAGGCAACGCGCGACATCGGCTACTGGTCGCTGGAAAACGTCCATGCAGCCGTACGTGGCGAATCCTGTGGCGACTGCGGCAGCTATCTGAAAATCCTGTCGCTGGACAAGGACCAGCAGGCCGAAGCCGTGGCCGACGACCTGGCCAGCCTGGCGCTAGATGCCGCACTGGAGGAACAGGGATTTGCCCGCAGCGGACTCAATCCACTGCTGTTTCCCGGCTAACCCTCCCCCTGCCCGCACACTCAACCGGCCTACTGGCCGGTTTTTTATTACCTGCACCCTGCTGGAATACGGTGCTAGCCGTTTGCATTCAATCCGGTCAGCAACTAGAAAACAAGAACAACAAGCAGATGTTGTGATGACAAAAAACGGCTGCCAAGGCCGGATAAATCACCGTCAGGCCGCAATCCGGCTGGTGCAGTGACAAACCTGCACATGGGCGGCAAGCACGACGAGGGGAAGGGCATGAGCAAGACCATACTGATTGTCGACGATTCGACCAGCCTGCGTCTGGTGGTAAAGATGACGCTGGAAGGTGCCGGACATCATGTCATCCAGGCCGCTGATGGCCAGCAGGCCATGGCCATGCTGGATGGCCGTCAGATCGACCTGGTTCTCACCGACCTCAACATGCCCGTGCTCGGCGGTTTCGGCCTGCTGGACAGCATCCGCCAGCACCCTGTCTACGGACATACCCCCGTCGTCATCCTGACCACACAGGATGCGTCACACCTGCAGCAACTGGGACAGCAAAAAGGCGGCTGCAGCTGGATCGTCAAGCCATTCGAACCCACTCACCTGCTGGCTGTCGTTGCCCGGCTCACCCAGGGCTGAGGTTTTATGCCGTATCTGCTCACTCTGACAGCCGAACAGACCATCTACCAGGCCCCGGCACTACAGCAACAACTGGCCGAGGCGCTGCGCCAGCATCCGGACCTGCTACTGGATCTGTCCCAAGTCAGCGAAATAGACTGTGCCGGCGTACAGGTACTGCTATGGCTGCAAGCCGTAATGGAAAAACAGGGCCACCGCCTGCGACTGTTTCAGCCCAGCCAGGCAGTCAGCAACTTCCTCCGGCTGATGGGTTTTACTCAGTTGCAAGCCTGTATGGAGGGCAACGATGAATCTTGAACAGGCCATGCAATCCTTCCTGCAGGAATCTGCAGAACTGCTGGAGGAAATGGAAAGCATTCTGCTGGATGCCGAAGCGGACAGTATCACCGCCGAGCAGCTAGGGGCTCTGTTTCGCTGCATGCACACCATCAAGGGCTCAGCCGGACTGTTCGGGCTGGAAGACATCGTCCACTTCAGCCATCAGGCAGAAAACCTGCTGGATCAGTTTCGTGATGGCAAGCTGCAACTGGATGCAGAACTGAGCGGCCTGCTGCTGCGCAGCCACGACCATGTCAAGGCACAGCTGGCTGCCGTGGAAGCAGGCCAGCCCCTGCCAGACGGCGAGGAGGCCGCCATCCTTGCCGAGATTGCCCTGCGCCTGCAAGCGGACACCGCCTCAAGCCCGCAACCGGCTACCGCCGAAACAGCCGAGCAAGCGCCGCCTGGCGACTGGCTGCTGACCCTGCGCTTTGGCCCGGATGTGCTGCGTAATGGCATGGACCCGGCATCCTTCATCCGCTATCTGGCCACGCTGGGAGAAATCCGCAGCATTGCCAGTTACAGCTGCAATTTGCCCGCCGACGACAGCTTTGACCCCGAGTGTAATTACCTGCGGCTGGAACTGCAGTTTTGCGGTGCCGTGGATGCGGAACAACTAGACAGCGTATTCGCCTTTGCCAGCGAGGGCAGCCAGTTCATCATCAGCCCGCAAGCACAACTGGAACAACATCTGCAGCAGGCATTGCAACTGGGAGATGCAGCCGAGCGGCAACGCGCCAGCCAGCTATGGCAGCAATGGGGGCGATGGCCACAGCAGGCGGCAGGCAGGTCAGACCCACCGGATCTGACCGCCCCTACGACACCGCTGCTTGTCACACCGGCAGATGGCGAGGGAAAAGCCACCCGGCAGGGCGAAAGCCGCTTCATCAAGGTGGAGGCCGGCAAGCTGGATAGCCTGATCAACCTGGTTGGCGAACTGGTGATTGCCGGGGCTGCCACCAGCCTGTTGGCCCGCAGCCATGGCAACGGCCCGCTACTGGAATCCACCGCCATCCTGTCGGGCCTGATCGAGCAGATTCGCGGCCAGACCCTGGCAATGCGCATGGTTCCCATCGGAGAAACCTTCAGCCGCTTTGGCCGCGTGGTGCACGATGTCAGCCATGCCCTGGGCAAGGAAATCCGCCTGCAAATCAGCGGTGCCGACACCGAACTGGACAAATCGATGGTGGATAAGCTGGCAGACCCGCTCACCCACCTGGTGCGCAATGCCATTGATCACGGTATCGAGGACGTGGCACAGCGCCGCGTAGCCGGCAAGCCGGATGCAGGTCGGGTCTGGCTGGATGCCTATCACGAATCCGGCAGCGTCGTGATAGAAGTAGCCGATGATGGCGGCGGGCTGAGCAAACAGCGCATTCTGGCCAAGGCCAGGCAACGTGGCATTCTTGCCGGCGATAACCCGCCGACTGAGCAGGACGTGTTCCGGCTGATATTTGAAGCAGGCTTCTCCACCGCAGCACAGGTCAGCAACCTGTCTGGCCGTGGTGTCGGGCTGGATGTGGTGAAAAAAAATATCGAGCAACTGCGGGGCACGGTAGAAGTGGAAAGCGAAGAAGGCCTGGGCACGACCTTCCGGCTGCGCTTGCCACTGACGCTTGCCATCATCGATGGCTTTCTGGTGACGGTGGGCAGCGCCACCTTTGTCCTGCCGCTGGACACCGTGGTGGAATGCCTGGCCTTGCCCGAGACTCAGGAAGCCAGTAGCGCAATCGGTCGCTTCAGCCTGCGCGGCGAGGTGCTGCCCTTGCTTGAGCTGCGGCGCTTTCTGGAACTGGATGGCCAGCCCGGCCCGCGCCGGAACGTGGTGATCATCCAGACCGGTGACTGCAAGGTCGGCCTGGTGGTGGATGCGCTGAACGGCGAGTTCCAGACTGTCATCAAACCCTTGAGCCCGCTGTTCCGCCACCTCAAGGCCATTAGCGGCTCCACCATTCTGGGCAATGGCGAAGTCGCCCTCATCCTGGATGTGCTGGCACTTACCCAGCACGCCCGCGCACAAGAACACATGCAATACCTGGCAGGCCAGGGAGCAGCCGTGACGCTGCCAGACAACTGGCCATACCATGACAACAGGCAACCGGGGAAACCAATATGAAAGATTCTGCACCCATGAGCATCACCATGCGGCTGAGCCTGGGCTTTGGCAGCATATTGCTGCTCTTGTTGCTCTGCGTCAGCGTAGCCCTGTACAGCTTTGACAACACCGGCAGGATGCTGGATGACATGCGTATCAATGACCGAGATGCCACGCGTGTTTCCATCCTGATCGAGCAGGCTCAGGAGCTAAGAGTGATGTATCGCAACATCATCATTTATCCAGACCTGCACGCCATCAACATGGCCATCCAGAAATACAACGAAGGCCACCAACGCTATCTGGACGGCGAGCAAGCGATGATGCGCGACATGTTGGCCGAGCCAGCCCTCACCCAGCATGAAAAAGATTTGCTGGGCCAACTGCACAAAACCCGCCCACCGGCTTTAGCACTGATGGATAAATCGGTAGCCCAAGCGGCAATCAACGAAAAAGAGGCTGCCATCCGTATCATGCAACTAGAAGTCACACCGGCCATGGAACAGCTGATGGAAACCTTGCGCCAGTTGTACGACACCGAACTGCGACTGAACGAGCAAGCCCGCCAGCAGAACGAGCAGGATATCCAGAAGGCCTACCACACCATGCTGCTGCTATCTGCCAGCGCACTGCTGTTGGGCAGCCTGCTGGCCGGCCTGATCATCCGCTCGCTGCGACGGACCATAGGTGGTGAGCCGCATGCCGTCGCACAGATCATGCAGCAACTGGCAGCCGGACATCTGAATGGCCAGCTGCCGCTGCGCAAGGGCGACAACAGCAGCATGATGCATTCGGTGGCACGCACGGTCAGCACCCTGACCGGCATCATGGTGGAAGTGAAAAACGGTGCCACCAACCTGGCCTCGGCCGCCCAGCAGCTGAATGCCACCTCGCAGTCACTATCCCAGTCGGCCAGCGAATCCGCTGCCGGCATCGAGGAAACCACCTCGGCGATCGAAGAGATGTCGGCGGCCATCAACCAGACCAATGACAATGCCCGCATTACCGAAGGCATTGCCGAGCAGGCGGCCCGTGAAGCGACCGAGGGCGGTGAAGCCGTGCGCCTGACCACCACCGCCATGCGCCAGATTGCCGATCGCATCGGCATCATCGATGACATTGCCTACCAAACCAATCTGCTGGCGCTGAATGCCGCCATCGAAGCCGCGCGGGCCGGGGAGCATGGCAAGGGCTTCGCCGTGGTGGCTGCCGAAGTACGCAAACTGGCAGAACGCAGCCAGGTGGCTGCCCAGGAAATCAGCCAGGTGGCAACCGGCAGCGTGGGGCTGGCCGAACACGCCGGCAAACTGCTGGGAGAAATGGTGCGCTCCAGTGGCCGTACCGCAGATCTGGTACAGGAAATCGCCGCGGCATCCAGCGAGCAAGCCAGCGCTGTCAACCAGATCAGCAGTGCCGTGCAACAGCAGAACGGTAGCACCCAGCAAAACGCGTCGGTGAGTGAAGAGCTTGCTTCCACGGCAGAACAGATGACCAGTCAGGCGGAGAGCCTGCTGGCGCTGATGAACTACTTCTGCCTCAGCGATGGCCCATCCGGCATCCCATCCGTTCCGCATGAGCATCCGGCTCCGCAGACAGGCCAGTCTCCCCCGCTGCGACGTATCGGCGGCAATCATGCCGATGATTCCGACTTCATCCGCTACTAGGCAGAACCGCATGGGCACACATGCACACTGGCGCAAACAGGCTGATGCGCGACAGCCGGACCCGTCTGTCCCGGCGGCAGCGCAGCGGCAATACCTGCGCTTCAGAACCGGAGAGCGACAGATGGGCATCACGCTGGATGCCATCCGCGAACTGCTGGAATACCAGCCGCTGACCACCCTACCCCGCATGTCACCCCTGCTTGCCGGCGTACTTAACCTACGTGGCAACGGAGTGCCAGTGCTCAACCTTGCCCATTGCCTGGGCTTGCCGGCCAGCCCGCAGCAACGCCGCAGCTGCATCATCATCCTGCAGCTGGCAACAGCAGCACCTGCCAGTGATATCGGCATTCTGGTCGACGAAGTACATGCGGTGGAAGATATTGCCAACGACGCCATCGAAGCGCCTCCGCAACTGGGCAAGCTGCTGCCGCCCGGCCTGCTGGCTGGCATGGTTCGCGAAGCACAGGGCTTTACCCTGCTGCTGGATGCCGGGCAATTGCTGACGCCTGATGTGCTGTCGCAGCTGTGCCAGTCGGCGGCAACTGCAGTCACTGCTGCGCCCGACAGCCCATTGCCGGGAGACAAGCATGACTGAGTCAGCCGGACAGTATCTGCGCTTCCAGCTGGGTGCGGAAACCTTTGCCTGCAACATCCTGCAGATCAGGGAAATCCTGGAATACCACCGCCCAACCACCGTGCCACAGATGCCGGCATTCGTGCATGGCGTAATGAACCTGCGTGGCAGCGTGGTGCCGGTCATCGATCTCGCACAGCGGCTGGGCCGCCCGGCCGGCAAGGTACTGCGCCGCAGCTGCATCGTCATCCTGCAGGCAGGCTCGCTGACACAGCCACAGCCGGTCGGCATGCTGGTCGATGCCGTACATGAAGTCATCAGCCTCAACAGCATCGACATCATGCCGCCACCGCCATTCGGCAATCAGCTGCGCACCGACTTCATTGCCGGTCTGGCCTGCCATGAGCACCATTGCCTGATGCTGTTGCAGATGGACAAGGTGATGTCGCTGGACGAAATGGCCGCACTGGCCAACCCTGCCGTGATGCAGATTCAGGCGGACAGCAGCAGTGTGTTGAACTAGATTGGGATTAGCAGCTACTTGCAACCATTTTGCCTGCCTGGTGCCTTTGCGCCGCAGCAATCCATAAAGACACCATGCATAGCGACGTACGCAAAGAGATTTTCCTGCACCCGGGTGAATGGAAATTCGCGGATCAGGAATACATCATCAGCACCTTGCTTGGGTCCTGTGTCTCCATCGTGATGTGGCATCCACAGCTGCTGCAAGGGGGCATGTGTCATTACCTGCTGGCGCGGCGCAACGAAAGCAGCGACACCTTGTCCGGCCGCTACGGTGACGAGGCCATGCTGCTGTTGCTGCGGGCGGCGCTGGCTTGTGGCAGGCCGCTGCGGGAGTTTCAAGTCAAGCTGCTGGGCGGTGCCACGGTACTGTCGCACCGGGAGGGGGAACGCAGCAGCAATGATGTGGCCGCCCGCAATGTCGAAATGGCGAGGCAACTGGCCCGACAGCTGGGACTGAATGTGCAGGCGGAGGATCTGGGTGGAAGCAGCCCCCGCATGGTGGTGTTTGACGTGCAATCCGGCGATGTCTGGGTGCGCCTGTCACAGGACGGTGACACGCAGGACAAGCTGTCGGCCAAAACAAGGAAAAAAGCATGAGCATCAAAGTCATGATCGTGGACGACTCCGCCGTGGTACGGCAGGTGCTGAGCGAAATCTTCAATGCCAGCAGCGGTATCGAGGTGATGGATGTGGCCACCGACCCCATTGTGGCCATGGAAAAAATGAAGCAGCAGTGGCCGGACGTGATCGTGCTGGATGTGGAAATGCCGCGCATGGACGGCATTACCTTCCTCAAACAGATCATGGCCAGCCGGCCCACGCCGGTGGTTATCTGCTCCTCGCTCACCCAGAAAGGGGCCGACATCAGCATGCAGGCCATGGCTGCCGGTGCTGTGGAAGTCATTGCCAAGCCGCATGCAGGCGTAAAACAGTTTCTGCAGGACAGCAACAACCTGCTGGTTCAGGCGGTAAAGGCCGCAGCGCTGGCCCGCATGAGCCGCATGCGCAGCCTGCCGCCCACTCCGCTGGAAACCCGCCCCAAGCTGTCGGCAGATGCCGTGCTGGCCGCACCGACAGGCCAGCAGATGTTCCAGACCACTGAACGCATCGTCACCATCGGCACCTCCACTGGTGGCACCCAGGCACTGGAAGCCATTCTGACCAAGCTGCCGCGCACCTGCCCGGGGCTGGCCATCGTGCAGCATATGCCAGAAAAATTCACCGCATCCTTTGCCGAACGCTTGGACCGGCTGTCGGAAATCGAAGTCAAGGAAGCCGCCAGTGGCGACCGCATCCTGCCGGGTCGGGCACTGATCGCCCCTGGCGGCAAGCACATGATGATCAAGCGCAGTGGTGCCTACTACCAAGTGGAAGTGGTGGACGGACCACTGGTCAGCCGCCACAAACCTTCGGTCGATGTGCTGTTCCGCTCCGCCGCCAAGTTTGCCGGGCGCAATGCACTGGGCATCATCATGACCGGCATGGGCGATGATGGTGCCAAGGGGCTGAAGGAAATGCACGATGCAGGAGCCAAGACCATCGCCCAGGATGAAGACAGCTGCGTGGTGTTCGGCATGCCCAAGGAAGCCATCAAGCTGGGGGCCGCTGACGAGGTAATGCCGCTGGACACCATTGCCAAGGCCATATGCCGCTGAAGGAGACCGACAGCATGCAGCTTGCCGACATGCAGGATGTGTTGATCGTGGAAGACAGCAACCTGCACCGACAACTGGCCAGCGAAATCTGCCAGCAACTGGGTTTTTCCAGTGTCAGGCACGCGGCCAACGGCGAGGAAGGCATGGCCATGGCACGTGAACGCCTGCCGGATCTGATGCTGCTCGACCTGGAAATGCCGCGCATGGACGGCGTGCAGGTGATGCAGCAACTGGCGGCGGAAAAGCTTGCCCCGCACATCGTGCTGACATCAGGCAAGGACTACATGCTCATTTCCACACTGGAGCTGATGGGGGCGGGTCTGGGTCTGCAGGTACTGGGCGGCCTGAAAAAACCGCTGAATAAAAACCAGCTGCTGGATTTGCTGCAGCGGCTATACCCCCAGGCAGGAAAAAACGGAGAAACCTGCCCGCTATACGACCCGGCCAGCGTGCGTCAGGCGCTGGAGCTAGGCCAGATCATCCCTTACTACCAGCCCAAGACCGACCTTAAAACCGGCCACATCAAGGGGGCGGAAATGCTGGCGCGCTGGCAGCATCCGGAATGCGGGCTGATTGCCCCGGCCCGTTTCATTCCGGTGATTGAACAGAACGACTGGGCTACCGAACTGACACTCAGCATGCTGGAACAGGGTTTGAGCCAATGGCAGGAGTGGGCGCGCCACGGTCTGCGCCTGCCATTGTCCATCAATCTTTCGGCCCGCTCCCTGCAGGGCAACA
Organism: Aquitalea sp.; assembly: GCF_030150775.1. Lineage (NCBI taxonomy): Bacteria > Pseudomonadati > Pseudomonadota > Betaproteobacteria > Neisseriales > Chromobacteriaceae > Aquitalea > Aquitalea sp. Next base: position 16,412 of record NZ_JASLFG010000051.1, read on the forward strand.
GCCTGATCACCGCCGTGGAAAGCCGGTTGCAACGCAGTCGGGTACCTGCCCGATACATTACTTTTGAGATTACCGAGACCGCCATTTCCGACAGCCTGACCGACGCCATCGGCATTGCCGCCCGCCTGCGGCTGGCCGGCATGGGGCTGTCGATTGATGACTTTGGTACCGGCTTTGCCACTTTCCAGCAACTCACCCGATTTCCCTTCACCGAACTGAAAATCGACCAGTCACTAGTTACTTCGATTGCCGACAAGCCTCATCTGCAGGCCATCACCGACAGCATCATCGAACTTGGCACCCGCATGAAACTATGTACGGTAGCCGAAGGCATAGAAACACAACAGGACCTGGACATCATGCAACAACACGGTTGCCAACTGGGACAGGGTTATTTCATTGCCCGGCCGATGGACGCCAGCCAGTTTCTGCCCTGGGCCAAACAACACCAGCCCGGCTTCAACCCGACACCACGCGCCGTCAACTAAGATCTGTTAACGCTTTTGCCATGCAGCAAGCTGATTGAAGCCTAGGGCAGTCGCCACAACGGTGGTTCATCCATCAGGGCAATCTGCTCACGCAGCGAGAGAATCTGCTCCTCCCAGAAGCGCGGCTGCGCAAACCAGGGAAACGCCACCGGGAATGCCGGATCATCCCAGCGCCGCGCCAGCCAGGCTGCGTAATGCAGCAAGCGCAGTGTGCGCAGACCTTCCAGCAGATAGAGCTCGCGCAGGTCGAAATCACAAAAGTCCTCGTAGCCAGCCAGCACATCGGCTAACTGGGCCGACTGCTCATCACGCGTGCCAGACAGCAACATCCACAAATCCTGCATTGCCGGGCCCATGCGGCTATCGTCGAAATCGACAAAATGCGGACCATCATCAGTCCACAGCATATTGCCGTTGTGGCAATCGCCATGCAGCCGCAGCTGCCGTACCGCACCGGCACGTTCAAAGCAGCGCCGCACACCATCCAGCGCCTGAGCGGCCACACCGCGATACACTTCGCGCAAATCAGCCGGCAGCACATTGCCGTCCAGCAGATAGGCAACCGACTCCTCTCCAAAGCTACGGATGTCCAGCGCGGGGCGGAACTGATACGGAAGGACCTGTCCCAGCGCGTGGATACGCCCCAGAAAACGGCCTATCCACTCCAGCGTGTTGCTGTCACCCAGCTCCGGTACCCGGCCACCACGACGGGCAAACAGGGCAAAGCGGAAACCCTGGTAGTGATGCAGGCTGGCATCGCCAAACAGCAAGGGCGGCACCACCGGGATTTCCCGCTCAGCCAGTTCCAGACTGAAAGCATGCTCCTCCATAATCTGCGCATCGCTCCAGCGACCGGAGCGGTAAAACTTGGCCACCAGTGGCGGACCATCCTCCATGCCCAACTGGTAGACACGGTTTTCATAGCTGTTGAGCACCAGCAGACTGCCGGAGGCGCGCAGCCCCAGACTTTCCACTGCATCCAGCAGAATATCCGGCGTCAGGCCGGCAAATGGGAGCATGGTTTCTTGAGTCATGGCGGCATTATACGTGCAGATCACACATCACTATCCATTGCTGTCCGCACTCGGCTAGTATCCACAATGGAAACACCCACTTCGCAGGAGAATGTCATGCACACCAGCGACTCGCGCCACGACAGCAAACTGCTGTCCCTGCCGGCTGATATTGCCGAAGCCACCTGGAACGGCTGGCAATGCATTGCCCACACCTTGCACCGCCAGCGTTGCGAACCCGCAACCAGCCGGCGTAGCCAGTTGCTGCACCTGCTGGGCTGGCTGGCCGGCAATCTGCTGCTGGTGGGCCTGCTCTACCTGCTCTATCGTTATTCCCGCTTCTGAAAACACATGTCATGCCGCTGAAAAACCTGTATGCCCGCCTGCCCTCGGTAGACCGGCTGCTCAACCATCCGCTGCTGGAAAA
>NZ_JASLFG010000053.1:0-23209 GCF_030150775.1 Aquitalea sp.
CGCAAATTGTCCGAAAAATTACTAAGTATACATACGTAGTGTGGTGGAAATGCCATTTTTGTTAATACTTGTTAATAGATGAGCTGACTATCCACTTAATTAATACACGTAACGCCAGTACCTTCTGCATGACAGTTCGGAAGTTTGACTATGCTTTACCAGTCTTTACCGTGAAAAAGTCAAGCATACAAGCGCGTATGTATTTAAAATGACCGCACTGTCCGCGGAGCAGCCTTGCACTGGCTCTGCGCAGTTCCCATAAAATCAAGCTCTGGAATGTTTATGCACATCAAGCAAGCTTCACCCGCGCTCAAGGCTGTTGCCGCTTTGCTCCTGACTGCCACACTGAGCAGTTGCGGCCAGTCGCAAAATGCCGCCATGCCGGCACCCGGCCCAGCCAGTGTTGGCGTATTGACTCTGCAACCACAAGACACGGTAATCAGCCGTGAGCTGCCAGCCCGTATTTCCGCCTTCACCATGGCCGAAATCCGCCCACAAGTAGGCGGCATCATCCAGAAGCGCCTGTTTACAGAGGGCAGTGATGTCAAGGCCGGCCAGGTGCTGTATCAGATCAATCCCGACAGCTATCAGGCCACTTATCAGTCGGCACAGGCAAGTCAGGCCAAGGCCGAAGCCACACTGACCTCAGCCGAGCTGAAAGCCAAGCGTTATGCACAGCTGGCGGAAATCAAGGCCATCAGCAGCCAGGATAATGACGACGCCCGTGCTTCGCTGCTGCAGGCGCGTGCCGATCTGGCTACCGCCAAGGCAGCGGTGGAAACCGCCCGCATCAATTTGGCCTACACCCGTATCACCGCCCCGGTAAGCGGACGCATTGGCAAATCCAGTGTAACCGCCGGTGCGCTGGTAACCGCCAGCCAGACCACTGCACTAGCTACCGTGCAGCAACTGTCGACTGCCTATGTGGACATGACCCAGTCCAGTACCGACTTGCTGCATCTGCGCCGCGATTTTGCCAAGGGCGCACTGCAAAACCAGCAGGGCAAGGCCAAGGTGAAGCTGATCCTGGAAGATGGCAGCGAATACGCCAAGACCGGCGAGCTGCAGTTCTCCGATATCACCGTGGATTCCACCACCGGCATGGTTACCCTGCGTGCCGTATTCGACAATCCCAATAGCGAGCTGCTACCTGGCATGTTTGTACGCGCTCGGCTGGAGCAGGGTTTGCGTCATAACGCACTGCTGGTGCCGCAGCCTGCAGTCAGTCGCAACCAGAAGGGTGATGCCATCGTGATGGTGGTTGATCAGACCGACAAGGTACATGCCCGCACCATCAAGGTAAGTCAGACCATTGGTGACAAATGGCTGGTGGATGGCGGCCTGCAAGGGGGTGAGCGCATTGTGGTAGAGGGGCTGATGAAAGTGCAGGACGGTGCCACTGTCAAACCCGAAGCACTGAAGACCAACGCCTCCGCCGCCAAGTAAACCAGGAAAAGATTCATGTCCAAATTTTTTATCGACCGGCCAATCTTTGCCTGGGTGATCGCCATCGTGATCATGCTGGCGGGTTTGTTGTCGATCCGCAGCCTGCCGATATCCCAGTATCCGGCCATTGCACCGCCGCAGATCGCCATTAACGCCACTTACCCGGGTGCTTCGGCCAAAACGGTGGAAGACAGTGTCACACAGGTGATCGAACAGAAAATGCAGGGTATCGATCACCTGCGCTATATGAGCTCCACCAGTGACGACACCGGTGCCGTCACCATTACCATGACGTTTGATGCCGGCACCAATCCGGACACGGCCCAGGTGCAGGTGCAAAACAAGCTGCAATCGGCAACCGCATCGCTGCCCACCGTAGTTCAGCAGCAGGGTATTACCGTCACCAAGTCGGCGCGTAACTTCCTGATGGTGGTGGGTTTCGTCTCCGAAGACGGCAGCATGAACGGCACCGATCTGGGTGACTATGTCTCCAGCAACCTGCAGGATTCGCTCAGCCGGGTAAATGGCGTGGGTGAGGTGACGCTGTTCGGCTCGCAATACGCCATGCGCGTGTGGCTGGACCCGAACAAGCTCAACAGCTACCAGCTGACTGCCTCGGACGTATCCACTGCCATTACCGCGCAGAATGCCCAGGTATCTGCCGGCCAACTGGGCGGCCTGCCGGCCAAGCCGGGTCAGCAGCTGAACGCAACCATCGTGGCGCAGACCCGTCTGTCCAGTGCCGAGCAGTTTGGCAAGATCCTGCTGAAGGTAAATACCAACGGCTCGCGCGTGCTGCTGAAGGACGTGGCGCGTATCGAGCTGGGCGCGGAAACCTACCGCACCAAGGCGCTGTTCAATGGCAAGCCAGCCACCGGCGTGGCCATCAAGCTGGCCAGTGGTGCCAATGCGCTGGATACCGCCCAAGCCGTGCGCAACAAGGTGGCCGAGCTGTCGTCCTACTTTCCCAAGGGTGTGAAGGCGGTTTACCCGTATGACACCACCCCCTTCGTGAAGATCTCCATCGAAGAAGTGGTCAAGACGCTGATTGAAGCCATTGGCCTGGTGTTTGTGGTGATGTATGTTTTCCTGCAAAACTTCCGCGCCACGCTGATTCCCACCATTGCCGTTCCGGTGGTGCTGCTGGGTACCTTTGGCGTGATGGCCGCCACCGGCTTCTCCATCAACACACTGACCATGTTCGGCCTGGTGCTGGCCATTGGCCTGCTGGTGGATGATGCCATCGTGGTGGTGGAAAACGTGGAGCGGGTGATGAGCGAGGAGGGCCTGCCACCGCGCGAGGCCACCCGCAAATCCATGGGCCAGATTACCGGTGCGCTGATCGGCATTGCGCTGGTGCTGGCGGCAGTATTCGTGCCGATGGCCTTCTTTGGCGGCTCTACCGGGGTGATCTACCGTCAGTTCTCCATCACCGTGGTGTCCTCCATGGCGCTGTCAGTACTGGTGGCCCTGGTGCTGACCCCGGCCTTGTGCGCCACCTTGCTCAAGCCGGTGGAGAAGGGCCATGGAGTCGGTCACGAATACACCGGCATTTTCGGCTGGTTCAACCGTACGTTTGACCGCAATAACGAACGCTATCAGGGCATCGTATCGCGCATGCTGACCAAGAGCCTGCGCTATATGGTGATCTACGCCGGCATCATCATCGCCATGGCGGTATTGTTCATGCGCCTGCCCACTTCCTTCCTGCCGGAAGAAGACCAGGGCATCCTGTTCACCCAGGTGCAACTGCCGCCGGGCGCCACCCAGGAACGTACCGATGCCGCTCTGCTGCAAGTACAGAAGCACTTCCTGGGCGACCCGGCCGTCAGCTCGCTGTTTACCGTATCCGGCTTCGGCTTTGCCGGCAGTGGCCAGAACATGGGTCTGGGTTTTGTGCAGCTCAAGCCGTGGGATCAGCGCAACAGCCCCGACCTGACCGTGAAAGCAGTAGCCGGCCGCGCCATGGGTGCATTCAGCCAGATTCGCGACGCGATGATCTTTGCCTTCGCCCCGCCAGCTGTAATGGAGCTGGGCAATGCCTCCGGTTTCGACCTGCAACTGCAGGACCGCGCTGGTCTGGGCCATGACAAGCTGATGGCTGCGCGCAACCAGTTGCTGGGCATGGCAGCCAAGAACCCGCTGCTGACTGGCGTGCGTCCAAACGGCCTGAGCGACAACCCGCAATACCTGCTGGATGTGGATCATGAAAAGGCCAATGCGCTGGGAGTGTCGGTGTCCGACATCAACACCACGCTGAGCACAGCCATCGGTTCCAGCTACGTCAATGACTTCATCGACCGTGGCCGCATCAAGAAGGTGTATCTGCAGGGTGATGCGCCATTCCGCATGTCGCCGGAAGATCTGGCCAACTGGTATGTACGCAACACCACGGGCACCATGGTGCCGTTCTCGGCCTTTGCCAGCTCGCACTGGGGCTTCGGCTCGCCGCGACTGGAACGCTATAACGGCCAGTCTTCGGTGGAAATCCAGGGTTCCCCTGCCGCCGGGGTAAGTACCGGTACTGCCATGACCGAAATGGAGAGCCTGATCAAGCAACTACCGGCAGGTATTGGCTACGAATGGACCGGTCTGTCGTATGAAGAGCGTCTATCCGGCTCGCAAGCACCGGCGCTGTACGCCATTTCGCTGCTGATCGTGTTCCTGTGCCTGGCTGCGCTGTATGAAAGCTGGTCGATTCCGTTCTCGGTGATGATGGTGGTGCCGCTGGGGGTGATTGGCGCCTTGCTGGCAGCCAGCCTGCGCGGCCTGTCCAATGACGTGTACTTCCAGGTTGGCTTGCTGACCACCATCGGCCTGGCGTCCAAAAACGCCATCCTGATTGTGGAATTTGCCAAGGAACAACAGGAACACGGCAAGGAACTGATTGCCGCCACCATGGAAGCGGTGCGCATGCGTTTGCGCCCCATCCTGATGACTTCGCTGGCCTTCATCCTGGGTATTCTGCCGCTGGTAATCAGCCACGGTGCCGGTTCCGGCAGCCAGAACGCCATTGGTACCGGCGTAATGGGTGGCATGATTTCCGCCACCGTACTGGCGATTTTCCTGGTCCCGGTATTCTTCGTGGTCGTCCGCCGTCGTTTCCCGCCGAAAAAGCTGGCCGACGACATGCATGGCATCAGCAAGGAGGGCCTGTAATGTCCCGACTCATCAAGATTTTTAGTCTGAGCATATTGGCCAGCGCATTGGCCAGCGCATTGGCCGGCTGCTCGCTGATTCCGGTTTACCAGCAGCCAGCTTCTCCGGTGGCTGCGCAGTGGCCGACCGGCCCAGCCTATCAGGGGGTGCCGGCAGACAAGGCTGGCAGCACCGCGGCACAACAACTGGCCTGGCAGCAATTTTTCACCGACCCGGCCATGCAGCAGCTGATTCGCCTGACCCTGGAAAACAACCGCGACCTGCGCGTGGCGGCCCTGAATATCGAAACTGCGCGAGCGCAGTACCAGATCACCAAGGCAGACCTGTTTCCATCCATCAGCGCCAGCGGCAGCGGTACCAATCAGCGCGTATCGGCCAATTCCAGCACCACCGGCAGCGCCTATATCAGCCACAGCTACAGCGCAGGCATCGGTTTCAGTGCTTACGAGCTGGATGTGTTTGGCCGCTTGTCCAGCCTGAAGCAACAGGCACTGGAAAACTACTTCTCGCTGGAAGAAACCCGCCGCAGCACGCAGATTTCACTGGTGGCCGAAGTGGCCAATGCCTACCTGACGCTGCTGGCCGATCGCCAGCACCTGAAGGTGGCGGACGAAACCGTCAAGTCGCAGCAGGCTTCACTTGAGCTGACGCGGCGCAAGCTGGAAGTGGGTGCCGCCACCGAGCTTGACTTGAGCGATGCCGAAACCACCGTGCAATCGGCACTGTCCGATCAGGCTGGCTATGTCAGCCAGGTAGCGCAGGATGAGAACGCACTGACCCTGCTGGTGGGTGCCGCGGTGCCGGATGACATCCTGAAGGGAGGGACGCTGTCTACGCAGGGCAAGCTGGCGGATCTTCCAGCCGGCCTGCCTTCCGAGCTGCTGCAACGTCGCCCGGACGTACAGGCAGCCGAGCACGACCTGAAGGCTGCCAATGCCAATATTGGTGCCGCACGTGCCAAGTTCTTCCCCAGCATCAGCCTCACCGCCAGTGCCGGGGCCAGCTCCAGCAATCTGTCCGAGCTGTTCAAGGCCGGCAGTGGCACGTGGACCTTCAGCCCGTCCATCAATCTGCCCATCTTCAATGCCGGCAGCCTGAGTGCCAATCTTGATTCGGCCAAGGTGGCGCGTGACATCACGGTCGCCAAGTACGAAAAAGCCATCCAGACCGCCTTTCGCGAAGTCTCGGATGCCTTGGCAGTGCGTGGCACCGTCGGTACCCAGCTACGGGCGCAGCAGGCGCTGGTCAACTCCAGCCAGCGCAGCCTGCAGCTGTCCGAGGCCCGCTTCACGGTGGGTGTCGACAGCTATCTGACGCTGCTGGTGGCGCAACGCACCCTGTACTCGGCCCAGCAAAACCTCATCAGCACCCAGCTGTCGCAGGCATCCAATCTGGTAACCCTGTACAAGGTGTTAGGTGGTGGCTGGCAGTTGCTAGAGCAGGACAAGCAAGGCAGCTAAACCACTGCAGGCCGGCAAGCTTGCACTGCGCGTGCAATAATGCCGGCCTATCTGAATGGCCGGGCAATGTATCCGGCCATCTTTCCGGATTGATGACACGATGGCACGCAAGACTAAAGAAGAAGCTGACAAGACGCGTCACCTGCTGCTGGATGCTGCAGAGCATCTGTTTTGGGAGCAGGGCGTCAGTAAAACCACGCTGGCCGGCATAGCCGAACATGCAGGACTCACCCGAGGAGCCATTTACTGGCACTTCGACAACAAGGCTGACCTGTTCAATGCCATGTGCGACCGCGCCTTTCCGCCATTTGAAGAAATGATGAAAGTGTTGCTGGAAGAAGGCCACAGCCCAGGCCTCAGCCCGGCACAACGCTTGTGGCAACACAGTTGCGGCGTACTGCGGCTGGTTACTACCACTCCACGCATTGCCCGGGTTGTCGGCATCATCAACCTGCGCTGCGAGTATGTAGGGGAGATGAAAAACTCCCATCTGATGGATCGCACCTGGCTGATGGAAAAACTGGGCAATCTGCAGGCCATCCTCGAACAGGCCGCCGAAATGGGGCAGGTGCGCCCCGGCCTTAACCTGCATTGCGCATCGGGCTGTCTGCACTCGATGATTTGTGGCCTGGTGGACAGCTGGCTGCTCAGCCCACAGGTGGTCAATCTTGAGAACGATGCCGAACGCCTGCTCACGCCTTTTTTTGCCGGTGTTTTTGTTGACCAATGCTGGCTGCCGGTAGTTTGAGCCGCATCAACAAGAAGGGTTGTCTACTGTAAAAAATCGCCTGTGGGCTGCAGATGCGATTGTCCGCCAGCTACATTACTGACTACACTGTCATGATCAGGGCGTAGCTGCCTTTAAGGCCAGTTTGCAACCAGTACACGTCAGCAAGTCAGAGAGTGAAGCATGTTTAAAAAAATACTTGGCGGGCTGCTCAATCGGGGTGAGCAGGCAGCAACAACTGTCGTGGAGGCGCCGGTTGCGCCGCCGGTAATTGATGATCACCTCTCCCGCAGCGCACCGCTGGATCTGCCTCAGACCCTGGGTTTTGTTTCCCACCAGCCTATCCAGGATAAATCGCAACGTATTGTCGCTTACGAGTTCACCGTCAAGGATAGCGTCAGCGGCAATCGAAACTCCGCCAATCGCCGTACCTTCGACCGCCTGTTGTTCAGTACGCTGAAAAACATGAACATCTTTCGCCTGCTGACGTTTCGCCGGGCATTCATTCATGTTTCCCTGGCTTCGCTAGATGATCTGCTGGCGCAGGAATTGCCTGCCAGCAGCACCATTTATCAGCTGGATCTACTGGAAGGCGAACAACTGACCGAGGATTTGCTGCCGCAGCTGGATACCCTGCGCAGTGCCGGTTTGCGCTTTGCGGTAGAGCCGGCACGCTATGGTAGCAGCCCGGCCGCACTTGCACTGTATCAGCGTATGGATTACCTGGTGCTGGACTTTGCCGCACCCAATACCCGGGCGTTATTCCCGCTGCTGGAACAATTACCACAACGCTACCCCCATATCCGCTGGCTGGCACGCAATATCAATACGGCAGAAGAGCTGGCCCTATGCCGTCGGGCCCAGGACAGTGACCGCTTTGCCTTGCTTCATGGCTCTTATCTTTCTGTCGCGCAAACCAGGGTCAGCCAGAAAGAAGGAGCCAATCAGGGACGGGTGCTGGAAATCATGCGCCTGTTGCGCGCCAATGCACCTACTACGGAGATAGAGGCTCAGTTCAAACTGGACTCACTGTTACTGTTCAAGTTACTGCGCTTCGTCAACTCTCCGGTCAACGGCTTGTCACGCAAGATCCAGACTATCGAGGATGGCCTGATGCTGCTGGGGCGCAGCGCCTTGTTCAAATGGCTGTCGTTGTTGCTGTTTACCTCGGAAAACGAAAGCGGAGCCACACTGTCCCTGCTGGAAAAGTCGCTGATACGTGCGCACTTCATGGAAGAGCTTGGCATCATTCGGGGCAACAAGCTGGAAGCCGAGCACCTGTTTCTCACCGGCATGTTCTCTCTGCTTGGCGACTTGCTCAGCATGCCGCTGGCTGAAGCGCTGGAGCCGCTTGATCTGCCCTTCATGATTTCCGATGCGCTGCTACACAACAAAGGCCTGTTCGCCATGCCACTACAACTGGCCCAGGCCTGCGAGCAGGACGACAACGACACGATCACCCTGCTAGCGGAAGCAATGTCTGTGGATCTTGATCAGGTCAACAGCGTTTATATGGAAGCCGTGGTTTGGGCGCAGGAAATCCTTAGCGAGAGCGAAGTGCAGAGCGATGTAGAGAGCGTCTGACACGCGCACATGCACCACCAAGGCCCGTCAGGGCCTTTTTCTTTTGCTACTTGCCTACTGGACATCATCAAGGGCTGAGCGCGGGCCGCGCCAGTTGACCGTGGCCTGGTGCCGGTCATCATCCTCGGTGTGCAGATAGCGACGTGTGGTTTCAATCTGCGCATGGCGCAAGTTCTGACTGACAGTCAGCAAGGGCAGACCAGCTTCCAGTTGATGCGAAGCCGAGCTGTGGCGCAACCAGTGCGTCGTCGCATATTCAAGATTCGCCGCAATCTGCAGGCGCATGCCCGTTCGTGCATCATCTGCCGCCGCCTTCATGGTAGCCTTGATGATCTTATGCAGGGATGCTGCACTGATCGGACTTAGTTTCCCATAGACACTGCATACCAGGGGAGTGGTTTCGCCAGGAGAGGGCAGGGGAGACAGCCCCAGGAAGCGACGATATCGCTGCACTGCCTCTAGCAAAGCTTGCGGCACCGGTACCAGGCCTTCTTTCTCTCCCTTACCCATCACCCGAAACCACCAGTTGCCGCGAATCAGCCTGATATCAGCCATGCGCGCCGATGGAATCTCACGCAAGCGAGCTGCGGTGTAGTAATACAGCGAGACAATCCACAAGGTCCGTTCAGCATGCTGCTTTTCGCGCACTGTTTCTGCCGGCAAGGACTCCAGCCACAAAAACAGATAGTCGATTGTGTCTTTTTCCAGCAGGCGCTCGTCATGGATGGCACGGGCTGTCATAGAGCGCCCGCGCTTGAGTGCAAAGGGATTGCGACTCAGATAACCGGCCTCGACCAGATAATTGAACAGATTAGACAAAATGACATGCGCCTGGGCACAGGACGATGCGGCCAGACCATGTTTTCCGTCAGACCACTTGGCAAAAGGTTTCCACTCAGGATGCTGGCGTGGCCTGGTTGGCCCGCACCAGCTGATATCCGGATTACGCAGAAACAAGCCGTATTCCAGCACATCATCCCGGTTGATGTCCGACAGGTTCTTGCCACGCTTCATTGCCGACCACAACAGGAAACGCTCGGCCTCCTTGCGATATGAGTCTAGCGTACGAGGGCGGTCACGATATTCTTTCAGCCAAGTCCGCACGGCCTCGACATCCGAACCAGCATCTATCAGGCAGTGACCGTGCTGACGATTCCAGCCGTGGGCAGCCGGATTCCATTGCCAGTCAACAGCTGTAGCATCCGCATCTTCAGGCCCGGGAAAGAAAGTCAGAGTAGGGAAACTCATATCCAGCCCCAGCAAGACTTAGCCGGAGTGCGGCAAGAAACAGCACATTTATCAATAATCATTTAAATAAATATCAACATTATGTGGATAATGATGAATTATAACGCCAAAAATACCTGCGCATACATTACTTCAGGAACCTTACGCATCCAGCATGATCTTCTAATTGAATCAGCAAACATGGCTAGCAAAGAGGGTAGATGCCAGCCATCTCAAACCACAAGGGTCAAATCAGAACATGCATTCAGCTTGGCTATTCTTTCTACTCATTATCGCAGTGTGGGTCCTGTTTTACCTGATTACAGCACGGCGACAGCGAGGGCATGCAAGGTCAGCTCTGCTGGCTGGATCGCTGGGATCGCCAGGTTTCAGCGGCCTCGTCAGGGCCTGCATGGGCGACTCCGCACGTGCTACGCGACTGGTACAGTTTGAGCAGCGCAAGAATCCGGCACTTTCATATCGACAGGCCGTCTCAGCCGCCATGGAGCGCCTGTCGGCAGATCGTTCACGGTAAGCCGTAGTTTCGCCGCTTTGGCAGCAAGGAAAAACCACAGACCGCAGACATCAGATGGTCTTGCTGTTTGATTCTGCATGTTCTGCCTAATACACGATGACTCTGCTTATGCTGCAATGTTTGCGTCGCTACTGAGCAGGATTGAATCGAATACCGTACCGCCTGAGCAATATTGAGCGGTTGTTGTCACAAATGCAGTTCTGTTAACCATGCATCTGCTCGTCCTGAATCCATTCTTTATTTGACATAATATATATTATGCGAACTAAAGTAAGCACCACCCGTGCTTTACATATGGCGATATATAGCTTCTCAGTTATCGTTCGTATCAGTACCATGTACTACCCCATCCACCGTATTGAAAGACAAGAATCATGCAATATCGCAAGCTGGGCGACACTGATGTGTCGGTGAGCGTGATTGCCCTGGGCACCATGACCTGGGGGGAACAGAATACCGAGGCCGAGGCGCATAGCCAGATCGACCTGGCTCTCGAACATGGCGTGAATCTGCTGGATGCCGCTGAGATGTATCCGGTGCCGCCACGTCCGGAAACCCAGGGGCTGACTGAGTCCTATATTGGCAGCTGGCTGAAAAAAACTGGCCAGCGTGACCGTATCGTTCTTGCCAGCAAAATTGTCGGCCCGGCAACCGACCCGAAACGCCCCAGCCATTTTCGTGATGGCCAACCACATTTTGATCGCAAGAACCTGACTCAGGCACTGGACGACAGCCTGCGGCGCTTGCAAACGGATTATCTTGATCTCTACCAGCTCCATTGGCCGGACCGCACGGCCAATACCTTTGGCACGCTGGGCTTCCCCTGGCAAGATGATCCTGCAGGTAGTACGCCCATCGAGGAAACGCTGTCCATCCTCAAGGAATTTATCGTGGCGGGTAAAATCCGTGCCATTGGTCTGTCCAATGAAACCCCGTGGGGTGTGGCGCAGTTTCTGAAAGCATCCGAAAACCTGGGTTTGCCGCGGGTAGTCAGCATCCAGAATCCATACAGCCTGCTCAACCGTCTGTATGAAATTGGTCTGTCAGAATTCAGTCGCCGTGAAAATGTAGGCTTGCTGGCCTATTCGCCACTGGCGTTTGGCGTATTGAGCGGGAAATACCTGGATGGCCAGCGCCCTGCTGCCGCTCGCCTGACTTTGTTTGAGCGCTTCAGCCGATACAGCAGCGAAGCGGCTGAAACCGCCACCCGCGCCTATGTCGAACTGGCGCGCAATCATGGCTTGAGTCCGGCTCAACTGGCACTGGCTTTTGTCAACAGCCGCCCTTTCGTGACCAGCAATATCATTGGCGCAACCACTCTCGCCCAGCTACAGGAAAACCTGGACAGTATCCATGTCCAGCTGGATGAAACCGTTCTGCATCAACTGGAAGCCATTCACGCACGCATTCCGAACCCCTGCCCTTGATGGGTGATCATAAAAAAAGCCCTGATTCATCAGGGCTTTTTTACATATCAAGCAGATCGATCAGGCGATGTCTTTTTCACGCAGGTACATGGCATAGCTGAAAATCGGCCAGCCGGATGCAAGTGCCTGCTCCAGCGTCAGCTGTTGTGGCTGCCAGTGTTCCGGCTGCTCGTCGTCAAATTCGCCAAATACGTCGTACAGCGTGGCGGACAGCACATCATCCAGCTCATCGGCAGATTTCATCTCCACCACGATGAAGTCGTACATTTTTTCCCATTCGCTGGAATTGCGCATCGGAACCTTGAAGAACACCATACTGATACTCCTGTTTGCTATGCAGGCCGCAAGGCTGCGACCATGCTTCATGTTTTACCGGCGCTATCTTAACCATTTGGCAGAAATACTTCACCCCCCGACCGCGGCTCAGGCATCGCTACCCTCCTCTGCCTCATCAGTCAGCAGATGTGCCGGCAGCTGCTTGCCGTGTTTGATACCCATCTTGCGCAAGCGTTCGGCACTGGACAACAAATTGCCGCGTCCGCTGGAGAGCTGGCGCATGGCATCGCCAAAAACATCGCGGGTGCTGTCCAGCTGCTTGCCCAGCTTTTCCATATTGCCGACAAAGCCAGCCAGCTTGTCGTACATGGCACCACTCTGGCGGGCAATTTCCTGTGCATTCTGATTCTGGTATTCGTAGCGCCAGATACTGGCTACCGTGCGCAAGGTAGCCAGCAAGGTGGAGGGGCCGACTATCATGATGCGACGTTCGAACGCTTCGTTGAACAGGCTCATGTCATGCTGTACGGCAAGCAGATAAGCAGGCTCAACCGGAATGAACATGAATACGAAATCCACGGTATTGAGACGGTACAGGTCCTGGTAGCGCTTTTCGGACAGGCTGCGGATATGCTGGCGGATGGCTGCCACGTGCGCCTTGAGCGCCTGCTCGCGCGCGGCTTCGTCAGTGGCACCGACATGCCGCACATAGGCATTCAGGCTGACCTTGGAATCAACAACCAGTTGCTTGCCTTCTGGCAGATCGATGACCACATCAGGCTGATAGCGCTTGAGACCGTCGTCGGTTTCCAGTACATCGGACACCTGTACCCGGTATTCCCTATCACGCGTCAGCCCGGATGTTTCCAGCACTTTCTCCAGAACCATTTCACCCCAGCCACCCTGGGTCTTGCTGCTGGCACCCGTCAAGGCCTGAGTCAGTGCAATGGCGTCCTGATTCAGCCGGGTATTCATTTCCTGCAGGCGGCGCAATTCCTGCTCCAGCGTCAGCCGTTCTTTTGAATCCTTGTCGTAGGTGTCCTGCACCAGCTTGCCAAAACCTTGAATCCGTTCGTGCAGCGGCCCCAGCATGGCACCGATATTTTGCTGGTTCTGCTCGGTAAATCTCCTGGATTTTTCTTCCAGAATATCGCTGGCCAAGGCTTTGAACTGATTACCCAGCACTTCCCGCGCTTCACTGAGCAGGGCCAGTTTTTCCGCTGACTGCTGCCGCTCCATCTGCAACTGGGTTTGCAGTTCTTGCTCGCGCCCGCTCAGTCGCATCAGCTCTCCAGCCTGCTGCTGCAATTGCTGAACGTGCTGCTGCATGTCGATACGCGACTGTTCCAGTTGACGTGACTGCTCCTGACGGCTGGCCCAGTGTGCGGCAGTTTGCTGCTGCGACTCGGCCAATTGCTGTCGCAGGCTGGAGTTTTCCTGTTGCTGCTGATTTTCCCGCTGATGCAGCGCTAGCAGATTTTCCTGTAGCGCATCCAGCCGCGCCTGCAAGCTGGCTTCTCGCTGCAAGCATTGCTGGATATGTTGCGTGTACTGCCGCTGCGCCCGGTAGTGCGCTAGCAAAAAGCATGCGGCACCACTGAACAGAATGGCCACAGCCAGTTCAATCATGATTGTCTGCACCAGAAGTAAGCAATTTCCCGAGGATAGTCGAGATTTTTGAAATTGTACATATTCATGAGAGCTTATTGCCGGCCCGGATCAGCAAGGCGTAAAACATGCGGTGAAATTTCATCATTCCTATTGGCTAATTCCGATTTTCTCGTCCCGCTCAGCCTGGTGGATGCATGCCTGTTGTTGCTGGCTACACTCATGCCTCTATCGACCAACGCACAAAGATATCGCCATGTTCGACATGTCACTCTTGCTTGATCAACTGCAGCAGCGCAACCCAGGCCAAGCTGAGTATCTGCAGGCAGTTACCGAGGTATTCGACAGCCTCGCTCCTTTCTTGCAACAGCACGCACACTACACCGGGCAAGCCCTGCTGGAAAGGCTGGCCGAGCCTGAACGCATCATCATGTTTCGCATCTGCTGGACAGACGATCACGGGCGGGTCCAGATCAATCGCGGCTACCGGGTTCAGCACAGTATGGCCATTGGCCCTTACAAGGGCGGCATCCGCTTTCACCCTTCGGTCAACCTGTCGGTGCTGAAGTTTCTTGCCTTTGAGCAGACGCTGAAAAACGCACTCACCACCTTGCCAATGGGCGGCGCAAAGGGCGGTGCTGATTTTGACCCCAAGGGTAAAAGTCCGAGCGAGGTCATGCGCTTCTGCCAGGCATTTGCATGTGAATTGCAGCGCCATATTGGTTCTGACACCGACATTCCTGCCGGCGATATCGGTGTCGGCGCACGTGAAGTGGGCTATATGGCCGGCATGGTCAAGAAACTGGGCAACAGGGCTGATTGTGTATTTACCGGCAAGGGCTTGAGCTTCGGCGGATCACTGATGCGTCCGGAGTCAACCGGATTTGGTACCGTCTATTTTGCTCAGGAAATGCTGAAAACACGCGGGCTGTCGCTGGAAGGCATGCGCGTCAGCGTGTCAGGCTCAGGCAATGTGGCGCAATATGCCATTGCCAAGGCAATGGAACTGGGTGCCAAAGTACTGACCGCATCAGACTCCAGCGGCACGGTGCTGGATGAACAAGGCTTCACTCCGGCCAAGCTGGCGGAGTTGATGGATGTAAAGAATCGCCATTACGGCCGCATCAGCGATTACGCTGCGCGGCTTGGCCTGCCCTTTTTGCGTGGGATGCGGCCATGGCAGGTGCCGGTGGACGTTGCCCTGCCCTGCGCCACACAGAATGAGCTGGACGAAAGCGATGCCCGCCAGTTGATTGCCAACGGAGTGTGCTGCGTAGCGGAAGGTGCCAACATGCCTTCTACACTACAGGCGGTACAACTTTTTGAACACGCCGGCATTCTGTATGCGCCCGGCAAGGCCAGTAATGCGGGTGGCGTGGCGACATCGGGTCTGGAAATGAGCCAGAACGCAGCGCGACTGAGCTGGAGCCATGGCGAAGTGGATGCACGGCTGCATGCCATCATGCAGGGCATCCATCACGCCTGCGTGAGCCATGGGCGCATGGAGGATGGGCGCATCAGTTATGTGCGCGGGGCCAATATTGCAGGCTTTGTCAGAGTTGCCGATGCCATGTTGGCACAGGGGCTGATATGAGAGCTTAGTTACCGGCCAGAATGAGGGCGTGCCGGTTTTGCTGGCCTGCGACATGATACGGCAGGATAGCTCCTGCCTCCATCACCATCGGTCTGGGGAGTGACATGCGCGAGGGTGACACGCTAGCAGGCTGAGACTCGCCTCTTGGGTCGACCAGTCTTGCCGGGTGAAGATCAGCTGGCCATCGGCCAGCCGCTGTACCAATAAGCCGGTTGCGTCACTCTGCTGCCGACCAGTGCTGCAGATAAATCTGCAGCTCCTTGCGGCCCTGCCATTCATTAGCAACCAACTGGTAGACCGCATTGATGTTGTCGGGCAGCCAGTCCACCTGATTGAACAGCATGGCATCGAACTCCTGGCCTTGCTTGGCAATGCGCAGCTTCAGATGCTTATCGCCCACCACGCGCTGACTCATCACGGCGAAACGGTCGTGGAAATACGGTACCGGAAAGCCCTGACCCCACACCTCGGCCGCCAGCTCTTCGGCGAATGGCAGATGCAGATCCCTGGCATCCAGCCCGCCATCGGTTTCGATTGTGCGCGTCAGCTGGTTTTCATCCAGCAGCTCGCGTCCCACCTGCTCGAATGCCCGCTGGAATTCGGCAAAGCGGGCTGCAGATAAGGTCAGTCCCGCAGCCATGGCGTGGCCGCCAAACTTCAGTATCAAGCCGGGGTGGCGCTTGAACACCAGATCAAGCGCATCCCGCATATGGAACCCGGGAATCGAGCGGCCAGAGCCCTTGATCTCCCCGGCATCACCCGGGGCAAATACGATTGAAGGCCGGTGGAAGCGCTCCTTCAGCCGCGAGGCGACAATACCCACCACACCCTGATGCCAGTCATCTCTAAACAAGGCCAGGGTGTGGCGGTCCGCCGGGTCGATGCTGGAAAGTACCGCGAGCGCCTCATCTTGCATGCCATGCTCTATAACGCGTCGCTCGCGGTTCAGCCGGTCCAGTTCCTGCGCCAGCGTCATGGCCTGGCCTTCATCTCCAGACAGCAGGCAGGCAATGCCCAGGCTCATATCATCCAGCCGCCCGGCAGCATTCAGCCGTGGCCCCAGGGTGAAACCCAGATCAAAAGCATTGGCTTTGTAATGCGCACGTCCGGCAATGCGGAACAGTGCAGCAATACCTGGTGCCATGCGGCCTGCTCGCATGCGACGCAGCCCGTTTTCCACCAGAATGCGGTTGTTCTGATCCAGCCGAACCACATCAGCAACCGTGCCCAGTGCCACGTAGTCCAGTAACTCGCCCAGATTGGGCTCGGCCTTGCCGGCATAGATGCCGCGCTGGCGCTGCTCCGCGCGCAAGGCCAGCAATACATAAAACATGACCCCGACGCCGGCCAGGTTCTTTGAAGGGAAGCTGCAGCCCGGCTGGTTCGGGTTCACGATCAGCGCTTTGGGTAGCACATCACCCGGCAAGTGGTGGTCGGTAATCAATACCTCGATGCCCAGTTCGCGGGCGCGTTCCACGCCAGCCACGCTGGCGATGCCGTTATCCACCGTCACGATGATGTCCGGCTTGCCTTGCGCCGCCAGGTCGACAATTTCTGGGGTCAATCCATAACCGTACTCGAAACGGTTGGGGACGATAAAGTCCACCTTCCCACCCAGCATGGACAAACCCTTGACCGCTACCGTGCAAGCTGTAGCTCCGTCGGCATCGTAATCCGCCACCACCAGCATGCGCAGGCCGGCGGCAATGGCATCCGCCAGCCGACAAGCCATTGCCTCAATATTTTTCATGTCGTGGTATGGCAACAAGGCCTTGAGACCGTAGTCCAGCTCATCTGAGCCAGTAATGCCACGGGCGGCATACAAGCGGGCCATTAGCGGACTCAAACCCTGCGCCAACAGCGTGGAATGGCAATCTGCAGGAACGCTGCGGGTAACAATGCGCGACATAATCACTTTCAGTACAGGACAGCCGGCGACTGTGACCGCTGCCAGAATTTCCACAGATCCTTGCGGCTGATGCTGACATCAATGCCAGCGGGGCCATGACTTGCCAGGCGCAGGCTGCTGAGTTGCCCCTGTCTCAATGCCTGCAATAATGGCGCAAACCAGTCGTTTTCCATGCGCTGCAATTGCTCGCGCCAGCCCCAGGCATCACGATATTGTGCGGCGGCCAGCAGGCTGTCCTGCACGAGCAGGGTATGACTGATATTGGCAGGTGAACCAATCTGCTCCAGCAAACCGGCAACATCATAGGGCGCGGAATCAGTGGGCACGCCAACGGCTGCTGCCTGCTGCCTGAGCAGTTCGTCATCAGCAAGCAGCAGATCCGGGCGCGGTACATTGGCAGGTTCTAGCGCCGGCTCGCCCTCTCCCCACAGCCACACGCTGTTGACTGACAGTTCGCCACGCAGCTCGCGCTCATCATTTACCGCATGGATATATAGCAGCATCTGCATCTCATTCAGTAGCTTGCTCCAGTGCAGGCCATTTCCGCCGGCTGGCAGGTGCTCGTTGACATTTTCCCCTACCGCATCGGCCAGCGGGGTAAATACCGCACCGGCAGCATCAGAAAGCTGCAACAGCCAGCGACCCGGCTGGAGGGCGTGAAAGCGTAGGCCATCTTCGGCAAAGTGCTGATTGAGGCTGGCAGTCAGGGCATCGGCCTCATCCTGCGCTATGCGCATGACGCCTACATCTGCCAGCAGGGCGCGATCACGGTCGATACGGACATGAACCGGATCTGCCAATAACCAGTGGCCAGCAGGCAGACCAGCCGCCACGGCATAACTGGTAGCGACACCGCTGCCGTGCAAGCCAAGGCTTTGCTGGTACAAGGCAGTGAGTGTCGGAGCCTGGCGCAGCATATGGCCACGTCCCAGCAACATGGAAAGGGCTGGCAAAGCCAGGCCTCGACAAACTTCAGCCCCATCGTGGGCATCCAGCCAGCTCAGGCCGGGCAACAGCAAGGTCAGCTTCATTGAGTGAAAGTCAAACAGGCAAGGAACAGACGGTGATATCAGCACCTTGATTGAAAAGTACGGCTGGCGGAACTTATGACAATGCCCCTCGCCCAAACTGGCCAGTCCACTATCAGCTTCCACCAACCCTGTATCTTCCGATGCCGCCGCCGGCATGCATCGCGGGATGAATTATCGCAAACTGCTGCCCTTACCGCAAAATTGCACTTACCGGCTGCTCAACCATCAATGCGATATGACTATGGCAAGATCATTGCATGCGCCATAATGCCAAGCTGAGCACGTTTTGCCGCCCTCCGGAACCGGCAGCGCCATGAGGCTTGCCGGCGGATATCGCTTAACCGGATTCATGAAAAGACGTAGGAAAATGACGGAACGCTATATAGGATTGATGTCTGGAACCAGCCTGGATGGTGTGGATGCCGTCTTGCTGGCGATGGATGAGCAAGGTCGGCCGCATGTGGAAGCAGACCGTTTTCTGCCCTTTCCGTCCAGCATCCGACAGCAGGTGCTGGCGCTGCAATCAGTGGACAGTAACGAACTAGACCGTGCAGCACAACTGGGCAATGCACTGGCCCGGCTTTACGCTGAGGTAATAGCCCAGTTGCTGGCCAGCTGCGCACTGCCGACATCTGCCATCAAGGCTATCGGTTGCCACGGCCAGACCATCAGGCATGCCCCGCATGCTGGTTACACCTTGCAGATTGGCAACCACGCCCTGCTGGCCGAGCTTTGCGGCATCGACGTGGTAGCTGACTTCCGCAGTCGCGACGTAGCCGCTGGTGGACACGGCGCACCACTGGTTCCTGCCTTCCATCAGGACATCTTCGCCAGCGACAGCGAAAACCGCGTCATTCTGAACATCGGAGGCATCAGCAACCTTACCCGCCTGGCCAAGGCTTTGCCGGTAAGCGGATTTGATTGCGGGCCGGGCAATATGTTGCTGGATGCCTGGTGCCAGCAACATACCGGGGCTGCCTATGATGCCAATGGTGACTGGGCAGCTGGCGGCCTGCTGCATCAAGCGCTACTACAGCAAATGCTGGCCGATGACTACTTCCGGCAGCGCCCCCCCAAGAGCACGGGCCGAGATCTGTTCAGCATGACCTGGCTTAATCAGCAGTTGGCTGCATATCCAGCGATACCGCCACGGGATGTGCAGCACACTTTGCTGCAGCTCACCGCTCGCAGCATTGCCCTTGATATCCAGCGCCATTGCCCGGGCACCGCCAGCGTTTACGTGTGCGGTGGAGGTGCGATGAATCTGGCGCTGATGCAGGCACTGCAACAACAAATGCCCGGCATTGCCATCCGCAGTACGGCAGAGCTTGGCCTGCCGGTAAATCAGGTGGAAGCCGCAGCCTTTGCCTGGCTGGCTTGGCGCTTTAGCCACCGGCTACCCGCCAACCTGCCGGAAGTTACCGGCGCATCCGGGCTCAGAGTCCTGGGCGCACTGTACCCGGCCTGATGCTGGACGCAAGCGTGCTGCAGACAACTGCCAACACGCCAAGCTGCCTTGTCAGGCTATAATCACCCCCTGTCATAGCCTTAAACGAGAAAAATGCGACTTTTCAAAAGAAAGGCCGTCGTCAAGAACAGCCAGACACCATTGCCCCCCAAGCTTGCCAGCCTGCTGCGTGAGGCATGGTGGTTGCTGATGGCGGTGGCTGCGGTCTACCTGGTACTGGTATTGGCCAGCTATTCACCACAAGACCCTTCCTGGTCGCACAGCTCATCCGACCCCACGGTGCGCAACTACGGCGGTGCCTTTGGCGCCTGGCTGTCCGACATGCTGCTTTATATCTTCGGCTTGTCAGCCTGGTGGCTGGTGGTGTTCTGCCTGGTTGCCATCGCCTGGGGTTATCGTCGCATGGAAACCCTGGGTTTCCGCCTGAATCCGATGACGCTGGCTGCCATGGGTGGCTTCTTTCTGCTGCTGCTGTCCAGCTCCAGCGTGGAAGGCATCGTACTTTCCGGCAAACAACTGAATCTGCCACTGGCACCGGGCGGCATGCTGGGGCACTGGCTGGGCAAGGCACTGGGCCATGGTCTGGGGCAGTCTGGTGCCTATCTGCTGCTATCGGTTACCGGGGCAATCGGCTTTTCACTGTTTACTGGCTTGTCCTGGCTGGACATCATGGAAAAAATCGGTGGCACGCTGGAAGATGGTGTGCTGAAACTATGGCACAGCTGGCAAGCGCGCAAGGATAGGGAAATCGGCCGCGAAACCGCCCAGCAGCGTGAAGTCAAAGTCAGCAGCGAAAAGAAAAAGCAGGAAGACAAGCCTCCGGTCCGCATTGAAGCCACAACGGCCGAGATTCCGGTGTCGCCCAAAGCGCAAAAGCCGGTGCAGCAGTCGCTGTTTGCCGACCCGAACAGCGGCGAGCTGCCGGGCCTGAGCCTGCTGGAAGCCCCCAAAGACCAGCACGAGCCGGTATCAGCCGAAACCGTGGAGTACACCTCGCGTCTGATCGAACGCAAGCTGGCCGACTTTGGCGTGGACGTCAAAGTGATTGCCGCCTACCCAGGCCCGGTGATTACCCGCTATGAAATCGAACCTGCCGTCGGCGTCAAAGGCGCACAGATTGTCAACCTGATGAAAGACCTGGCCCGCGCCCTGTCCCTGGTCTCAGTGCGCGTGGTGGAAACCATTCCGGGCAAAACCTATATGGGCCTGGAATTGCCCAATCCTAAGCGCCAGATTGTGCGCCTGTCGGAAATTATCGGTTCGGATGGCTATCAGAACATGAGCTCGCGCTTGGCCATTGCCGTGGGCAAGGACATCGCCGGTCAGCCGGTAACGGTGGATCTGGCCAAGATGCCGCACGTGCTGGTGGCCGGCACCACTGGTTCGGGCAAATCAGTGGCCATCAATGCCATGATTCTGTCCTTGCTGTACAAATCCACCGCGCGGGAAGTCCGCCTGATCATGGTCGACCCCAAGATGCTGGAACTGTCGGTCTACGAAGGCATTCCGCATCTGCTGGCCCCGGTGGTCACCGACATGAAGCAGGCTGCCAATGCGCTCAACTGGTGTGTGGGCGAGATGGAACGCCGCTACCGGCTGATGTCCAAACTGGGCGTTCGTAATCTGGCCGGGTACAACCAGAAGATCAAGGATGCGGAAAAGTCCGGCGAGAAGATTCCCAACCCCTTCAGCCTGACCCCAGAAACCCCGGAGCCGCTGGATACATTGCCATTGATTGTGGTGGTGATCGACGAGCTGGCCGACCTGATGATGGTAGCCGGCAAAAAAATTGAAGAACTGATTGCCCGTCTGGCCCAAAAAGCGCGCGCCGCCGGCATTCACCTGATTCTGGCCACCCAGCGCCCGTCAGTGGATGTGATAACCGGCTTGATCAAGGCCAACATCCCGACGCGGATTGCCTTTCAGGTATCCAGCAAGATAGACAGCCGCACCATTCTCGACCAGATGGGTGCTGAAGCACTACTGGGACAGGGCGACATGCTCTACCTGCCACCAGGATCCGGCTACCCCAATCGGGTACATGGTGCCTTTGTGGCCGACGATGAAGTCCATCATGTAGTGGAATTCCTCAAAGCCAACGGTGAACCGGACTATATCGAAGGCATTCTCAGCGGCCAGGCCGAAGCCGATGAGGGCAGCGCGGCGGCGGCCAGCGAGGCGGATGGCGGCAGCGAAGCCGACCCGCTGTACGACGAGGCCGTGGCCATCGTGGTGAAAACCCGCAAGGCATCCATCTCCTCGGTACAACGCCACTTGCGCATCGGCTACAACCGCGCCGCACGGCTGATCGAGCAGATGGAAAGCGCCGGTTTGGTCTCCGCCATGGAAACCAATGGCAACCGTACCGTACTGGTACCCGCCCGGGAAGACTGAACCACCCGCAAGACAAAGAAACAGAACCACACCCTGACTGCCGGCCATCCTGCCGGCAGTTTTCACCCGAACAGGTAGCGAGAACCCCATGTCCGGATACCTTCCAGAACCACCCTTCTCTCATGACAGCCAGGCCAAAACCGGCATTCTGCTGATTAATCTGGGTACCCCCGCAGCGCCAACCGGTCAGGCAGTCCGTCCCTACCTCAAGCAGTTTTTGTCGGATACGCGTGTCATCGAAATACCCAAGGCCATCTGGTGGCTGATTCTCAACGGCATCATCCTCAATACCCGGCCAAAACAGTCGGCGGAGAAATATGCCAGCATCTGGAGCCAGGATGGCTCGCCCCTGCTGGTGAATACCCGCAAGCAAACCACCTTGCTCAAGGGCCTGCTGGGCGAGCGCGGCTTGCGCAATGTGGTGGTGGATTACGCCATGCGTTACGGCCAGCCCTCGGTGGAATCGGTCATCCAGCAAATGCGTGCCCAGGGCGTGGACAAGCTGCTAGTGGTGCCTCTGTATCCGCAATATGCCGGCTCGTCCAGCGCCACCGCCCTGGATGAGGTATTCCGGGTGCTGATGAAACTGCGCAACATGCCCGAGCTGCGGACCGTCCGGCATTTTCACGACGACCCGGCCTATATCGATGCACTAGCGCAGCGCGTGCAGGCGCATTGGCAACAGCATGGCCGTGCGGAAAAACTGTTGATGAGCTTTCACGGCGTGCCGCGCTTCACCCTGGACAAGGGCGACCCCTACCACTGCGAATGCCTGAAAACTGGTCGCCTGCTGGCCGAGCGCCTGGGGCTGCCCAAGGAGCAATATGTCATCAGTTTCCAAAGTCGCTTTGGCCGGGCCGAATGGCTGCAACCCTATACCAGCGCCACTTTCGAGCAATTAGGCAAGCAAGGCTGCAAATCACTGGATGTAATTTGCCCGGGGTTTGTTGGGGATTGTCTGGAGACTCTGGAAGAAATAGCCATGGAAGGTAAACATAGCTTCCAGCAGGCCGGTGGTGGTGAATTCCGATACATCTCCTGCCTGAATGACAACCCGCACTGGATTGCGGCGCTGGCAGGCATTGTGGAGAAAAATCTTCAAGGCTGGCAGGAAGTTATAGAACAAGATGCCACGCTGCGCCAGCAACGTGCACAAGCCCTTGGGGCAGCCCACTGACAACACAAAAAATAAATTGCGAGGCAATGAATAAACCCCGTTGACACCCGCGCAAACTGCTCCCCATAATCAGCGCAGCTGGTGGCCATTCCAAAAGAATGGACTGAATCAGTAATGGGTAAAGTCTGAATTTTAATCAGACTGCCCGCAGAGATCGCCAAGTCTACATAGATAAGATCAGGGGAAA
>NZ_JASLFG010000009.1:0-37814 GCF_030150775.1 Aquitalea sp.
TTCCCCACTGCTGCCTCCCGTAGGAGTCTGGACCGTGTCTCAGTTCCAGTGTGGCTGGTCGTCCTCTCAGACCAGCTACTGATCGATGCCTTGGTAGGCTTTTACCCTACCAACTAGCTAATCAGATATCGGCCGCTCCAGGAGCACAAGGCCTTGCGGTCCCCTGCTTTCATCCTTAGATCGTATGCGGTATTAGCGTAACTTTCGCTACGTTATCCCCCACTCTTGGGTACGTTCCGATATATTACTCACCCGTTCGCCACTCGTCAGCGGAGCAAGCTCCCTGTTACCGTTCGACTTGCATGTGTAAAGCATGCCGCCAGCGTTCAATCTGAGCCAGGATCAAACTCTTCAGTTCAATCTCATAGCAAATTTTCTGGCACGCAAGATCAAAGAAAATAACAAGTATTTCTTGTCTTGCAGTGCAAGTATTTGGCTTTCGCCAAGCACTCACACCTATCGGTTATTCTGTTTTTTAAAGAGCGGTGCAGGTCGCTGCGTTTCGTTTCCGTCGCTGCGTTGTCTGCTGAGGAGGCGAACTATACCGCCCTGCCCTACCCTCGTCAACACCTTATTTTCAAAAAATGCGTTGTTTTTACAGATTTCACCACAGGCCTTTGATTTAAAACGGAATAAAAACTGAAACAAATTGAATGTCGATGTTGATACCCCTTCATTTGCTAGCCACTACCGGGATTTTCCGGCAGGAAAATCGTGCAGGATGGTCAAATCAGCAAATCATTTCGCTGTTTATACGCATTTTTCATTTTTCTGCCGCCATAAAACAGAACAGCGCCCAATGGGCGCTGTTCTTTGTGGAAGCAGATACGGCCTTACAGTACGTAACGGGCCAGGTCTTCACGCTGGGACAGCATGTCCAGCTTGCCATCTACATAGTGAGCATCGATCTGGCAGCTGCCGGACTTGGCGTCGTAGGAGATTTCTTCCAGCAGTTTCTCCATGACGGTATACAGACGACGCGCGCCGATGTTTTCGGTCTTTTCGTTCACCTGCCAGGCGATCTCGGCCAGGCGACGGATGCCAGATTCCTCAAACACCAGTTCAACACCTTCGGTAGCCAGTAGTGCCTGGTATTGGCGGGTGAGGCAGGCGTCGGTGCTGGTGAGGATTTGCACGAAGTCATCCACCGACAACGAGGAGAGCTCTACCCGGATGGGCAGGCGACCTTGCAGTTCCGGGATGAGATCGGACGGTTTGGACAGCTGGAAGGCACCGGAGGCAATAAACAGGATGTGGTCGGTCTTGACCATGCCGTACTTGGTGGAAACGGTGGTGCCTTCCACCAGCGGCAGCAGGTCGCGCTGCACGCCGGCGCGGGAGACATCGGCCCCCTGCCCTTCCGAGCGGCTGGTGACCTTGTCGATTTCATCGAGGAAGACAATGCCGTTCTGCTCGACGTTCTTCATGGCTTCGGCCTTGAGCTCGTCTTCGTTGACCAGCTTGGCGGCTTCTTCGTCAATCAGCAGTTTGAAGGCTTCGGCTACTTTCAGCTTGCTGGCCTTTTTCTTGCCGGCGTTCATACCCTGGAACATGTTTTGCAGCTGGCTGGAGAAGTCTTCCATGCCGGGCGGGGCAAAGATTTCCATCTTGGACTGCGGGGCAGCCACTTCGATTTCGATTTCCTTGTCGTCCAGCTTGCCTTCGCGCAGCATCTTGCGGAATTTCTGCCGGGTGTGACCGTCTTCCGGCTTGCTTTCTTCAGCCTGTGATTCACCAAAGAAGCCGGGGGCGGTGCGTGCCGGCGGCAGCAGTACGTCGAGGATACGGTCTTCGGCAGCATCTTCGGCACGAACACGATTGCGCTTGATGGCGGCATCGCGGGTTTCCTTGATGGCCACTTCCACCAGGTCGCGGATGATGGTGTCCACGTCGCGACCGACATAGCCGACCTCGGTGAACTTGGTGGCTTCTACTTTAATGAAGGGCGCACCGGACAGACGCGCCAGGCGGCGGGCGATTTCGGTCTTGCCCACGCCGGTGGGTCCGATCATCAGGATGTTCTTGGGGGTGATTTCACTGCGCAGCGGCTCTGCCACCTGCTGGCGGCGCCAGCGGTTGCGCAGGGCAATGGCGACGGCACGCTTGGCGGCATCCTGACCAATAATGTGCTTGTTGAGTTCGTGAACGATTTCTTGCGGGGTCATTTGGGTCATGACTTTACTCCCGGCCGTTGCATGCGGGCTGCAGCGGCCTGTGAATCGGTGGGGATGAAAACAATGCTTATTCGGCAGCCGGCCGGGCTTCTTCTCCCAGCGTTTCGATGAGGTGGTTCTGGTTGGTGTAGATACAGATGTCGCCAGCGATTTCCAGTGACTTCTTCACCACCACGGCAGGATCCAGCTCGGTGTTTTCAAACAGTGCACGCGCGGCTGACTGGGCGAAGGCTCCGCCGGAACCGATGGCGGCAATACCCTGCTCTGGCTCCAGCACATCGCCGTTACCGGTGATGATGAGGGTGGCTTCCTTGTCGGCCACGATCAGCATGGCTTCCAGTCGGCGCAGCATGCGGTCGGTACGCCAGTCCTTGGCCAGCTCCACCGCGGAGCGCACCAGATGGCCCTGGTGTTTTTCCAGCTTGGCCTCGAAGCGTTCGAACAGGGTGAAGGCATCGGCAGTACCGCCGGCAAATCCGGCCAACACCTTGCCTTGGTATAGCCGGCGGATCTTGCGTGCCGTGGACTTGATCACGATATTGCCGAGGGTGACCTGACCGTCGCCGCCCAGCGCCACGCGCTCGCCGCGACGGACGGAGACGATGGTGGTTCCGTCAAACTGCTGCATGTTCTGTTCCAGTCTATTGAATGCGCCTGCGCCATGCAGACGTGCAGTTTGCAATATGCAGGCATTCGGGGGGATTACAAGGCGACCCTTCCCTGCGCATGGTTTGATGTGATACCGGGCAAAGCCTCTTCTTAATAATTGCTAATGATAATTGTTTGCATTATCATTTCGGCATGAACCTCCGACTCCAATCTTCTTCAGCTGCGCTGCCTTCTGCTGCTTTTCTGGGAAGTTGCAGCCTGCATGTGCTGGCTCTGCTGCTGATTGCAGGCTGGCTGGCCAGTACGCCACCGGTCATCCTGCCTCAGTTGGCCAGCCTGCCGACAATGACACTGGCTGCACCCAGTGCACCGGCGGCTCCGGTCGTACAGCCCAGTCAGAACAAACAGCGTGCACCGGCCAAGCCCGCAGTAGCGCGTCCTGCTGCCGTACCTGCAGCGAAACCAGCCGCCAGACCGGCTGCCCGTGCGACGGCTCCGGCAATCAAGCCTGCTGCAGCTGCCGTTGATAACACGGCACCGACAGCAGCGGCACCTGCAGCCCCGGTTGCCGCCGCTCCGGTACCAGCACCGGCAGTGCATGAGCCGCTATACCGTGGCGGATATCTGAATAATCCCAAACCGGCCTACCCGCCGCTGTCACTTGAAATGGAAGAAACCGGCACCGTGCGTCTGCGTGTCCAGGTCAGCGCACAGGGTTTGCCGGTGGCGGTAGAGCTGGAGCACAGCAGCGGCTTTCCCCGTCTGGACCGTGCTGCACTGACCGCAGTACGCGGCTGGAAATTCATTCCGGCCAAGCGTGGTGATGAGTCCATTCCTTATACCTTTATCGTTCCTGTCGAATTTTCCCTGAAGAACCTGCGTAAACCATGAAGCTACTGACTGTCTTCCAACAAGGGGATGTTGTGCTGATCACAACATTCATGATTCTCATTCTTATGTCTGTTGCGACCTGGTCGTTCATCCTGCAGCGCGGGGTACAGACTTATCGCCTGCGTCAGGCTAACCGTCAGGCCGAAACCGCCCTGTGGGATGCACCGGACTGGAATGCAGCCGAACAGGCACTGGTCTCATCCACGGCACCCATGGCCCATATCACCCGCGAAGGACTGGCGGCCTTGCGCCACCATCAGCAGCATGCCGAACGCTCACTGGGCAAGGCCTGCGATTTGAACGAATTTGTCACACGTGCCATCCGCAAGGCACTAGCCCAGGAAAACGCACGCCAGGAAAACGGCATGACCCTGCTGGCCTCGGTAGGCTCGACAGCACCATTCATTGGCCTGTTCGGTACGGTGTGGGGGATTTATCACGCACTGGTGAACATCGGCACGGCTGGCCAGGTGAGCATCGCCACCGTGGCCGGGCCCATCGGTGAGGCGCTGATTGCCACCGCAGCCGGTCTGGCTGCCGCCATTCCCGCGGTACTGGCCTACAACGCCTTTACCCGAACCCAGCGGGTGATGTCGCAGCAGCTGGATCATTTTGCCCATGACCTGCACGCCCAGTTGCTGACCCAGCCGGAGTCTGCCCATGGCGTTCGGTAGTTTTGACAAAGGCCCTGGCGCGCCGATGGCCGAAATCAATACCACGCCGCTGGTGGATGTGATGCTGGTGCTGCTGGTGGTATTCATCATCACCGCCCCGCTGCTGACCAATAGCGTGAAGCTGGATCTGCCCCAGGCAGCCGCCGCCGAACATCAGGACAAGCCGGAGCAGATCCGCCTGTCCATCAATGCCGGTGGCGAGCTGTTCTGGAACGACCAGCCCATCAGCAAGGATGCCCTGGACGCCCGCTTTACCGCTGCAGTCCAGTCCAACCCCAAGGTGGAACTGAACCTGCGCGCCGACAAGAGCGTGCGCTACGAACTGGTGGCCACTACGCTGGCTTCCGCTCAGCAAAGCGGCATCAGCCGCATCGGTTTTCTGACCGAAGCACCCTGACAACAGCCTTCCGCTGTTCTGACAACTGGCCATCACGGGGGTGAGCGGCCAGTTGTTACCACCTCTGCCGTTACCTGCTGCCACACATGCTGCCCACACAGCATGCGAGGACGGCTGCGCCGCGTTCTGGCGGGGCAAAGGCAGTGATCTACCGTGATTGACACACAATAAAAGAGGATTAAATGAAACAAAGCTTGCAGCAATCGCCTCACCTGGCGCAGCGCAAACTACCCGCCCGCATGGCAGTCGGCATGCTGGCTGTGGCCTTGAGCCCCAGCCTGGCGCTGGCGGCAGAAACCGGCCAGACGCTGGAAACGGTCACCGTAGAGGGCGAAGCCCCGGTGCGTGACACCTATAAGACCGAAACCACCAATATCGGCAAAACCAAGCAGCAGCTGCGTGATATTCCGCAATCCATCACCGTGGTCAACCAGCAGCTGATGCAAGATCAGGGCGTGGCCACGCTGAAAGACGCACTGCGCAATGTGCCCGGCATCACCTTTGCGGCAGGCGAAGGCGGCCGGACCGGTGACCAGGTGGTGATTCGCGGCTTTTCCGCCGCCACCGATACCTATCGCGACGGCATGCGTGATATCGGCCAGTACAACCGCGATGCCTTCAATGATGACAAGGTGGAAGTGCTGAAGGGTGCCAGCTCCATGCTGTTTGGCCGTGGCTCTACCGGCGGGGTGGTCAACCAGGTCAGCAAATCGCCCTATCTGGGCAGCAAGCTGGAAGGCGACCTCACCATCGGTACCAATGACTACCAGCGCGTCACCGCCGACATCAACCAGATGACCGGCGATCACTCCGCGGTACGCCTTAACCTGATGGATACCCACGACGGCAGCGACCGTGGTTCGGCCAAGAACGAACGCTGGGGCTTTGCCCCGTCGGTGGCCTTCGGCCTGGGCGAACCCACCACGGTGGTGCTGTCCTATATGCACCAGGAAGAAAATAACGTACCGGACTACGGCGTACCGTACAACTCGGTTACGCACCAGCCGCTGAGTGTGGATCGCAGCAAGTTCTACGGTTTTGACAGCGACTACGAAAAAACCACCGCCGATATCGTCACCGCCAAGATCACCCACGATTTTGGCAATGGCACCGAGCTGAGCAACCAGCTGCGCTATAACCGCTTCTGGCGCGATGTCAGCCCCACGGCCCCGCGCCTGGCCAGCAGCGACACCAGCGCCACCGGCCTGATCCGCCGTAGCAAGCCTATGCGTGACGGCGTGGACCAGTCGGTTAACAACCAGACCGACCTGACCACGCGCTTCTCTACCGGCGACATCCGGCATACTCTGCTGACCGGGCTGGAGTTGACTTACGAGCTGTCCGATACCAGCCGCTACACCCTGCTCAACACCCTGCCCACCACCACCATTGGCAACCCGGTGTCGTCCACGGCCATCAATACGGCACGCTACCGCAGCAGCAATACCAAGTTCCAAGCCAGCGACATTGCGCTCTACACCATGGATACCATCGAGCTGAACCGCCAGTGGAAAGCCGTGCTGGGCACCCGCTTTGACCGCTTCGAAGGTGACTACAATGTGCGTGGTTTCAATTCCGATGGCAGCGTGAACAGCAGCAACACTTACGACCTGTCGCGCACGGATAATGTGTGGAGCTGGCGCAGCGGCCTGATCTGGCAACCGGACATGGCCCAGTCCTATTACTTCAGCTACGGCACCTCGTTCAACCCGTCTGGTGAAACCTATGCGCTGGACAAGGCTACCGCCAAGGTAGACCCGGAGAAAAACCGCAATATCGAACTGGGTGCCAAATGGGACTTGCTGGATGGCGATGCCAGCCTGCGGGCCGCGCTGTTCCGCATCGAGAAAACCAATGAGCGCAATACCGACCCGGATGACACCTCGGTAGTTACCCTCTCCGGCAAGCGTCATACCAACGGTATCGAGGTGGAAGGTAATGGCCGCCTGACCGAACGCTGGGAAATCTTTGCCGGCGTTACCTTTATGGATTCGAAGATAGACAAGGCCGCACCGGGCCAGAACAGCACCACCGGCAAGATGCCGCGTTACACCCCACGCGCCACTGCCAATATCTGGACCACGTACAAATTTACCGACGAAATTACCGGTGGAATTGGTGCCACCTATGTCGGCAAGCGCTATGCCAACGAGACCAACACGCTTTATCTGCCGTCCTACACGGTGGGCAATGCCATGCTCAGCTACGAAACCAAGCATTATCGTTTCCAGTTGAACCTGAACAACCTGACCAACAAAACCTATTACGACGGTGCCTATACCGGCCACGCCACCGTGGGAACCCCGCGCGAAGCCCAACTGACCATCGGCCTGAAGTATTGATGAATAAATATGGATAAATAAGCCAACCTGTCGGCATGAATACATGAAACATGCCGACAGGATTTGTGCTTCATGCCTGCACATCAGCCACCGGCAGTAGTGCAGGGTTTTAACACCCAAACACAAAGCGAACACGGCATGCTGTTACATATCCCCGACGTCCTGACTCCCGAAGAACTTGCCCATGGTCGCATGCTGCTAAGCCAGGCGGACTGGGCCGATGGCCGCATTACCGCCGGCAGCCAGTCCGCGCAGGTCAAACGCAATCTGCAATTGCCACAACATCTGGACATTGCCCGCGAGCTGCAAGCCATGGTGGAAGCCGCGCTCAAACGCAATACGCTGTTTTTCTCCGCGGCACTGCCCAAAACCGTTTTCCCACCCCTGTTCAACTGCTACCAGGGCGGCATGGACTTTGGCAATCACGTGGACAATGCCGTGCGCAGCCACCCCTTTGACCAAAGCTGGGTACGCACCGATGTATCCTGCACCCTGTTTTTCAGCCAGCCGGACGAATACGATGGTGGCGAACTGATTGTGGAAGACACCTATGGCCTGCACAGTGTGAAACTGCCGGCCGGCGATATGGTGCTCTACCCCTCCACTAGCCTGCACCGGGTTGAGCCAGTTAGCCGCGGTGCCCGTATCGCCTCGTTCTTCTGGACACAAAGCATGATCCGCGACGATGCCAAACGCAGCCTGCTGTTTGATATGGACATGGCCATTTCCCAACTGCGCCAGCAGCTTGGCGATACCGCCGAACTGGTGACCCTGACCGCCAATTATCACAACCTATTGCGGATGTGGGCGGATTTATAGCTGGTATCAGCGGCTTTCTGACGGAAAGATCAAAAAAGCTGATCGCTGTCATGAAATATTTCGACGCAAATAAGTAAAGTTCTCGGTAGAACTACTGAATTGACATATCCTCAACGGATATTCTTGCGGAAGCCCACCATGACGAGCCAGATCAGACCACAAAACAGTCGGGAAGTGCAGCTGGAAGACGATGAACTGATTGTCACCAAGACCGACAGCACTGGGCATATCACCTATGCCAATCGTGTATTCATGCAGCTGGCTGAATATCCGGAAAGCGAGCTGCTAGGCAAGCCCCACAACCTGATTCGCCATCCGGACATGCCACGCGGGGTATACCGCCTGATGTGGAAAACCCTGCAGGCCGGGCGCGAATTCTTTGGTGTGGTCAAAAACTATACGGCCAGCGGCAATTACTACTGGGTACTGGCCAACGTCACACCGGATTACGATAGCAAAAACAAGCTGGAAGGTTATTTCTCGGTACGTCGCCCGCCTGGCCGCCGGGCAGTGGATACGGTGATTCCCATTTATGCCCGCATGTGCCAGCTGGAAAGTACCCACAACAAGGCGACGGCACCGGATGCCTCGATGGAATGGTTGCTGGCCGAACTGGCCAAGCAGGGCCACAGCTACGAAAGCTTTGTACTCTCCCTGCTCGATCCCCACCTTACCACCGGGAAATCCACATAATGGCCCGCCGCTCACACTCTCCCTTTCTGCGCACCCGACTTGGCTTCTGGTTGATTGGCTTCAACATACTCACCATCTGTACCGTACTGGCCTCACTATTACTCCCCGACAGCTGGCGACTGGCCGTCGAGGTATTTCTGGTGGTACTTTCGCTCGCCTTATCCACGCTGATCTGGCTGGGCAGCAGCCGTATCTTTACCGTGCTCAATACCCTGCACGAGCAGCTGGGCTATGCCTGTGAGGGCGAACTGCACCACCGCGCATCCCGCACGCGCGATATGGGTGAAGTTGGCCTGGTCGCCTGGGAGCTGAATGATTTTCTTGATCTGGTTGAAACCTATTTCAAGGAAATCAACACCAGCTTCCGTCGCGTCAGCCAAAACGACTACACACGCCGCCCACTCAGCCAGGGCCTGCCGGGCATGTTTGCCGAATCGCTACGCAATGTGGACAGTGCCATCCAGGCCATGGCCGACAATGACGGCTATATCCGCAAAAACCGTCTTTCCTCCCAGCTGGCCGCACTGAACAACCCGCATCTGCGTGAAAACCTGGCCAGCAACCAGACTGACCTTACCGTCATCAGCACTGCAATGGATCAGGTTTCCAGCATCACCCGAGATACCGCCAGTGCCTCGCGCGAAAGCCTGGATAGCGCAGTATTGCTGTCCGGCCATATGGACACCATTGCTGGCAGCGTTGTCAGCATGAACGAAGCCAGCAGCTCTCTGGCGCAGGAATGGACAGGGATCGAATCATCGCTGGCCGCCATTTCCGCCATTGCCGACCAGACCAATCTGCTGGCATTGAATGCCGCCATCGAAGCAGCACGCGCCGGTGAAATGGGCCGTGGTTTTGCCGTGGTAGCCGATGAAGTACGCAAGCTGGCCGAGCGCAGCAAGGACACCGCCCACCGCGTGCAATCCGTGCTGGGCAGTCTGTCCAGCCGTATCAGCGACATGCACGCCCGGGCAGGTGAAGCCGGCTCTGTTGCGGCAGAAGTCAAGTCATCGGTTGAATCATTCCGCAACCGCTTTGCCACACTGGCCGAGCAGTCTGACACCGTACTGGGCCAAGTACAGCGCGTGCGCGACATGTCGCAGGTTTCGCTGCAAAAAGTGGGGCATGTCATGCATAAACAGATGGCCTACCACGCTATCGAGGAAGGTGCTGCCATCGCCCATGGCAGCCATCTGGCGACATGGCGACAAAGCGAAGGGCACAACAGTTTTGGCAATACCCGTGCCTTGAGCCAGCTGGCGACACCCGACCAGAAGGTGGACAGCAGCATTGAAAGCGCCATTTCAACAGCGGCCAGCAAAGAACATCTCGACGAAGAAGCCATCATCCGTCATATGCGCACCATGGAGCAGGACAGTGCGGAAGTGCTGCAACTGCTGGACCGGATGGTTGAAGAGAAACATGCACCATCAGCGACAAGGACCGCACCGCGCTAAACGCCATTACTCCCTGGCCCACCGGTTTTCTGAGCGGGTCAAACACAGATAAAACAGCTGCTGGCCATGGCCAGCAGCTGTTTTCATTTACGCCCAGGCAGCAACCCGTGCTACCCGCCTCAGCGGCGGCTGGCCTCAAACAGGAACCAGCAACGACGCTCGGTTTCATCTATCCAGTTCTCAATCTGGCTGGCACCTGCAATATCACGATGTTCTTCGCAAACACCATGCGCCTCGCGCAAGCGGGCAGCCAGCGTCGCATTATCCTCCCGCAACTCAGCCAGCATGTCCTGTGGGGTGACATAGCTGGCATCGTTATCCTTGATACGCTGCTGCCGTGCAATATGGCCGATAGAACGCAGAGTGGAACCACCAACCTTGCGAATGCGCTCTGCCAGCGGATCAGTCATTGCATACAGCTGATCACCCTGCTCATCCAGCAGCAGGTGATAGTCCCTGAAGTGTGGCCCACTGACATGCCAATGAAAGTTCTTGGTTTTCAGGTACAAGGCAAATACATCTGCCAGCAAGCCATTCAGCGCAGCGCTGATATCACGGGTAGCGGCAGCGCTTAAACCACTAGGGGTATGCAGCGCGGCATCGGGGCGGGCATGCAGGGAGATGGAATCACTTGATTGTGTCATGGCTGGATTCTTTCTGTGAATGGCAAACGTGCAGCCTGCGTGCATGGATGCCTCGACAGGTGGCTGCTTCAGAAAGCTATGGCTAGCAGCAGGTCAGAACAATGAGGAATTTCAATGAAACTTCATTGAATTTTCCGAAGCGTACTCATTCACTCCCGCAGCGCATGCTGTGCATATACCCGGCCCCTGCTACAGGCCGCGCGCCAGGAGTGATAGCAAATCCGTGGGCAGACACACCTTAGCCAGTCGCAACATATTTTTACGTATATAAAACATGTATTTCATTACAAAAATTACAAATTTGTAGATGATCAATTTTTCATCAGCACTCTTCACATAAAACCCATCTTTCAAAATACGGCAAGATTTACCTCATACCCGGCTACCGATACCCGCTCTGACCAAAGAGTGCAGACCAAGAACATCACTGGCGTGACACGCCATTCACAAGTTGCAATACCCCACACACCAGCAAGCACCAAACAGGCAGATTGCAGGGAAATAGCAGCCAACCGACGCCCCTCCGCCATCAAGCCCATGCCGTACGGTCATTCACACATCGCCATACGCAGTCATGCGTTTTGATCGGGCAAGCACCGGCCCATGTACAGAGACAGACTGGACCACGCGCATGACCACCAGCCACAGCTCTAGCAGGAGGGTGTGGGGGCGCGGGTAACACAGGTCACGCTCAGGCAAGAGCTGCCTAACAGCGTAAGCAAGATGATCCGAAACGGGATGCGCATGCTTGAGCGAGGAGCCGTGACAAAACCACATGCCGAGGCCATCGGCTTATATGGATAGCCTGGATAAAAAACGCAGCACGAGCACGGGAGGCACATAACCGATGTGCATTGCACAGCCATGCTGTCGTCACATGTCCTTACTTTGATTCTGCCAACCGGAAGGAAAGCACACAGGGAAGCTGTGGCAGGGGGAGAAGCAGGTGAAGCACCGCCTTAAAAACGCAGGCGTGCGTTTTGCTATTTATTACATCTCACTAGGTAATTGCCACAATGCGCCCCATGGCAAATGCATGTAAAACTGGAACATGGAATAAGAGTGTGCCAGCTGGATACCAGCACAAAAACGGGACAGGCAAGGACAATGAAACATCTTTTTGGAGCATTGCTGGGCGGCGTTACTGCGGCGGCCTTTGCCCACCGCATGCTGAGCGGCGCCAGCCGGCTGGTAATTGATGTCGGCTCAAGTGAAGAGTTCAGTGCCGAGCACATTCCAGGTGCGCGTTCTCTGCCACTGGAGCAACTGGAACAACAGGCGGCCAGCACCATTCCAGACCCGGCAACACCACTGACCCTGTACTGCCGCACCGGTGAACGAGCAAAGCTGGCGGCAGCCCAGCTACGTAGTCTGGGCTACACTCACATCGAAAGTGTCAGCGGCATGCGTGAAGCCATGCAGAAACTGCACCAGCTGCTTTAGCCACCAGGCTGCACGGCTTTATTCTGCTAGGGCAAAACCGAAACTGGCCAACTCCCCGGCCTCCAGATAGCGCCACTGGCCCTCATCCAGATCGCCCAACTGCACCGCGCCGACCGACAGACGATGCAGATCCATCACCCGGTTGCCCGCTGCTGCCACCATGCGTTTCACCTGGTGATATTTGCCTTGGGTAATAGTCATGCGAATGGTAATTTCGTCCACCACCTCTACCTGATCAGCAGCGATTTTCTCGTTGTCATCCTTAAGAAATACCCCGGCCAGCAAGTGCCGTACCAGATCATCCACCACCGGGTGTTTGAGGGTGACTTCATAGCACTTGGGCACATGGCGCTTGGGTGAGCTCAGCGCATGCACGAACTGGCCGTCGTTGGTCAGCAGCAGAAGCCCGGTAGTGTCGACATCCAGCCTCCCTACAGCCGAAATGTCCAGATTGCCAAACTGCCAGGGCAGCAAGGTATACACACTGGGGTGGTGCATGGGTTTGTGTGAGGTTTCGTAGCCGTCGGGCTTGTGCAGCATCACGTAGATGGCAGCTGTATGCAGCGTCCAAGGCTCGCCATCGACCACCAGCTCGTCGATATCTTCCGCAGCCCATTCCTGGCGGTAATCTTCGGCCACGCCACCGTTGATTTCCACCAGCCCGTATTCCACCAGCTTGCGGCATTCCTTGCGGCTGCCGAAGCCTTGCTGTTGCAATAGTCTGTAGAGTTCCATGGCGAAATGTTAGCACGCCACCCGATATGCGGTATGGCAACCACCGGCAGATGACCCCGCCGGCGTGCTTGCCTATGATGAAACCACCGCCACGCCACCCGCCTGCAGGAATCGCCCTGATGACTTATCCCCGCCTGGCCCTGCGCGGCCTTGCCACCATCCGCCACGAGCGCTTTCGCCTGATGCGCGCCGTGAGCACCAGCACGCTGCTGTTTACACCCGCGGTGCTGATTGCCATCAGTAATCAGCCTGCCAGCTGGATTTTCCCGTTTACGCTGAGCGCAGCCTATTCAATGATGATCGTACTGCTGGCCAGACGGCTGAGCCTGCCCTCACTGGCCGGGCTACCTGCCATGCAGTGGCTGGGCCATGCCTATGCCGGACAAAGCTGGATGATGCTGCCGGTGCTGGCCGGCATGCTGCTGTTGATGGCGGTGGCAGCCCGGCGTGGCTTGCACAAGGGCATGCAGTTCTGGGTGTTCTGCCTGCTGCTGAGCAATATGATGCCATCGCAGGGCATTCCAGCCGGCCTGCACGCTCTGCTGGCCCTTGCCGGTGCGCTGTACGGACTGATGCTGGGCCACTGGGGTCTGCGTGGCTGGCAACGCGTATTGCCTGGAGCGTCTCTGGCAGACACCCGGCGCTATGCCTGGCATCTGGTGCTATGGGGATGTCTGGCCTGGCTGGCCTCTGCCCGCATGCATCTGCCACATACCTGGTGGCTGCCGGTCTTGGTAGTCGGCATCATCGACCCATCCCCGCAGCGCATGATCTGGTTGGTAAAAGAAAGAGTCTATGGCACGCTGGCGGGCGGGGTGATGGCAGCTGCGCTGGCCTGGTGGCAGCCGGCACCGGCCATTCACATGCTGATTCTGTGCCTGTCTCTTGCCACCGCCCTGATGCTGATGCAGCGCAGCTTCCGCTGGTTCATCGCAGGGCTCACCCTGCTGGTCTTGTCAGCCATGCCGGTAACGCAGGTACAACATGGCGTGGTGGAGCGAGTGGCCGATACCCTGCTGGTTGGAGTGTTGCTGGGCAGCTTGGCCTGGTGGCTGGAAATGGGCGTCAAGCAATTGCACGCCCTGGCTCAGGACAAGGCAGGCTGACCGGAATGCGCCAGACAGACCCGGTCACGCCCCTGGGCCTTGGCCTGATACAAGGCCGCGTCGGCAGCATGGATCAGGCTTTCCGGATCTTCACCATGCAGCGGGCAAACCGACAGGCCAACTGACAAGGTGATGTGCAGACAATGTTCTGCCGCCTGGATGGGCAGCTGGCGTACTGCCTCGCAAAGCTGCCAGGCTTTATCACTGGCGGCTTCCAGTGCAATGCCCGGCATCAGGATGCAGAACTCTTCGCCACCGTAACGACATACCACATCACCACTGCGGAAGCGGTCGCGCAGGAAGGCACCCAATGCCGCCAATACGGCATCGCCGCACTGGTGCCCGTAATTATCATTGATGCGCTTGAAATGGTCGGCATCCAGCATCATGACAGCCACTGTTCCGTTCAATGCCAGCATGTGCGCCAGCAAGCGCGGCAGGATTTCATCCAGATAGCGGCGGTTGAACAGGCCGGTTAAGGGATCGCGCCTTACCTGCTCGCGCAGGCCGACATGCAGGGATTCGATTTCCGCCACATGCTGGCGCAAGGCGTCGTTGGCCTCGTGCAGGCTGCGCTCCAGCCGTTTGCGTTCGCTAATGTCGTTGATGCCGCTGATCACATACAGGGCCTGGTCGCTGTGTACCACCGAACAGGACACCAACGCCCAGAACTGCCGGCCCTCGGCATCATGCAACTTGACCTCGTGGTCACGCACCGCCCCATGCACGTGCAGCAGGGTGGAAACCTGTTTGCGTGTCTCCTGGTCGACATAAAAATCCTGCACCCGGTGTTGCAGCTCGTCCAGCCGGCACTTGAACAGGCTTTCGGCCTGCGCGTTGGCATAAATCAGCCCGCCGCCATCCAGATTGTTCATCACCATGGGAAAGGGCGAAGCATCGGCCATCAGCTTTAGCCTGGCCTCGCTTTGTGCTAGTTGCCGGGTACGCTCCACCACCTTGGCTTCCAGCGTCTGGTTGGCACGACGCAGCCAG
This sequence comes from Aquitalea sp., assembly GCF_030150775.1. NCBI lineage: Bacteria > Pseudomonadati > Pseudomonadota > Betaproteobacteria > Neisseriales > Chromobacteriaceae > Aquitalea > Aquitalea sp. Next base: position 14,978 of record NZ_JASLFG010000009.1, read on the forward strand.
TCCTCGGCAAAGCGGCGCTCTGCCACCAAAGCACCAAACACCAGCAAGGCCAGCGACTGCACCAGCAACAACATGCCGGCCGCGGCAATGCCACTCATTCCCGCATCCTGATAGGCAAGGCCGTTATGCAACAGCACGCCGACAAAGGCCAGCAACACAATCGTGCCATGCAAGCAGTAAGCCAGCGCCAGCCGGCACCGGAATGCCACCCACATCAGGGCAATGAAAAACAATGGCCACAACGCTGCCGCGACCCCGTGACGGAAGTCGGCAACGATGAACTCCACCACGGCCAGGCACAGGCTAGTCCAGGTCAGCAATGCACTTTCCAGCCAGCGCGCGGGATTGCTGGCCGAGCGGACTGGCGCATCCAGCAGCAGGAACAATATGGGTGGCGTCAGCACCAGAATGCCATTTACCTCGCCCAGCCAACGCGAAAACAGGGCATTCCAGCGCGAGGCACCCGCAGGCAGCACGCTGTAGTCCAGCACCAGATGCGCAAGCAGAACCGAGAGCAGGGTATTGACCAGCACACCGCACCACAGAAATAGCAGCACGCGCGACAGGCGGTAGAACGGCGGGGTGTGTTGCAGGCGAGATCGCAGAAAACCGGCGGCCAGCAGCGGAGACAGGCTCTGCACCACAGCCAGTGCCAGCCCATGGGCGACGTCATGCTGCAGCAGCAAGGCATTTGCCAGGAAAAATCCCAGCAGCAGGCCGGGCCAGCAGCGCCAGCCCTGTGTCACACCTAGCGCCAACGCCAGACCAGCGGGCAGCCACAAGGGCAGCGCCAGTGCGCCAAACTCTACCGAGTGCGGCAACTGCAGGGTCAACAACACCAGCAGCCACAACAACAGCGCAAACAGTAAGGTCTGCGCCAAGCGCCCCAACCAAGGCTTCACCGATTTGCCAGATAAGAACACGGCCACTCCCCATGAAACCGAGACAGAGCAACCGGAAGGCGTCATTTGTGTCGCGGCATGGGCAGCAAGAATAGCCAAGACAACGGGATAAATCCACGGAATCGTTCAGCGCACTGCCTGGCTGTGGTACTGATCGAACAGATCAGTACCACAGCCCGCGGCAAAGCAGCTTCATGCGGCCCACATCCCAAGACCGGAAAGTGGCTGGTGACGCATCGCCACCGCAAGCAGAAGCGCTACGTACCGCACCTTACTGCAGGCCCGGCCTCAATGCCGTCCATAACGAGCCGTGAAGCTGGCCTGTCCCAGACTATTGGCATGCAACATGAATCCAACCAGTGCCGGCATTGCATCCGCCGGCAGATCAAGCTTTTCCACCTTGAGCGCATGCACGGTAAAAACATAGCGATGCGGCTTGTCGCCTTGCGGCGGGCACGCACCACCAAAGCCTGCCTGGCCATAATCAGTGCGGCTCTGTACCGCACCGGCAGGCAGCAGATGGCCATCGGCACTGCCCGCTCCGGCCGGCAATCCTCTGCTTGCTACCGGCAAATTGAACACTACCCAGTGCCACCAACCACTGCCCGTGGGTGCATCCGGGTCATAGACGGTGACCGCCAGGCTGCGGGTTCCCGCAGGAATATCCCGCCAGCGCAATGCTGGCGAGGTATTGCCACCACTGCAGCCAAAACCCTGGTATTCCTGCAACCGCGACAGATTTCCCCCGGCCTTGATATCCGGGCTGTCCAGCTCAAAAGCCTGTGCAGCACTGCACAAGGCCACCAGCACAAGGCCGGTCCACACATAATCGCGCATGATTTTCCTCCGCTAAACCATTGCTCCGTGCAGGAATTCATCTCCTGCTGCCGAAACCCATTCTAGGCAAGCGCAGTCATCCCGGCGCGCCTGCTGCGCGCAGTTTGTCGCCCATGCCGCTCACACTGCCACGAGTGGCACGCAAGGCACTGGGCGTCAGGCCAAAACGCCGGCGAAATGCGGCGGCAAAACGGGAGGGAGACTGATATCCCGCGGCCAGTGCTACTTCCAGCATGGATTGATGCCCCGTCATGACCAGCGCCAGTGCATGCGCCAAGCGGATTTCCGTCAGCAAACCGCTGAACGTGACCGACTCCGCCGCCAGCCGGCGACGCAATGTGGCCTCGCTCATGGCCAGCCGTTGCGCCACGCTGGCCGGCGTCCAGCGATGTGCCGGATCAAAACTGAACAAGGATTGCAATTGTTGACGGGTATCATGCGCTGGCAATACCAGTATGCTGCGGCCCTGGCCTTGCTGCAGCAGGGCCAGCATCAGCCCCTGCCAGGCATGTTCTGCCAATGCCATGTCTACCGGGCCATCGCAGCCTTCCTGTACTGCCAGCAAGTGCTGCATAGCTTGCTGGCTGGCGCTGCCCGGCTGTAGCACCGGCAGGCCTGGCGCTGCCTCATGCAGCAGATGACCATACAGGCTGTGAAAACGCTGCAGCCAGCTGGCATCTTGCGCCAGCGCCAGTGCCAGGTACTGTCCGGTATGGGCATCCGGTTGATTGGTCAGCGTCAGCTCTTGGCCGGCCGGCAGCAGCAACCACTGCCCGGCAGGGCAAACCAGCTCGCCGGCTGTGGTATGGATGATCTTGCTGCCTTCGATAACGGCAACCAGCAAGGCTTGCACCACCGGCATGCGGGTAATGCGCTGCTGCGATCGGGAATGGTAGATGACCAGCGGTCTGGCCGGATATGCAGTTGACGACATGGCTGCATTGCAACGTGTATCCGCCACCATGGCAAGTCAGCTGCTGATTTCTATGCGGTTGCGACCCCGCTCCTTGGCCGTATACAAGGCCTGGTCGGCACGCTGCAGGATACTGTCCAGCCGGGAATCGGCGGTGCCAAGCATGCTCAGGCCGATGCTGACCGTTACCCACGCCCCGGCGGGGAGATTGGTCTGGCGGCACTCGCTATGCAACAGCGTCTGTATGCGTCGCACCACCAGCAAGGCATCTTGCTGTGCCGTATCCGGCAGCAAGATGCCAAACTCCTCGCCACCCAGCCGGCCGGCAACATCGCTGTCGCGTATTCCCTTCTCCAGCACCTTCCCGACAAGCTGCAGCAACTGGTCTCCCGTCTGGTGACCATAGCAGTCATTGACCAGCTTGAAATGGTCCAGATCCAGCATCACCACGCACAGGGACGTGCCATGTCGTCGGGCCAGATTCAGGAATTTGTTGCCGACATCAACAAACATGCGCCGGTTGAACAGGCCGGTGAGTTCATCCGTAACCGCCAGCAGATACAGCGCCTCATGCAGGCTATGCCACTGGGTCACATCCCGCTCGATGGCGACAAAGTGGCTGGCGCTGCCGGCATCATCCAGCAAGGGCATGATGCTTAACTCAACCCAGTAGGCGCGCCCTGACTTGTGATAATTGAGCAGCTGCAAACGGATGGGTCTGGCCTCTTCCATTGCGATACGAATAGTCTGCAGCACGCTCCGGTCGGTTTGCGGGCCTTGCAGAAAACGTGGGCTTCGACCCAGGATTTCCGCCCTGTCATAGCCACACAGCCGGCAGAAGGCATGGTTGACGTAGACAATCCTTGGTCCGGGCTCAGTATGCGGCAGCACTTCAGTTACCACGATGGCATCGTTGGCATGTTCTACGATATGGCGGAAATCCCGCTGTTTGAGCACCATCTGCTCGCTCCTGATCATGAAATGGGCTGCTGAAACTAAGGAATAGAAACCAGCCGCTCACAATACAAGCCCACCTGACCCTTGGAACATGTCAAATCATCTGCGCTATCTTGCTGATTCATTTAGCAATTATTTATATGATATCCATAATATAAAATTAAGTGAATCAATCAGGAAGCCAGCATGCGCTATGACAAACAACACAAAACCGCCATCCGCCAGCGCATTCTGGACATGGCCACCATGCGATTCCGCTCCGAAGGCATTGCCGCCGTAGGCATTGCCAACCTGATGGCCGATCTTGGCCTAACACATGGCGGTTTTTACTGGCACTTCAAGGATAAGGAAGATCTGGTCGCCCAAGCCTGCCGCCAGGCAATGGAACACACCAGCCAGCAATGGCAGCATCAGATACAGCAGGCCGAAACCGGTCAGCAGCGCCTGGCCGTCGCCCAACATTACCTAAGCATCCAGCACCGTGACTTTCCCGATACCGGCTGTGTTGCCGCCGCCCTGGCCGGGGAGCTGAGCCGGCATACCGCGCCGGCGCGGCAGGCTTTTACCGCAGGCCTGCAACAACAGCTGGATACCCTGGGCCAGGCAGCCGTGCAGGATGGCAGCGTAGCGACCAGTCCATTCACGCCAGCGGTTCAGCTCAGCCTGATGGTGGGGGCCTTGCTGCTGTCACGTGCGGTTACCGATGGCGAACTGTCGGCCAGGCTGCTACAGGAGGCCGAAGCGATGATCACCCATTACTCGCCTCTGTCCGGCACCTGAGTGCTGCTGCGCAGACAGGCCTGGCGCGTTTCCCGCACCATGCGGTCAAAGTCGCCGCTGCGCTGCAAGGCCAGCAGTCCGCGGTTGAAACGGGCAATCAGCTCGGCACCACGCGGATGCCTGCGCCAGATCACCACGTGCATGGGGGCCATCCAGAAGGGCTGGGTGCGCTCCAGCTGACGGGTTTCGCGGGGTGAGAAATTACGGGACAGCAAGAACTGGCCGACTTCCTCCTCAATGGGGAACAAATCAATGCGCCGCGCCAGCAGCTTGCGGAAATTGCTCAGATCATCGCCAACGCCATCAGTATGCAGGATGCCCTGCCGTGACAGCCGGTCGAATTCGTCGGAATAATAATTGCCAATGGTGACGCCAATACGCAGTCCGGCCAGATCAGACAGTTGAGTCCAGTGCACCGCATGGGCCTTGCGCTGGAAAAACACCATGCGGGCCGACATCACCGGCTGGCTGTACAGCAGGTCTTGCTGACGGTCCGTGCTGGGTGCCCAGCCCAGGCTGCCATCCACCATGCCGTTGCGGGCGGATTGCAGGCTGCGGTTATTCGGCAAAAAGCGATAGCTGACCGTGACCTTGCCGCGGGCAAACGCAGCCGTCACCACCCGCGACAGGATGCCGTAATCCGGCAGCCCGGCACCGATATAAGGCGGCCAGTCATCCGAGCCAAGAACAATGGCCATCTGCCCATCCTGCAAGGGGGGAGAGCGCTGTGCGTGGACAGGCATTGCCCAGGCCAGCAGCATGGCGTGCAAACATGCACACCCGATGAACCACGGCCATGTCTGGCCGGCATGGTTCACAAGCCAATGCCTCATGCCCTGCTCCGTATCACGAATCGTTAGCCACTGGCGCAGTTGCGCCAGACTTCCCCGCTACGGTCCGGGCCTGATGACGTTGTATTGTAAATGTGAATCATTGCCGGGACGCGCATGCTTGAGCATACGGGCCCCGGCGGGCAGCAGCAAGTCTGTTCACCTGAAGACTTGCCGGCGAGCGCCGGATCAGCGCTTGGTGGGAGACAACAATGCCGACACCTGACGTGCCGGCTGGCTGCGACGCTGCTGTTGCTGGCCGCTGGCCGGCTTGGCCGCTTGCGGCTGACGGGTGCCCTGTGGCTGGGCGGCAGCTTGCTGACGCGGTGCCGCCGATTTGTTACGCGGGGGATTGCCAGCCGGACTGCGATGGCCATGGCCGGTGGGCTTGGCTTGCTGCTCGTGGCGCGGCTTGCCGGCACCCTGGCTCTGGCGCGCGCCCTGGCCTTGACGGCCAGCGCCACCTTGACCGCGACCACCGCGACCACTGTTGCCGCCCATGGGAATCGGCTCCGGCTTCACGTTCAGATCAGCCTCAAAACCTGGCACGGTAAAGCGGGCAATGGATTGCTTGGTCAGCTTTTCGATGTCACGCAGGAAGCTGAACTCATCCACGCACACCAGCGATACGGCTTCGCCCGGGCTGCCGGCACGGCCGGTACGGCCGATGCGGTGTACATAGTCTTCCGGCACATTCGGCAGTTCGAAGTTGACCACGTGCGGCAGCTGGTCGATATCCAGGCCGCGGGCGGCGATATCGGTTGCCACCAGCACCTGCAGGGTGGAATTCTTGAAGTCGGCCAGCGCGCGGGTACGGGCATTCTGGCTCTTGTTGCCGTGAATAGCCGCTGCCGGAATGCCGATCTTGTCCAGTTTTTCCGCCAGACGGTTGGCACCGTGCTTGGTACGGGTGAACACCAGCACCTGATACCAGTTGTGATCGCGGATCAGCTTGATCAGCAGATCGGTCTTCTTGTCGCGGTCCACCAGATGCACGCGCTGGTCCACCAGCTCGTTGGTGGTATTGCGGCGCGCCACTTCCACCAGCTTGGGTTGATCCAGCAGCTTGTCGGCCAGCGTCTTGATTTCGTCAGAAAAAGTGGCAGAGAACAGCAGGTTCTGCCGCTTGGCCGGCAGCAGTGCCAGAACCTTGCGGATATCGTGGATGAAGCCCATGTCCAGCATGCGGTCGGCCTCGTCCAGCACCAGGATTTCCACTACAGACAAATCCAGCGTGCGCTGGCTGACATGGTCGAGCAGACGGCCCGGGGTGGCCACCAGAATGTCCACCGGCTTGCGCAGGGCGGCAATCTGCGGATTGATGCCGACACCACCAAACATCACCATGGATTTGAGCGGCAGGTATTTGCCGTACTCACGCACCGATTCCTCCACCTGAGCGGCCAGTTCACGCGTAGGGGTAAGCACCAGCGCACGCGGTTTGCCCGCCTGACGCGACGGTTTGCCCATCAGCAACTGCAGCAGCGGCAAGGTAAAGCCGGCGGTCTTGCCGGTACCGGTCTGGGCGGCCGCCAGCAGATCGCCCCCTTGCAATACCTGGGGAATGGCTTGCGCCTGGATAGGGGTGGGAACGGTATAGCCGGTATCAGCTACAGCACGCAACAGATCCTGGGCAAGGCCAAGATCCGCAAAGGTCAAATCGGACATACTGCACTCCTGCGACTGCCTGATCGCAGTAAGCGACACCAATCTAGGCTGACGGTAAACAATTGAATTGAATGCGGATGGCCGCGGGATGAGGCCTGCATTGTGCGCCGATTGGCAAGACGCGAAAGCCGGCGAGTTTACAGACAATTGCCCATGCTGGGAAATCATCCTGCGGATTGATGCAGCAGGACGGGGCTGCACGTGGCACAATAATGCATGCTCAAAATCCGCTCCGTACCCATTGCAGTCATCTTACTGCTGCTTGCACCCGATCTGGCTCACGCCCTGAACGGTTCGCATTCGCTTGGTACCGGGCAGGACAAGGCAAGAGGTGGTAATACCAGCGGCATGCGCCAGGCTGTCCCCCCGGTTCAGCCACCCATTCCCACCGTGCAGGCCACCGACTTTGACTGCAACAAGCCGGCGAATGCCATGGAAATCATGCTGTGTCAGGATGAGGGGCTGATCCGCTTGGGCAATCGACTGGACAAGGTGTACACCCAGTCCATGGACAAGGCCCGGCAAACATCGGCCGGGGCCCTGAGCATGAGCAAACTGCAGCAGGAGCAGCGCCACTGGGCGCGTAACCTGAAGGACTGCATGAAGAATGAAAACCCCCACATGTGCCTGGGGGATACCTACATCCTGCGCATTACCGAACTGCAGGCCAGCTGGGAGCTGGCCCCGTCGCTGACACCGCTGCATTACCTGTGTGGCGGTGGCGGCAACAACGACGTGCTGGCCACCTTTTACCGCACCAAGCCCGCCACCGCCCGCCTGATACGCGGCAAAAGCCAGGCCATCCTGCACCAGCAGGAACTGGTTACCGGCGGCGCACGCTATGCCGGTCAGAACGTCGAATTCACCATCCGCGGCAAGGAAGCCAGCATCAACTGGAAAGGCGAAAGCCTGCTGTGCATCAGCCAGCCTGAACAATAAGTCCATACCCCTGCACAGGCCGGCAGCCGCACCGGACCATGTGCAGCCAACATTGCAACCCGGATATCACTCATGGCCCTTACCGCCACCATTTACAAAGCCGGCCTGTCGATTTCCGACATGGACCGCGGCTATTACGCCAGCCATAACCTGACCCTGGCACAACACCCGTCCGAAACCGTGGAGCGCCTGATGGTGCGCCTGGTTGCCTTTGTGCTCAATGCCAGCGAAACCCTCAGCTTTACCCGTGGCCTGAGTGCCGACGACGAGGCCGAGCTGTGGCAGAAGAATTACAGTGATGAAATCGAGCTGTGGATAGAACTGGGCGAACCGGATGAAAAGCGCCTGAAGAAAGCCTGCAGCCGTGCCGACAAGGTGGTGTTGTACACCTATGGCGGCCGCTCCAGCGAAGTATGGTGGCCGCAAATCGAAAACAAGCTGTCCAAGCTGGACAAGCTGAGCGTCTACCGCATCAGCACCGCCACCCAGGCAGAGCTGGCCAGTCTGTGCCAGCGCGGCATGCAACTGACCGCCACCGTGCAGGACGGCCAACTATGGCTGGCTGATGAAAGCCGCAATGTGCTGGTGGAAGTGGAAGCCCTGAAAGTGCCCCACTAAACCATTCAATCCATCAAGGCCGCGGCATGGCGGCTGCCAGCTGGCATGCCGCCTCGTCACCCTCTTCCAGCGCCTGAATCACCCCCTGCCGGTCTTGCGGCAGCCGGTTCTGGCTCAGCTTGGCCTTGACCTCCCAACGCGTTACCGGCAAACGAAAACCCACAATGCCGCGCTGCATGGCGGCCATCGCCGCTGGCGGCATGGCGTCGGTACTCCAGCCATCCGGGCCTTCAAAATGACGCGCCAGCTGACTTAACAGTTCACCCAGCTGCGCGCCGTCCACCGGCTCTGCCCGGCCATGCGCATGTGCCACGCGGTAATTCCAGGTAGGCACCATGCCATCCGACACATACCAGCGCGGCGACACATAGCCATGCACACCGGCAAACACCGCCACGCTGTCTTGTGCAAACAACACTTCGGCATGCGGATTGGCCCGCGCCAGATGGCCCAGCAGGCAATCAGGGTGGTGCGGGTCGGGAAACAACACCACATGGCTGATCCACGGTTCGTCCCCGGCTGGGGTAATCAGGGTGGCCAGTGGATTATCCGCCATCACGCTGGCCGCGTAGCTGGCATCGGCACGGAAGGCCGGCGGGCAATACAGACTCATCGCAACACTCCATCAACACGATTGATCAAAGGTCAATCCGGGGCAAAACACACCGCCGCTACTGGCGCATGGCAATGGCCAGCCGGTTCAGTGCATTCATGCTGGCGATAGCCATGGTCAGGTCGCAGATTTCCTGGGCATTGAAGTACTCCAGCAACGGGGTATAGGCCGCGTCATCGGCCTGCGTGGTGGCAATCAGCGTCACCGACTCGGCCCAGGCCAGGGCGGCCCTCTCCCGCGCACTGAAGTGCGGGCTCAGTCGCCAGCCGGCCAAGGTGTCCAGCCGCGCCGGGGTTTCACCGCCGCTGCGCAGCGCCCGGCTGTGCATGTCGAGGCAAAATGCACAGCCATTGATTTGCGAAACCCGCAGGTAAACCAGCTCCACCAGATTACGCCCCAGCGGGCTTTCCGCCAGTTGTTGCTTGATGGCACGCAGGTGTTGCAGGGCCGGAGCCGACAATTCGACATAGGGTAGACGCAAGGTAGACATGGCAGTTTCTCCACTCAGTAAGTGGCCCATTATCAACACACATTTGGCTCTATCACAGATCCACTTTCATCACGAATGACAGAACCAGTCTGCCACTCACCCCCGCAGTGCCTGCCACCACATCCAGCCGCCCATGCCAAGCAGCAGCAGGCCGCAGCCACGGTCCAGCAATCGCCTGGCACCAGCCCCCGCCCGCCGCAGCAGCTGCCCGATGCCAAAAGCCAACACACACCACCACAATGCCGAGCCCGACACGATGCCTGCCACCATGACCATGGCTTCGTTACCGCTGCTGACGGTCTGTCCGGTCAAACCGGAAAAAATGGCGACAAAGGACAAGATGGTCATGGGGTTGCCCAGCGTCAGCCCCAGTGCCGACCCATACGCCGCCGCCAAGCCGGAAGCTGGCCTGGCACTGGCCATGGCAGGCTCTCCCTGTGGTGCACGCAACATGGCCAGCCCCTGCCACAGCAAAAAGCCACCACCCGCCAGTGCCAGCGGCACTGCCAGCGCGGTCAGCTGCCGGATCAGCACCGTCAGGCCCAGCGCACCAAGGCTGGCATACAAGCCATCTGCAGTGGCCGCCCCCAGCCCGGTGGCCAGGCCGGCCCACGGCCCATGGCGCAGCGTCCGGTCAATGCACAGCAAGCCAATTGGCCCAACCGGCGCGGCAATGGCCAGCCCCACAATCAGCGCCTGGCCATACAAGGTAAACAGTGTCATGGCATTTCCCCTTTCAATTACATCAGTCTGCCTGCTTGTCAGTGGCAGACACATGCCATTTTTCAGGTAGGATCGCAGTAGAAACTGATAAATTAAGGCAGTAACAGCTTTTTACCGAAAAGGACGCAAGCGATGGAAATTGATGGCAAGGCCTGGAAAATTCTTGAATGCCTGCAGCGGGATGCACGGCTGTCACTAACCGAGCTGGCCCGCGCCGTTGAAATGTCGGTGCCGGCGGTATCCGAGCGGGTGAAGCGGCTGGAAGAATCCGGCGTGATCCAGGGTTACCACGCCCGGCTGGCACCACAAAAGGCCGGCTATACCCTATCGGCCATGGTAGGTATTACCGTGGCCCAGCCCTACAAGAAAAAGCTGCTGGACATCTTGTCGGCCATGCCGGAAGTCATGGAATGCCACCATGTCACCGGAGCGGATTCCTACCTGTTCCGCCTGCTGGCCCGTGATGTGGCCCACCTGGAAGCACTGGTGGCCCGGGTGAATCATCTGGGTGAAACCCGCACCTCCATCATCCTGTCCACCCCCATCAGCCAGCAAACCTTGCGCCCGCCACGTTAATTTGTGTGTCAACCGAACCTTAATGTCATCTGCCTGTCGTAAAATTCCAAGATCCACACCCCTCTGACACGCTCCATGACTTCGCTGACCCTGCGCCCGGCCACCTTTGACGATGCCGGCCTGATTGCCCGGCTGCACACCGAAAGCTGGCAACACAGCTACCGCCGCATCCTCTCCGACGACTACCTGGACCACGTTGCTCCCACCGAGCGCCACACCATGTGGACACGCCGTTTTCATTACGACAATCACCTGTGGGTATTGCTGGCCTTGTGGGAGGGCGAGCCGGTGGGGTTTGTCTGCCTGCTGCCCGATGGCGAAAGTGAGCGCGGGCTGTTGCTGGACAATCTGCATGTACTGCCGGGTCAGCAGGGCCGTGGCATAGGCCGCACCCTGCTGCAGGCGGCGGCAGCACAGGCAGACCGGCTGCAGGCCGGCACGCCGATGCACCTGTGGGTTTACGAGGCCAATAGCGACGCGCGCCGCTTTTACAACCGCATGGGTGGTGAAATGGTGGATAGGGAAAACGTGCTGGCACCGGACGGCAGCAAGGCCGTTGCGCTGTGCTATCGCTGGAAGCAGCCGGCGCAGCTGGCCAGCGGCAACATAACCATCTGATCCGGCAGCCCGTACCTGGCAGGGCTTTGCTACACTGGCGGCATGTCTGCCCTCAAATACCTGCTGCACTATCCGCCAAGCCTGCTGTCCCAAGTCCAGGCCCGTCTCGACGACGGCAGCCTGGGCGACTGGCTGGCCAGCCGCTACCCCGATTCACATCAGGTGCAGAACGATAATGCGCTGTATCAGTATGTCGGCGCACTCAAGCAGCGCTATCTGAAAAATGCCCCCGCTCCCACCAAGGTGCTGTTCGACAGCCAGCAACATCCGGTAAAAGGCACGCTGGGCACCAATACCCAGGTTTCCCGCGTACAAGGCGGCAAGCTCAAGGCCAAGCATGAAATCCGCATTGCCAGCCTGTTCCGCGACGCGCCAGAGCCGTTTTTGCGCATGATCGTGGTACATGAGCTGGCGCATTTGCGCGAAAAAAACCACGACAAGGCCTTCTACCAGCTGTGCTGCCATATGGAGCCGCACTATCACCAACTGGAGTTCGACACCCGGCTGTGGCTGACGCTGCGCGAACTAAAACCAGCCTGAACACACAGCATGCCGTCCCATCGGCATGCATCTGCTGGCTCAAGGCTGGGTCACTGCTACCCGAGCCCGTTGCTGTTCAAGAAAACCGGCGATGTGGCGGTAAGTCTGGGCACACTCCTCGGCTACCAGCTGCTCCATATTGAGAAAGGCATGTACCAGATCGGCAAAATGCAGATGCTCGCAGACCACACCGGCGGTCTGCAGTTTATCCAGATAGCGCAGCGCCTCGTCCCGTAGCGGGTCGAAGCCGGCTGACACCACCAGCGTGGCCGGCATGCGCGGCGTCACGGTCATGTGCAGCGGGGATGCTGCCAGCCGGTCTTCACCACGCTGGAAATAATTGTCGAAATACCAGGCAATGCGATCGCTGTTAAGGAAATAGCCTTCACCATTTTCGGTAATCGACGGCAGGCTCATGCTGTAGTCCAGACTGGGGTAAATCAGCACCTGGGCGGCAATCTGCAAGGCCGTGTCATGCTGGGCCCGCGCGCTTACCGTAGCGGCCAGCGCGGCACCAGCCGAGTCACCGGCCAATACCAGTTGCCGCACAAAAGGCAGGCCGCGGGCATCCAGTGCGGCAAACACACCACGCGCCACCGCATAGACATCATGCAGTGCCGCCGGATAGGGGTTCTCCGGCGCCAGGCGGTATTCCGGCACCACCACCACATGGCCGGTAGCCGCCGCCAAGCGTCGGCTGATGGGGTCGTACACACTGACGCTGCCAGCGGTATGGCCACCACCGTGCAGGAACAGCAGCACGGGCCGCGCCTCATCCGGGGCCGGGTGATAAATGCGCACCGGTACGCTGTAATCGCGACCGTGGACGATTTCATCATTCACCCAGGCAATATCCGGGCCGGGGCTCACCAGCGTACGGGTGACATTGGCCAGGGCCTCGCGGGCACCAATGGCGGTAGGTTTGTAGCCGCTGTCCTGCAAACGGCGGATAAGCTGGTTCAGCTGCAACAACCAGTCGGTCAGCTTGGGGCTGACAGCATGCATGAGACGTCTCCTGCGGCGGGAAATAAACACTCCGGGCCGGATATTAATATACCAAAGGCATGAATGATACCAGCCTGCGCGGCAGAGCTGCTCAGGAAACCAGCTGATCGCGCCGGGCTAGTTGCGGAAACCAGCGCATCCACAACACCACCACCAGCAAGGTTCCCGCACCACCCAACACCACCGCAGGCACCGCACCCAGCCAGGCTGCCGTCACCCCGGACTCGAACTCACCAAGCTGGTTGGAGGCACCGATGAACAACGAGTTCACCGAATTAACCCGCCCGCGCATGTCGTCCGGTGTTTCCAGCTGCACCAGCGTGCCGCGGATCACCACGCTGATGACATCAGCCGACCCCAACAGCATCAGTGCCAGCAAGGACAAGGGGAAGCTGCTGGACAGGCCGAACAGGATGGTGGCGATGCCAAACACCGCCACTGCAGCAAACATGATGTGGCCAGAGCGCCGCCGGATGGGGTGGCGCATCAGCCAGGCTGACATCAGCAAAGCCCCGGCTGCCGGTGCCGAGCGCAGCAGACCCAGGCCCCACGGTCCGGTATGCAGGATGTCGCGGGCAAAAATCGGCAGCAGTGCGGTGGCCCCGCCCAGCAGCACGGCAAACAGGTCCAGCGAAATTGCCCCCAGGATATCGGGCCGGCTACGGATGAAACGCACCCCCATCAGCAGCGAATCCAGCGATACCCGCTGCCCGGTGGGCAGCACCCGGCGGGAAGGCAGCAGGCTGACCAGCAACAGGCAGGCCACAAAGCAGGCTGCCGACAGGCCATAAGTAAGTGCCGCGCCCAGCGCATACAAAAAACCACCCAGTGCCGGCGCGATGATGGTGGCCGCTTCATTAGCCGAAGCCGCCATGGCGATAGCCTGCCCCAGCAAGCGCGGTGGCACGATATTAGGCAGCAGCGATTGCATGGCCGGCATGTCAAAGGCGCGGCAGCAGCCCACTACCACGGAGAGCGCAAAAATCAGTCCGCGGCTGACCTGCCAGCCCAGGCCCAGATTACCCAGCAGCAGCACCGTTGCCGCCACGGCCTGGATCGCCAGGCTGACAGCTACCACCCGACGCCGGTCGAAACGGTCGGATACCGCGCCGGTCACCAGCACCAGCAACACCCGCGGCAGAAACTGCAACAGTCCCACCAGCCCCAGATCCATGGCGCTGCCGGTCAGCGCATACACCTGCCAGCCAATGGCGACAGTAAGAATTTGGAAACCCGCAGTCAGTAGTACCCGCGCCAACCAGAAATGCCAGAAAGGGCGGCAATGCCGCAAAGAAGCAGAAGCGTCGTTCATGGAAGCAGAAAAAAGGCCGTACTGGCTATGACAAAGAGTTCAAGCCTAACGGCAGGGCGGCTGAAACGCGAGTGCTACACTCCATGCTTAAAAATTGCTAACACAATCGGGGCCTTGCCCTGCCGGGGCCACACCCGCACACCGCCAGTGGCTTTATTTTGAGGCCTGCTGCCGCAGGGCTTACAATTGCCCCCATTCCAGAAAGAAAGCCCCTCATGTCCCACACTCTGAGCGCCCTGCTGCAAGCCGCGGCCGATCGTCGCAGCGAGCTTGTCAGCCGTCTGCTGGCAGAAGATACCAATAGCTACCGCCTGTTCCATGGCAGTGTGGAAGGGGTATCCGGCCTGACCATAGACCGCTATGGCGATTTGCTGCTGGTGCAGAGCTTCCATCAGCCGCTGAGCGATGAAGAACTGGCAGAAATCCGTCAGTTCTACGCCGCCAGCCTGCCCGAGCTGCAATTGGTCTACAACGACCGCAGCAATGCCAACTCGCGCATCAGCAACACGCTGAGTCTGGCCGAACAGGCCGTAGCCGAAGAAAACCGCGTGGCACACGAACTGGGCATCCGCTACCACATCCGCGCCCGCCACAGCGGCCAGGACCCGTGGCTGTTCCTCGACCTGCGCGCCGGTCGCCGCCGCGTGATGCAGTTGGCCGAAGGCAAGAGCGTGCTCAACCTGTTTGCCTATACCTGCGGCGTGGGCCTGGCGGCCGCCAAGGGCGGTGCCAGCTTCGTGATGAATGTGGATTTTGCTGAATCCAGCCTGGCGGTGGGCCGTGCCAATGCCAAGCTCAACAGCCTGACCACCCGTCCGCGCTGCGTGCAGAGCGATGCCTTTGCCGCCCTGCGCCAGCTGTCCGGCATCGGCCAGCCCAAGATGGTCCGTGGCAAGAAAATGCCTCCCTTCCCCACGCTGGAAGCGCGCCAGTTCGATGTGGTCTTCCTCGACCCGCCGCGCTACGCCAAGAGTCCGTTTGGCGTGGTCGACCTGATCAACGACTACCAGGCCCTGTTCAAGCCGGCCCTGCTGTGCACCGCGCCGGGCGGGGTGCTGATCTGCTGCAATAATGTGGCCCAGGTGGATGGCGAAGCATGGCTGGAAGCGCTCAAGCGCAGTGCTGAAAAAGCCGGCCGCCCCATTCAAGCGGTGGAGTGGATCACCCCGGAACAAGACTTCCCCAGCCAGGATGGCCAGCATCCGCTCAAGATCGTGCAGCTGCACGTCTGATTGCCGCGGTACCAGGCTGCCCGACCGACCCGCTCGGCCGGGCAGCTTTGTTTTTAACTGCACCCGTTCGGGCCACCATCCGGGCAAGGTATCGCTACGCCCCTGGGAACTGCCAGCCACAAAACCCCACTAAAAGCAGCTAGCAAAATAGCGTGGCATCCCAAGGGTAAGACGCGCCGATACAGACAGTACTAAAGGTACGTCCAGGAGGCGCAACGCCGCAGCAGGCGTTTTGTTAGTTGCACCAAGCTGACTGCAACGCTGACGGTGGGCCTGTGTCCAGCCATGCAAAAAAAGCATTGCTGATTACTTCGCTTCAAGCTATCGTCATACCCCCATACAACCTCAACGGACCACGGGTCCCGACAAGGACGATCTTTATGTTTTCCTGGTTTGAAAAGCGGGTAGACGTCTACCCGGATACGCCTCCCGTCCAGCCACCCAAAGGCTTTCTGCCCTTTGTCTGGTCCGCCACCAGCGGCATGCGCCCCTACATCCTGTGCATGACCTTGCTGACCTCCCTCATTGGTGCCTTCGAAGCCCTGTTGTTCTCCATGCTCGGCTCCATTGTCGACTGGCTCAGTCATGTGGCACCGTCGCAACTATGGACCCAGGAGCGCCATCACCTGCTATTGCTGGGTGGCATTCTGCTGGCCAGCCCGCTGCTGATCGCCCTGCAGGCCATGTTCAAATACCAAAGTCTGTTCGGCAATTTCCCCATGCGCCTGCGCTGGCAGTTTCACCGCCACCTGCTGGGGCAAAGCATGAGCTTTTATCAGGATGAATTTGCTGGCCGCGTGGCCGCCAAGGTGATGCAGACCGCGCTGGCAGTGCGGGACACCGTGCTGATCATCACCGACATCCTGGTGTTCGTGGTGATCTACTTCATCACCATGGTGGCGGTGGTCGGCAGCTTCGATAGCAGCTTGCTGCTGCCCTTCATCGGCTGGTTGCTGCTGTATGTGGCAACCCTGGCTTTCTTCGTGCCACGGCTAGGCAAGGCCTCGGCCCGCCAGGCCGATGCACGCTCGCTGATGACTGGCCGCGTAACCGATGCCTATACCAATATCGCCACGGTCAAGCTGTTTGCCCAGGGTCAGCGCGAGGCCGCCTTCACCAAAAGTGCGATGCAGGAATTCATGCAGACCGCTTATAGCCAGATGCGCCTAGTCAGTGGCTTCGAAATCACCAACCACATCCTCAGCATGGGGCTGATCGCCAGCACCGCCGGTGCCACGCTGTGGTTGT
Organism: Aquitalea sp.; assembly: GCF_030150775.1. Classification (NCBI taxonomy): domain Bacteria; kingdom Pseudomonadati; phylum Pseudomonadota; class Betaproteobacteria; order Neisseriales; family Chromobacteriaceae; genus Aquitalea; species Aquitalea sp. The sequence goes on from NZ_JASLFG010000009.1 coordinate 31,779, forward strand.
GGACCCAGGGGCAGGTCGGTATCGGTGCGGTTGCCGCCGCAACCGCCATGGCCTTGCGGCTCAATGGGGTATCCCACTGGATCATGTGGGAAATGTCCAGCCTGTTCGAAAATATCGGTACCGTGCACGACGGCATCAGCACCCTGTCGCGGCCGGTCGCCATTGTCGATCAGCCGGATGCCCGGGCGCTGCAGGTGGCACGCGGCGAGATACGCTTCGACAATGTCAGCTTTTCCTATGGTGGCGAACGCACCATTGTCGACGGGCTGAACCTCACCATTCGCCCCGGCGAAAAAATCGGCCTGGTCGGCCGCAGCGGTGCCGGCAAGTCCACCATCGTCAACCTGATGCTGCGTTTTTACGACATCGAGCAGGGCCGCATCCTGATCGATGGCCAGGATATTGCCGCGGTGACACAGGACAGCCTGCGCGCGCAGATCGGCATGGTGACGCAGGACACCTCACTCTTGCACCGCTCGGTACGCGACAACCTGCTGTACGGCAGGCCAGATGCCGGCGACGAGGCCATGATCCATGCCGCCACGCAGGCAGAGGCGCATGATTTCATCCAGGCATTGACCGACCCAAAGGGTCGCCGTGGCTATGATGCCCATGTGGGCGAGCGCGGCGTCAAGCTGTCCGGTGGCCAGCGTCAGCGCGTGGCCATTGCCCGGGTGATGCTGAAAGATGCCCCTATCCTGCTGCTGGACGAAGCCACCAGTGCACTTGATTCGGAAGTGGAAGCCGCCATCCAGAGCAGCCTGTACCGGCTGATGGAAGGCAAGACCGTGGTGGCCATTGCCCACCGCCTGTCCACCATTGCCGCCATGGACCGGCTGATCGTGCTGGACAAAGGACGGGTGGTGGAAGAAGGCGATCATGCCAGCCTGCTGGCCAAGGGTGGCCTGTATGCCCGGTTGTGGGCACACCAGAGCGGCGGTTTTCTGGGTGAGGAGACCGACGAGGCAATCCGCCCCGGTGAGCTTGATCCGGTCTGAGCACCAGCCGCATCTCAACCACGTCAAACAAGAAACCCGCCTGCTGGCGGGTTTTTCTTTATGCTGCCGAATCTGTGGTCAGAACGGTATCAGGCTTCGGCCTTTTTCAGGATGACATACAGCTCGTCCTTCAGCTTGAGCTTTTCCTTCTTCAGCACTTCAACATCAAACTGGCTGCCGTTTCCGATACCGGCCTCGATATTCTTGATGGTCTGGTCCAGTTCATTGTGCTTGTTGAACAGACGGCTGAAATGGTCGTCTTCGGTTTTCAGTTTGCTGATCAGTTCGCGGAACTCTGGAAACATGGGCTTCTCCTGATGGGTGGGTTGGGCGGCTGCATGCCACCTGACTACAACTTCATGCTAGCCCCGGCACCAGCCTGCTTTCTTGATCTAGGGCATATGCACGACAGACGTCCGGCCATTGTGCGCCGTGCGGAATGGCTGGCAAGAAGTGACGGTCTGCTTCCTGCCCGCCGGACCGGCGCATGCCTGCACCTATGTCCAGTCGACCGCCCTGATTCAAGCCGCCACGATGCTGCGATGTCATCCGGTTAGGCCGCCATTGAGCCAACACCATGCCTGGAGGCTTCATGCAACATCCTTGCGCTGGCGATACCGATTTCCAGCATCAGTCATTTCTGGAACTACGCCCCATCGCCGTATCGCTGCAGATACTTGGCGTCTGTGCCTGGCTGGCATCGCTGCTGCTCAGCCATCCCTACCGGCAGATAGAAAGCGGCAGCACGCTGCTGGCAACACCAGCCATGCTTGGGGGCATTCTGCTGTCCTGGCAGGCCAGTCACCACCGCACCCTGCTACTGGGCATGCTACTGAACCTGGGTGGCCTGAGCCTGGCTTTTCGCCTCAATTTTCTGTTCATCAGCGAGCCCGGCCCCTGGGCAACATCCGTCGCCGTCTGCATCATTCTGACCATGGCACCGGTGTTTCACAGCACCCGTGCTTTCCTGCTGGCCAGCATCGGCATCTGGGCCATGCTGCTGCAAGGTACGCTGGCCGATCAGCATCTGTGGGGTCAAAGCTCATGGATGGCACTGCTGATTGCGGTCAGCATGGCCACCGGCCTGATGCTCAACATCCTGTTCCGCCGCCTGCGCCTGCGCGGCTATGTCCTACGCCGCAAGCTGGAGGTCCTGGCGTTTCAGGATGCCCTGACCGGCATCGACAACCGCCGCAGCCTGCTGGAAAAGCTGCAGGCCTGGTATCCCTTGCAACAGGGCTATTTCATGATGGTGGATATCGACGATTTCAAAAGCATCAACGATGACTATGGCCATGAGGCTGGAGACCAGGTACTACGGGAAGTGGCAATGCAACTGAATGGCCATCCCGACATTGACCTATGCGGAAGGCTGGGAGGCGAGGAGTTCGGCCTGTTCACCCGCAAGACCAACCGGGTACAGGTCACCACGGTGGCGGAAGAGCTGATCCGGCACGTCAACGCCTGCCAAGTACAGCAACGCCGGCTCTCCATCAGTATCGGCATCGTATACATGGATGGACGGATAGGGCTGAGCACCGCCCTGCGGCTGGCGGACAAGGCCATGTACCAGGCCAAGCAGGCCGGCAAGAACTGCTTTGTGCTTGCCCTGCCAGACAGTCATAGCACCCGTCCGCAGCAAGCGATTCAAACCGGGTAGCCAGCAAAAAGCCGCCCGCAGGCGGCTTCCGGCTGGCGGGCAGACAATCAGGCGTCGTAACCCAGATTGGGTGCCAGATCGCGCTCGGCCTGTTCCAGCGTCACCCCGCGGCGCTGGGCATAGCTGGTAACCTGATCCTTCTCCACCTTGCCCACACCGAAATAACGCGACTCCGGATGGCTGAAGTAGAAGCCGGACACGGCAGCCGTCGGCAGCATGGCATAGCCCTCGGTCAGGGTCATGCCGATGGCCGGGGCATCCAGCAACACAAACAACTCTTTTTTCACCGTATGGTCCGGACAGGCCGGGTAGCCCGGTGCCGGGCGGATGCCACGGTATTTCTCGTCGATCAAGGCTTCGTTATCCAAGGCTTCGTCGGCAGCATAGCCCCAGAACTCGCGCCGCACGCGCTGGTGCATCAGTTCGGCAAAGGCTTCGGCCAGCCGGTCGGCCAGCGCCTTGAGCAGAATGGCAGAGTAGTCGTCATTGGCCTCTTCAAAACGTTTGACATGCGGCTCGATGCCGATGCCGGCGGTGACAGCAAAGGCACCGATGTAGTCGTCCACGCCGCTGTCGGCCGGGGCAATGTAATCAGCCAGCGCCCAGTTGGGCTTGCCGTCCATTTTCGGCAGCTGCTGGCGCAGGCCCACCCAGGTCATCTGGCTGCTGCCATCCACACTGCGGATGTCAATATCGTCATCATTCACCGTGGCGGCCGGGAACAGGCCGATCACCGCATTGGCGCCAAGCCAGTTTTCGCTGATGATTTGCGCCAGCATGGTCTGGGCATCGGCATACAGGCTGCGGGCGGACTCGCCGACAATCTCGTCATCCAGAATGCGCGGGAAGCGACCAGCCAGCTCCCAGCTCTGGAAGAAAGGCGTCCAGTCGATGAAGGCGGCAATTTCCGCCAGCGGATAGTTTTCGAAGCGGCGCACGCCCAGCCACTGCGGCTTGGGCGGGGTGTAGGCCGCCCAGTCGGTAGCCTGTTTGTTGGCGCGGGCTGCGTCCAGGCTCACCACCTTGCGGCTGGCCTTGTTGGCATGGCCTTCGCGGGCACGCTGGTACTCGGCCGCCACTTCGGCGACAAAGCCATCGCGCAGGGTATCGGACAGCAGGTTGGAGCACACGCCCACCGCACGGCTGGCATCCGGCACATACACCACCGGGTGCTGGTAGTGCGGCGCAATCTTCACCGCCGTGTGGACCTTGGAGGTGGTGGCACCGCCAATCAGCAGCGGGATATCAAAACCCTGACGCTGCATTTCCTTGGCCACATGGCTCATTTCTTCCAGCGACGGGGTAATCAGGCCCGACAGGCCGATGATGTCGGCCTTGTGCTCGCGCGCGGCGTCCAGGATGGTCTGGCACGGCACCATCACGCCCAGGTCGATCACCTTGTAGTTGTTACAGCGCAGCACCACGCCGACGATGTTCTTGCCGATGTCGTGCACATCACCCTTGACCGTGGCCATGATGATGACGCCCTTGGCCGGCGCATCGGCCAGCCCCATGCGGATCTTTTCTTCCTCGATGAAGGGCTCCAGATGCGCCACGGCGGCCTTCATCACACGGGCGGACTTCACCACCTGCGGCAGAAACATCTTGCCGGCACCAAACAGGTCACCCACCACGTTCATGCCGTCCATCAACGGACCTTCAATCACATGAATGGGGCGCGCGCACTTGAGGCGGACTTCCTCGGTGTCTTCAACGATATAAGTGGTGATGCCCTTGACCAGCGCGTGTTCCAGCCGTTTTTCCACCGCCCATTCACGCCAGGCCAGGTCTTCGACCTTTTTCTCGCCCGCTGCCTCACCCTTGAAGCGTTCGGCCAGCGCAATCAGGTGCTCGGTGGCATCGCCGCCATCTTTTGGCGTGCGCATCAGCACCACGTCTTCAATGCGTTCGCGCAGTTCCTTGTCGACTTCGTCATACACTTCCAGCGCGCCGGCATTGACGATGCCCATGGTCATGCCGCGCTGGATGGCGTGGTACAGGAACACGGCGTGAATCGCCTCGCGCACCTTGTTGTTGCCGCGGAAGGAGAAAGACACATTGGACACGCCGCCAGATATCTTGGCGTGCGGCAGATTCTGCTTGATCCAGCCAGTGGCTTCGATGAAGTCCAGGCCGTAACGGGCGTGTTCTTCAATGCCGGTGGCCACGGCAAAGATATTGGGGTCGAAGATGATGTCTTCCGGCGGATAACCCACCTCATCCACCAGGATGCGGTAGCTCTTTTCGCAGATTTCCACCTTGCGGGCGTAAGTGTCGGCCTGGCCCTTGTCGTCAAAGGCCATCACGATCACCGCCGCGCCGTAACGGCGCAGCAAGCGGGCTTGTTGCTTGAACTTGTCCACCCCTTCCTTCATGGAAATGGAGTTGACGATGCCCTTGCCCTGAATGCACTTGAGGCCGGCTTCGATCACTTCCCACTTGGAGGAGTCAATCATGATGGGCACGCGGGCGATGTCCGGCTCGGCGGCGATCAGCTTGAGGAAGCGATCCATGGCCGCCAGCGCATCCAGCATGCCCTCGTCCATATTGATGTCGATGATTTGCGCGCCGTTTTCCACCTGCTGCCGCGCCACATCCAGCGCGGTGGCGTAGTCGCCGTTCAGAATCAGCTTGGCAAAGGCGCGGCTGCCGGTGACGTTGGTACGCTCACCCACATTGACGAACAGGTCGTGGTCGCCAATGTTGAACGGCTCCAGACCGGACAGGCGGCACTTGGCTTCAATCTGTGGCAATGCACGCGGCGCAATGCCGTCCACTGCATTGGCGATGGCGGCGATATGCTCCGGCGTGGTGCCACAGCAACCGCCGACGATGTTGATCAGCCCGGATTCGGCCCATTCGCGCACGAACTCGCCCATGGCCGCCGGTTCCAGGTCGTAACCGCCAAAGGCATTGGGCAGACCGGCATTGGCATGCACCGACACATAAGTGGCCGATACGCGCGACAGTTCTTCCACATAGGGCCGCAGCAGGTCCGGCCCCAGCGCACAGTTGAGGCCGAAGGACATGGCATCGGCGTGCGACAGGCTGTTGTAGAAGGCTTCGGTGGTCTGACCGGTCAGCGTGCGGCCGGACTGGTCGGTAATGGTGCCGGACACCATGATGGGCAGCCGGGTCTTGTCGGGGTGATCGTCAAAATACTGGTGGATGGCAAACACCGCCGCCTTGGCGTTGAGCGTGTCGAAGATGGTTTCCACCAGCAGGAAATCCGCGCCACCGGCCACCAGGCCGTCGATGGCCTCGGTATAGCTCTTCACCAGTTCGTCAAAGCTGACATTGCGGTAACCCGGGTCGTTCACGTCCGGGCTGATGCTGGCGGTGCGGTTGGTGGGGCCCAGCACGCCGGCACAGAAGCGC
>NZ_JASLFG010000060.1:0-17041 GCF_030150775.1 Aquitalea sp.
TGGCGGTGACGGTGGTCTTGCCGCTGCCGCTGCCGCCGGCAACGCCGATAATGAACGGGGTAGTCATGCTGTAAGCCTCTTGCTGCAATAACGCATAAAAAAACGCGCCATTCTAATGAGTTATGGCGCGTTGTTCCATCAAGAATGCGGCGTTTTCGGCCTATTGTGCTTCAGCTTGGGCGGCGGCATGCCATTCCTGCATGGCAGGGAGCTGCTGCATGTGTATGGCATAGTCAGCGGCCAGGCCTGGCAGGGCAATGTGGTAGCTGGCAAAGCGCCACACGACCGGGGCAAAGAAGGCATCGGCAATGGTGAAGTGGCCAAACAGGAAGGGACCATTGCCCTGGTATTGCTGGCGCAGGCTGTCCCACAGGCTGATGATGCGGTTGATGTCCGCTTGTGCGGCCGCGCTTGGGACAAAGCCAGCGTGGTCGCTGCATACATCCATTGGCAGTTCACTGCGTAGAGCCTGGAAGCCGGCGTGCATTTCTGCCACGGCAGAGCGGGCGGTGGCGCGGCTGGCGATGTCGTCCGGCCATAGCCCGGCCGCAGGGAAGCAGTCGGCCAGGTATTCGCAGATGGCCAGGCTGTCGGCGATGTGCAGTTGCTGGTCGATCAGCAGCGGTACCTTGCCTGCCGGATTACAAGCCAGAATGCGGGCCTTGCTGTCGCTGGCAGTGAGGTCGATGTGCTTTTCCTCGAAAGGTTCGCTCAGCATTTTCAGTACCAGCCAGGGGCGCAGCGACCAGGACGACAGATTTTTATTGCCGATGATCAGGGTATACATGGTTCAGGCTCCATGACGACACCGCCATGTGCTGGCGGCAGGGTAGGGGGGATGAGTCATCTTATAGCAGCCCGTCATGGGCAGCCAGCCTGGTGGGGAGTAGGGAGTCGTGTGGGGCAATGAAGAAGCCCGGCTTGGCCGGGCTTGGTGCTGGTGTGTGGTCGTACTTATTCTGCTTCGTCTATCCAGGCTTGCTGGATAGCTTCCAGCACGCGCTCGCCGCCACGGCTGTGGTCGTCGTCAAAGTCGGGCAGGGCGACCACCCAGTTGTGCAGGTCGACAAAGCGCACGGTCTTGGGGTCGATATCCGGGTAGGTTTCCACCAGTTCGATGGCGATGTCGTTAACGTCGGTCCATTTCATCTCGTTCTCCTGCGTTCCTGCACGATGCACGAAACCCTGCAGCCCGCACCGGGCCAAGGCGTTTCATGGTGTGTTGCTTAATGGTGCTCGCGGGCGTGGTTGATGGTGTAGCGCGGAATTTCCACCACCAGGTCTTCCTCGCCAATCACGGCCTGGCAGGACAGGCGCGATTGGGATTCCAGTCCCCAGGCCTTGTCCAGCATGTCTTCTTCCAGCTCGTCTGCTTCGCTCAGCGAATCGAAGCCCTCGCGCACGATGCAGTGGCAGGTGGTACAGGCGCAGGACAGCTCGCAGGCGTGTTCGATTTCGATATCGTGTTCCAGCAGTACTTCACAGATGTTCTTGCCGGTTTCGGCGTCGTCGATCACAGCCCCATCGGGGCAGAGGTCGGCGTGGGGCAGCACAATCAGGCGTGGCATGGGTTGTCCTTATAGCTCGGCAATGTTCTGGCCCTTGAGTGCGCGCTGGATGTTGCGGTCCATGCGGCGGGCGGCAAAGTCTTCGGTGGCCTTGTTCAGGCGATGGGTGGCCTGGTTGACCGCCAGCGTGGTCTGGCTGGCAACGGCGGCTTGCAGTTCTTCCAGCACCAGGCGGATGGCGGCGGTTTCGTCGGCGGACAGCAGGTCGCCGTCGATTTGCAGTGCGGTGAGGGTGGCGTCGCGCAGGCTGTCGGCATCGACAATGGCCTCGCGCAGCTTGCGTGCCTCGATGTCGTCCTGCACATGGGCCAGCGAGTCGCTCAGCATCTGGCTGATGGCGTCGTCGGACAGGCCGTAGGAGGGTTTGACCTCGATGCTGGCTTCCACACCGCTTGTCATTTCGCGGGCAGATACCGCCAGCAGGCCGTCGGCATCCACCTGGAAGGTGATGCGGATGCGGGCGGCTCCGGCCACCATGGGCGGAATGCCGCGCAGCACGAATTGCGCCAGGCTGCGACAGTCGGCCACCAGTTCGCGCTCACCTTGCAGTACGTGGATGGACATGGCGGTCTGGCCATCCTTGAATGTGGTGAATTCCTGTGCCCGCGCTACCGGGATGGTGCTGTTGCGCGGGATGATTTTTTCGGTCAGGCCACCCATGGTTTCGATGCCCAGCGACAGCGGAATCACGTCCAGCAGCAGCCATTCGTCCTCACCCTTGTTACCGGCCAGTACATTGGCCTGGATGGCAGCACCCAGTGCCACTACCTTGTCCGGGTCCAGATTGGTCAGCGGCGGCTGACCGAAAAAGTCGGCCACGGCTTTCTGGATATGCGGCATGCGGGTGGCACCGCCCACCATGACCACGCCCTTGACGTCGTCGGCAGTGATGTCGGCATCGCGCAGCGCCTTGCGGACCGGCAACAGGGTTTTGTCCACCAGGGTTTTGGTGATGCGGCGGAAGGTGTCCTGATCCAGTGTCAGGTCGATGGCATGGCCGTCGGACAAAATGGCGGTGATGCGGGTATCGCTGTGTTCGGTCAGCGCTTCCTTGGCTTCGCGGGCGCGGGTCAGCAGCAGGCGGGTGTCCTGGGCGGACAGGCCGTGCAGGTCGGCCTGCTCCAGAAGCCAGCAATACACGCGGTGGTCGAAGTCGTCGCCGCCCAGGGCGGAGTCGCCGCTGGTGGACAGCACTTCAAATACACCACGGGTGAGTTTGAGAATGGAAATGTCGAAGGTACCCCCGCCCAGATCGTATACCACGTAAGTGCCTTCGGCCCCGTTGTCCAGGCCATAGGCAATCGCAGCTGCAGTGGGTTCGTTCAGCAGGCGCAGCACGGTGAGGCCGGCCAGACGGGCGGCGTCCTTGGTGGCCTGGCGCTGGGCGTCGTCGAAATAGGCCGGTACGGTAATCACGGCACCGGTCAGTTCACCGCCCAGGGCGGCCTCGGCGCGCTGAGCCAGCTGGCGCAGGATGTCGGCGGACACTTCAACCGGGCTTTTCACGCCGGCGGCGGTGTGCAGTTGCACCATGCCGGGTGCGTCGACAAAACGGTAGGGCAGGCTGCCGGCGTCCTTGAGGTCGGACAGGCCGCGGCCCATGAAGCGTTTTACCGAAGTAATGGTGTTGTGCGGGTCATGGTTCTGCTGGCGCTGGGCGTCGTGGCCCACTGTGGTGCTGCCATCTTCCTGGTAGCGCACTACGGAGGGCAGCAGGCTGCGACCGAATTCGTCGGCCAGTACGATAGCAGAGCCGCTTCTTACCGTGGCCACCAGTGAATTGGTGGTGCCAAGGTCGATGCCTACGGCCAGGCGGTGCTGGTGTGGTGCGGCGGACAGGCCGGGTTCGGCAATTTGTAGTAGAGCCATGACGGAATCTTTATTGTTGTCGCGTGAGCGGTAACATCAGGTGCACAGGGATGGCGACCTAGCCCAGCAGGGTTTCGATGGCGTCGCCGATTTCCTGGTCGAGTTTTTCCAGAAAGCGCAATTTTCGCACCATCAGTGCAGCGGCGTCCAAATCTGCCGCTTCATCCAGTGCCGTGGCCAGATCGGCCACCAGTGCGCGGTTTTCCTGGCGCAAGCTGGCTGATAGTGCTTCCAGTGCTTCTACCTTGCCGGCGTCGCGGGCTTCTTCTATGTTTTCGCGCCATTCCATCTGCGCCATCAGGAAATCCACCGGCATGCTGGTGTTGGTTTCTTCCTGGGTGTCGCGGCCTTGCAGGGCCAGCAGGTAGCGGGCACGGCGCAGCGGCGATTTAAGCGTCTGGTAGGCTTCGTTGACGCGGGTGGCCTGCATCAGCGCCATGCGTTTTTCGGCATCGGGGCTGCTGGCGTAGCGGTCGGGATGCACGGTAGCCGCAGCGGCACGCCAGGAGTGTTCAAGTTGCTGGCTATCAAGCACAAAGCGGCGCGGCAGGCCGAACAGCTGAAAGAAGTCCTGGGAGAATTCGGTAGTCATGGCCTTGGGCTACGGGACTGCAGGGTGGCAACCGGACCGCCGCTGGTGGCAGCCCGGCTCAGGGAACGACAGACGGCGATCAGACGTTGAAGCTTTCGCCGCAACCACATTCGTTTTTCACGTTGGGGTTGTTGAACTTGAAGCCTTCGTTCAGCCCTTCCTTGGAGTAGTCCAGTTCGGTGCCGTCCAGATAGGCCAGGCTCTTGGCATCGGTAAATACCGTCACACCATTGCTTTCGAAGGTGATGTCCTCATCGGTCGCCGCATCGACAAACTCCAGCTTGTAGGCCATGCCGGAACAGCCGGAGGTTTTCACCCCCAGGCGGATGCCCAGGCCCTTGCCGCGTTTGGCGATGAACTGGCTGACGTGATTGGCTGCACTTGCCGAAAGGGTGATGGCCATGTCTGCGCTCCTTACTTGCCGTGTTTTTGCTTGTAGTCGCTCACTGCCGCCTTGATGGCGTCTTCAGCCAGGATGGAGCAGTGGATCTTCACCGGCGGCAACGCCAGTTCTTCGGCAATGGCGGTGTTCTTGATTGACATGGCTTCATCCAGCGATTTGCCCTTCACCCATTCGGTTACCAGGGATGATGAGGCAATGGCGGAGCCACAGCCGTAAGTCTTGAACTTGGCGTCTTCAATCACACCGTCGGCGTTTACCTTGATCTGCAGCTTCATTACATCGCCACAGGCCGGCGCACCAACCATGCCGGTGCCTACGGAGTCATCACCTTTTTCGAACGAGCCCACATTACGCGGGTTTTCGTAGTGATCCATCAGTTTGTCGCTGTATGCCATGATTCTCTCTCCTGCTGACGGAAGCGCGGCTGTCATGAGCCGAGCGCTCCCGCAAAATCATTGATAGTTCAGTGGGCGGCCCACTGTACCGAATTCAGGTCTACGCCTTCCTTGAACATTTCCCACAGTGGGGACAGTTCGCGCAATTTGCCGATTTTATCTTTCAACAGCGCAATGGCGAAGTCGATTTCTTCTTCGGTAGTGAAGCGGCCCAGGGTGAAGCGGATGGAGCTGTGTGCCATTTCGTCGTTGCGGCCCAGGGCGCGCAGCACGTAGGACGGCTCCAGCGAAGCCGAGGTACAGGCCGATCCACTGGAAACCGCCAGGTCCTTGATCGCCATGATCAGGCTTTCACCTTCAACAAAGTTGAAGCTGACATTGAGGTTGTGCGGTACGCGCTGGTCGATGTCGCCATTGATGTACACCTCTTCCATGTCCTTGATGCCGTTCCACAGACGGTCGCGCAGCATGCGGATGCGTTCGCTCTCGCTGTCCATTTCTTCACGGGCCAGGCGGAAGGCTTCGCCCATGCCGACAATCTGGTGCGTCGGCAGGGTACCGGAGCGGAAACCGCGCTCGTGGCCACCGCCGTGCATCTGGGCTTCCAGACGGACGCGCGGCTTGCGACGCACATACAGTGCGCCAATACCCTTCGGGCCGTAGGCCTTGTGGGCGGACAGGCTCATCAGGTCCACTTTCAGCACATTCATGTCCATCTTGACCTTACCCGGCGCCTGGGTGGCGTCGACATGGAAGATGATGCCTTTTTCACGGCAGATTTCGCCGATTTGCGGAATGTCCTGGATCACGCCGATTTCATTGTTGACGTACATCACCGACACCAGAATGGTGTCCGGGCGGATGGCTGCCTTGAATTCTTCAATGTCGATCAGGCCGTTTTCCTGCACCCCCAGATAAGTCACTTCGAAGCCCTGGCGTTCCAGCTCGCGACAGGTATCCAGCACGGCCTTGTGTTCGGTCTTGACGGTGATGATGTGCTTGCCACGGCTCTTGTAGAACTGGGCGGCGCCCTTGATGGCCAGGTTGTCGGACTCGGTGGCACCGGAGGTCCAGACAATTTCCTTGGGGTCGGCATTCAGGAGCTTGGCCACTTCCGCCCGCGCATTCTCTACCGCCTCTTCCGCCGTCCAGCCAAAGCTGTGGCTGCGCGATGCCGGGTTGCCGAATTGCTCGGTCAGATAGGGAATCATCTTGGCGGCAACACGGGGATCAACCGGGGTGGTGGCTGAATAGTCGAGGTAGATGGGAAGCTTGAGCTGACTCATTATCAATTCTCCGGGGATGCGGTGCGCTTACAGTGCGCTGGAGGCGGAGGCAGTCGCACGGGGGCTGCTTTCGCGCTTGTCCTGCATTACATTGTTTTCTTTGGACGCTGTTTCCTTGGCGCGTTGCTTTTCAACCAGGCTGCCCAGGGTAACCTTGGCCAGATAGTCGAAAATGGTGGCGTTCAGGTTGGTCCACAAGTCGTGGGTCATGCAGCGGTGGTTGTCATGACAGTTTTCGCGTCCGCCGCACTGGGTGGCATCAACCGGCTCATCCACGGCGGCAATGATGTCTGCCACGGAAATTTCGGACGGGATGCGGGCCAGCGTGTAGCCGCCGCCGGGGCCGCGTACGCTGTCAACCAGTTCGGAACGGCGCAGTTTGCCGAACAGCTGTTCCAGATAGGAAAGGGAAATGCTCTGGCGCTCGCTGATGCCAGCCAGGGTCACCGGGCCATTGGCTTCGCGCATGGCCAGATCCAGCATGGCGGTTACCGCAAAGCGGCCTTTGGTGGTGAGACGCATGATCTTGAACTCCGATGGGTGGTTGGGATGATTATACCCAATTCCCGACTAAATTTGTCAACTATTAATGGCGGGTGTCGACAAGTCTGCTAGCTGCCCCGGATTGACCTACGGCGTGGGGCTGGCAAACGGCAGCAAAGTTGAGCATTTTACTAGGTTTATCAGCGCTCGGGGGGTTTAATTGCAGGACAAAACCGGGCTTGGTGTATGATTCGAGCAAACGCCCGTTTACATGGGTGCCATCACAGGTGCCGCTTGTTGCATGCAAGGATTGTGTTATCCGGCCAGGCCGGATGTGGCAGCCTGCCAGCGGCGGTGTCTTTGTCAGAGAGAGACAGGGAAATGAAGAAAGTGGTCATCAGCGGGTCCGGCCTGTTTACGCCCCCGCATGCAGTCAGCAATGAAGAACTGGTCGTTGCCTTCAATCTGTATGTTGCTGGCTGGAATGCACAGCATGCTACCGAAATTGCCGCCGGAACCGTGGCGGCACTGGCCGAATCCAGTGCCGAATTCATCGAGAAGGCATCCGGTATCAAGCAGCGTTTTCTGATGAACAAGGATGGTGTGCTGGATCCGGCACGCATGGCGCCTTATCTGCCGGAACGCGGTAACGATGTATTGTCCGTCCAGGCTGAAATGGGCGTGGCGGCGGCCACCGCGGCGCTGGCGCAGGCGGGCAGGACGGCGGCTGACATCGACATGGTGCTGGTGGCTTGTTCCAATATGCAGCGCCCTTATCCGGCGGTGTCCATTGAAATCCAGCAGGCGCTGGGTGTGCAGGGCTATGCCTTCGACATGAATGTGGCCTGCTCGTCCGCCACCTTCGGCATCCAGACTGCGGTCAATGCCATCCAGAGCGGCCAGGCACGCGCCGTGCTGGTGATCAGCCCGGAAATCTGCTCGGCCCACCTCAATTTCCGCGACCGCGACAGCCATTTCATTTTTGGTGATGCCTGCACTGCTCTGGTGCTGGAAGCTGCCGGTTCGGCCACCTCGGCCGAGCAGTTCGAGATTCTGGGTACCCGTCTGGCCACTGTGTTTTCCAACAATATCCGCAACAACTTCGGCTTCCTCAATCGCTGTGACGAGCAGGGCATTGGTCAGGTCGACAAATTGTTTGTGCAACAGGGCCGCAAGGTGTTCAAGGAAGTGTGCCCGATGGTGGGCGAGCATATCGTGCAACATCTGGAACAGCTGGGCATCCAGCCGCAGCAGGTCAGCCGCTTCTGGCTGCATCAGGCCAACCTGGCGATGAACCAGCTGATTGCCCGCCGTGTACTGGGCCGTGATGCCACCGCGCAGGAAGCACCGGTGATTCTGGATCGCTACGCCAATACCAGCTCGGCTGGCTCGATCATTGCTTTCCACCTGTGCCGCGATCGCTTGGCACCAGGCGATATCGGTGTCATTTCCTCGTTTGGTGCCGGTTACTCCGTTGGCAGTGTTGTGGTGAAAAAGTGCTAGTTTTCTGCTGACAACGGCTGTGCATGCGCAATAAATGATCAGAAATGCGAGAGGGGTGCTTGTCAAACTGCCCCTCTCTGCATAATGTATCCGACCAAAGCCGCCCACAAGGCGCTTCAGAAGATCGGACAATCGATAACAATCACGAAGTCTGTACAAAGGAAAAGGAAAGAACAATGCAAGCTGCAAAGAAAATGCTGCTGGCCGCCGGCCTGATCGCCTCGGCCTCGATGGCTGCACAAGCTGCAGGAACGCTCGTATATTGCTCTGAGGGTAGCCCGGCCGGTTTCGACCCGGGTCAGTACACTACTGGCACCGACTTCGATGCCTCTGCCGAAACCGTATTCAACCGCCTGGTGCAATTCCAGCGTGGCGGCACCAAGGTAGTACCGGCGCTGGCGGAAAAGTGGGATGTGGCCGCTGATGGCCTGTCCTATACCTTCCATCTGCGCAAGGGCGTAAAGATTCAGACTACTGACTTCTTCAAGCCGACGCGTGACTTCAGTGCGGATGACGTGGTGTTCACCTTCGACCGCATGCTCAACAAGAACAACGCCTTCCGCAAAGCCTACCCGACCGAATTCCCGTATTTCACCGATATGGGCATGGATGAAAACATCACCAAGGTGGAAAAGCTGGACGCCAATACCGTCAAGTTCACCTTGAAGAACATCGATGCGGCCTTCCTGCAAAACCTGGCGATGAGCTTTGCCTCCATCCAGTCGGCCGAATATGCCGACAAGCTGTTGAAGGCTGGTACACCGCAACTGCTGAACCAGCAGCCGGTGGGTACCGGTCCCTTCATCTTCAAACGTTACCAGAAAGATGCGCAGATTCGCTTTGCCGCCAACAAGCAGTACTGGGACAAGGCCGACGGCCCTAAAGTCGACAATCTGGTATTTGCCATCACCACCGATCCGTCCGTGCGTTACCAGAAGCTGAAGGCCGGTGAGTGCCAGGTTACCGCCTACCCGCGTCCGACCGACATCGCTGCCATGAAGGCCGACAGCAAGCTGAACGTGATTTCACAGGCTGGCTTCAACCTGGGCTATCTGGCCTACAACGTGAAGCACAAGCCGATGGACAAGCTGGAAGTGCGTCAGGCACTGGATATGGCAGTCAACAAGAAAGCCATCATCGACGCCGTATACCAGGGTGCTGGCCAGGCTGCCACCAATCCGATGCCGCCGACCCAGTGGTCTTATAACAAGAGCCTGAAAGACGCCCCGTACAGTGTGGAAAAAGCCAAGGCGCTGCTGGCCAAGGCCGGCTACCCGAATGGCTTCGACATCACCCTGTGGGCGATGCCGGTGCAGCGTCCGTACAACCCCAATGCCAAGCTGATGGCCGAAATGGTACAGGCTGACTGGGCCAAGATCGGCGTCAAGGCCAAGATCACCACCTACGAATGGGGTGAGTACATCAAGCGCGCCAAGGCTGGCGAGCACGATGCCATGCTGATTGGCTGGACCGGTGACAATGGTGATCCGGACAACTGGCTGGGTACTCAGCTGGGTTGCGAGGCCATGAACGGCAACAACTTTGCCAAGTGGTGCTACAAGCCGTTTGAAGACCTGCTGCAGAAAGCCAAGCGCACCACCAATGTGGCCGAGCGCACCAAGCTGTACATGAAGGCGCAGGAAATCTACAAACAGCAGCTGCCTTACACCACTGTGGCTCACTCCACCGTGGTACAGCCGATGTCCAAGTCGGTAGTCGGCTTCAAGGTAAGCCCCTTCGGCCTGAACTCCTTCTATGGCGTCAGCCTGAAGTAATCCTGTTTGCTTCCCGACAGGGAAGTTGCTGATATCGGGGGCGTAAGCCCCCGATGTTTTGCATGGAGCACGGCGCTATCTTTACGTCAGATAAAGAAATGCCGTTACCGGTGAAACCGGCCGGGAGTGTCTGTCAGAAGGAATGCAGTAAAACGGAAACAGCGGTGGCGTGCGAACGTGGACTGGCAGGCTTGACCTGTATCAAAGGCGCGGCCTTGGGCGGGTGTTATTGTCTACTCCGTCGAGGCGAAGGCGTGGCTGATGTAGGTGGGTGGTTCAGCCGGCGTCTTCTGCCCGACACCTTACTCCCGTTTTCCTGCGCTGTTCTCCGGCTTGTTTCTCCTTATCGTTTCCATGACATTCCCATCCATGATCTGGGTCTGAAATAACGGCGTCCGTCTGCCATGCTGTAAGCAGGCCGGATGCACGGGAGAAGTACGTATGTTGTCTTTCATTTTCCGTAGGCTGGGTTTGCTGATTCCCACGTTCTTCGGCATTACCTTGCTCACCTTCGGCCTTATCCGCATGATTCCGGGCGATCCGGTGGAAGTCATGGTGGGTGAGCGCACGCTGGACCCGCAAATGCATGCGGATGCCATGCACCGCCTGGGTCTGGACAAGCCGCTGTACGCGCAGTATGTCGATTACATCAGCAATTTGCTGCATGGCAATCTGGGCGAATCGCTGGTCACCAAGACCAGCGTATGGGCCGAATTCAAGACCCTGTTCCCCGCCACGCTGGAACTGGCGCTGGCTGCCATGGCTTTTGCTGTGGTGTTCGGCCTGTTGGCTGGCGTGATTGCCGCCATCAAGCGTGGCTCCATTTTCGACCATGGCGTGATGGGCATTTCGCTCACCGGTTTTTCCATGCCGATTTTCTGGTGGGGCCTGATCCTCATCATGTTCTTCTCGGTCAAGCTGGGCTGGACGCCGGTTTCCGGCCGGCTGGACCTGGCATTTGACATCACGCCGCGCACCGGTTTCATGCTGATCGACACCTGGCTGGCCGAAGCGGCCGATCCGTCCGCCAATGCCGGTGCTTTCAAGGACGCGCTGATGCACCTGATCCTGCCGGCCATCGTGCTGGGCACCATCCCGCTGGCGGTGATTGCGCGGATGACCCGTTCCTCCATGCTGGAAGTGCTGCGTGAAGACTATGTACGTACCGCACGGGCCAAGGGCCTGTCGCCGGTGCGGGTGATCTTTGTGCACACCCTGCGCAATGCGCTGATTCCGGTACTGACGGTAATCGGCCTGCAAGTGGGTACGCTGATGGGTGGCGCGGTGCTGACCGAAACCATCTTCTCCTGGCCTGGCATCGGCAAGTGGCTGATCGACGCCATCAGCCGCCGCGACTACCCGGTGGTGCAAAACGGCATCCTGATCGTGGCCACGCTGGTGATCATCACCAACTTCATCGTGGACATTCTGTACGGTGTTGCCAATCCGCGCATCCGTCACGCCAAATAACGCTTGCAGGTATCGTCATGACTAATGCAAACATGCAGAACGCTGCCGTGCCCGCCGAAGATGCGGCACTGAGCTATCCTTCGCCGTTCAAGGAATTCTGGCAGGGCTTTTCTTATAACAAGGGCGCGGTTGCCGGCCTGATCTTCATGACCATCGTGGTGCTGTGCGCCGTGCTGGCCCCGCTGGTGGCACCGTACAGCCCCATCGAGCAATACCGCGACCACCTGCTGACGCCCCCGGCCTGGCTGGAGGGTGGCTCCAGCGCCTTTCTGCTGGGTACGGATGAACTGGGTCGTGACATCCTGTCGCGTCTGATTTATGGCGCTCGCCTGTCGCTGTTCATCGGCCTGTGCTCGGTGCTGCTGGCCATGCTGCCCGGCGTGGTGCTGGGCTTGCTGGCGGCCTTCTTCCCCAAGGTGCTGGGCGGGGTGATCATGCGCGTCATGGACATCATGATGGCCTTGCCGTCCTTGCTGCTGGCGGTGGCCATCATGGCCATCCTGGGGCCGGGCCTGGTGAATGCCATGATCGCCATTGCCACGGTGTCCCTGCCCGCCTATGTGCGCCTGACCCGTGCTTCGGCCATGACCGAACTGAACCGCGACTATGTCACCGCTTCGCGCGTGTCCGGTGCTGGTCTGTTCCGTCTGATGTTCAACACCGTGCTGCCCAACTGCATGGCACCGCTGATCGTGCATGCCACCATGAGCTTCTCCTCCGCCATTCTGGAAATTGCCGCACTGGGTTTCCTGGGGCTGGGCGTGCAACCGCCCACACCGGAGTGGGGCACCATGCTGGCCTCTGCCCGTGATTACATCGAACGTGCCTGGTGGGTGGTGTCGCTGCCTGGTCTTACCATTTTGCTGTCGGTACTGGCCATCAACCTGATGGGTGACGGCCTGCGCGATGCGCTGGATCCGAAACTGAAGCGCGCCGCCTGAGGAGGGAAGTATGAGTCTGCTGGAAATCAAGAACCTCTCGGTGGAGTTCGGTTCGGAAAAAAATCCCTTCCGCGCAGTGGAAGGACTGGACCTGAGCGTCAATCAGGGCGAAATCGTCGGCATCGTCGGCGAATCCGGTTCGGGCAAGTCCGTCACCATGATGGCCATGATGGGCCTGCTGGAAGGACAGGGCCGCATTGTGGCGGACACCCTGCAATTTGATGGCAAGAACCTGCTCACCATCTCGGCGCGCGAGCGTCGCAAGATTGTCGGCAAGGATATCGCCATGATCTTTCAGGACCCGATGACCTCGCTCAACCCCAGCTACACCGTGGGTTACCAGATCATGGAAGTGCTGAAGATCCACCAGGGCCTGCGTGGTGCCGCACTGAAGCAGCGCGCGCTGGAACTGATGGAAATGGTGGAAATTCCGGCGGCGGCCAGCCGGCTGAATGCCTATCCGCACCAGTTGTCGGGTGGCATGAGCCAGCGCGTGGTGATTGCCATGGCCATTGCCTGTAATCCCAAGCTGCTGATTGCCGACGAGCCCACCACCGCACTGGACGTGACCATCCAGGCGCAAATCATGGACTTGCTGGTCAATCTGCAGAAAAGCCAGAACATGGCGCTGATCATGATTACCCATGACCTGGCCGTGGTGGCCGAAGTGGCGCACAAGGTAGCGGTGATGTATGCCGGGCAAGTGGCGGAAATGGCCAAGGTGCCGGGCATCTTCCGCACCCCGACTCATCCGTATACCGAGGCGTTGCTCAAGTCCATCCCGGAACACAGCAAGGGCGCGCATCGCCTGTCCACCCTGCCTGGCATCGTGCCGGGGCAGTACGACCGGCCAAGCGGCTGCCTGTTGTCTCCGCGCTGTCCCTATGTCCAGGACAAGTGCAAGGCCCAGCGACCGGGCCTGACCGCCATTGACGGTGGCGTTGTACGCTGCCACTACCCGATTACGGCCAAGGAGGCATGATGAGTACCGTATTGCAGGCACGGGACCTCACCCGTTATTACGATGTGGCCCAGGGTTTTTTCAAGCCGTCGGCACAGGTCAAGGCGCTGAACGGCGTATCGTTTGAACTGCAGGCAGGCAAGACGCTGGCGGTGGTGGGCGAATCCGGCTGTGGCAAGTCCACGCTGGCACGCCAGCTGACGCTGATCGAGCCGCCGACTTCCGGTTCGCTGCTGCTGGACGGGCAGGATGCCGCCACGGCCGGCAAGGCCGAACTGAAAGCCATGCGCACCAAGGTGCAGATGGTGTTCCAGAACCCCTACGCCTCACTCAACCCGCGCCAGAAGATTGGCACCCAGTTGGGCGAGCCGCTGGACATCAATACCAGCCTGTCCGCCAGCGAGCGGGAAGAGCGCGTGCGCGCCATGATGACGCGGGTCGGTCTGCGTCCGGAGCACTACTACCGCTATCCGCACATGTTCTCCGGCGGCCAGCGCCAGCGTATCGCCATTGCCCGCGCCATGATGCTCAACCCCAAGATCGTGGTGGCGGATGAGCCCACCTCGGCACTGGACGTTTCCATCCAGGCGCAGGTGCTCAATCTGTTCATGGATTTGCAGGAAGAGTTCAACACCGCCTATGTGTTCATCTCGCACAATCTGGCGGTGGTGGAACATGTGGCGGACGAGCTGATGGTGATGTATCTGGGCCGTGCGGTGGAGGTGGGGGCCAAGGAAAAGATTTATTCCCGGCCGCTGCATCCTTATACCCAGGCGCTATTGTCCGCCACACCTTCCATTCACCCGGAAGACAGGCGCATCAAGATCAAGATCCAGGGGGAATTGCCCAGCCCGCTCAATCCGCCGTCCGGCTGCACCTTCCACAAACGCTGCCCGTTTGCCAATGAACGTTGCCAGCAGGAAGTGCCGGAATTGCGTGCGCTGGACGAGCGCATGATTGCCTGCCATCACGCAGAGAACATTAATAGCTGAACCATTCCGGTGCATCTTGTGTTGCAAAGGCCGGCTTCGCGTCGGCCTTTCTTGCTTCTTGCACCAGAATGTTCTGCAATCATGATGTAAATGACGCAAAACCCTACTGTTATGCCGCATTTTTGGCGCACTGCAACAAAAATGCCTTTACCCTCCCACTACTGCACGATACAGTCGCCATGGCACACACATCCAAAGGAAAACGAGAAGTGAAAAGAGCCGTGTATGCCGGAAGTTTCGACCCGGTCACCAACGGTCACTTGTGGATGATTCGCGAAGCCGTAGAGCTGTTCGACGAACTCATCGTGGCAGTCGGCGTGAACCCGGAAAAACACTGTACCTTCAGTGTGGACGAGCGCGTGGACATGCTGCGAGCCGTCACACGTGGCTTCAGCAAGCTGCGGGTGGATGTATTCGAAAACCAGTTTTTGGTGAACTACGCCCAGAGCATTGGTGCCAACTACATCATTCGCGGTATTCGCACCGCCAGCGACTACGAATACGAACGCACCATGCGTTACATCAACTCCGACCTGCACCCGGACATCACCACCATCTTCCTGCTGCCACCGCGGGAATATGCCGAGGTGTCCTCCACCATGGTCAAGGGCCTGGTCGGCCCGCGTGGCTGGCAGAACATGATTCGCCAGTATCTGCCCGAGCCGGTCTATCGCAAGCTGATCGCCATGTACCAGCCGGAATAGGCGGTCAGGCGGGACTTGCTGATGCGCGCGCCGGTCGCTTATGCTGGCGCGCGTTTTGTTTTTGTCCGAATGAATTACCCGGCAGTGCCACACCGGCTGCTGTCGCCAAGGAATGATATGGTCGATGTCTCCGCCTTTGCCAACCGGCTGCAGAAAAACTACAAGCACTACGCCAAGTGGGCCTCCCGTCAGGGGCTGGATGCCTGGCGTGTCTACGACAAGGACGTACCGCAGTTTCCGCTGGCGGTAGACCTGTACGGCGACCGCGTGCATTTGCAGGAGTACGACACCGGCTGGGAAATGGAAGACGAGGTCTATCAGCAATGGATTGCCGCCATTATGGTTGCCATCGCCGCTGTCACCGGACGCGATGAATCCGCCATCACCCTGAAAAGCCGCCGTCGTCAGAAGGGCGTCAGCCAGTACGAAAAAGTGGGCAAGCTGGGTGATGATTTCATCGTGCAGGAGTTTGGCCAGCGCTTCATCGTCAATCTGGATGCCTATCTGGACACCGGCTTGTTTCTTGATCACCGCAACACCCGCAAACGCGTGCGTGAAGAAGCCGCCGGCAAGCGATTTCTCAATCTGTTTGCCTATACCGGCAGCTTTACCGTCTACGCCGGTGCCGGCGGTGCAGTCAGTTCCGAAACAGTGGACATGTCCAATACCTATCAGGACTGGTCGCGCCGCAATTTCGAGCTGAACGGACTGGACCTGGCCCGCCATCAACTGGTGCGTGCCGATGTCTTCCAGTATCTGGAGCAAGCAGTGGACGAGGGCAAGCAGTTCGACCTCATCGTGATGGACCCGCCCACCTTCTCCAATTCCAAGAAAATGCTGGATATCCTGGACGTCCAGCGCGACCACGTCTGGCTCATCGACTACGCCATGGCGCTGCTGGCACCGGGCGGTACCTTGTACTTCTCCAATAATCTGCGCAGCTTCGTGCTGGACGAACGCCTGGCCGAGGATTATCACATCCGCGACATCAGCGGACAGTCCGTGCCGGAAGACTTCCGCAACCGCAAGATCCACCAGTGTTACCAACTGAAAAAGAAAGCCAGCTGACATGCCGCAAATCATCATGCAATACAGCAGCGGACTTAAGCTGGATGTCCCCGCCACCTTGCTGGCCATCAATCAGGCATTACTGGCTAGCGGCCAGTTCCAGGCAGAAGACATCAAGAGCCGGGCCATCCTGTTGCAAGACTGGCTCACCGGCACCACTCCGGGTAGCGCCCCGTTCGTGCACCTGCAACTCCATATCCTGAGCGGTCGCGACCTGCCCACCCGCCAGCAACTCTCCGACAGCCTGCTACCCGTCTTGCAACAACAGATTCAAGGCCCCACCGGCACTCAGCTTTGTGTGGAAGTCTGTCAGATGGAACGCGACAGCTACCGTAAATGCTGGCTGTAATGCCGCAGGCAGAGCAAAAGGCTCACGACAGTGGGCCTTTTTTCTGTCTGAAGCCGCGGCAAACCGGCGCACTGCTCTTGTAAAAGCCACTACGCATCCCATCTTGCTGCTACCACCTATCTATATATGCCGGTTACCGGCAAGGAGCGCAGCATGGCCACCATCAATATCACCGGCAGCAGTTTCAATGAAACCGTCGACAAGGGCGGCATCGTCATTCTGGATTTCTGGGCCGAATGGTGTGGTCCGTGCAAGATGTTTGGCCCGACCTTTGACGCCGCTGCGCTCAAGCATCCCGACATCGTGTTTGGCAAAATCAATACCGAAGAAGAACAAGAACTGGCTGGCCATTTCCAGATCCGCTCCATTCCCACACTGATGGCACTCAAGGACGGCATCATCGTCTTCAACCAGGCTGGTGCCATGATGCCGGCGCAGCTGGAAGAGTTGATCAAGGCACTGCGTGATCTCGACATGGAAAAGGTCAAGGCAGATATCGCCGCACAAGAAGAATGATGACCGTGCTTGAACGCACGCCATGCAAAAAGCCCGGCCCCGCCGGGCTTTTTGCTGCCGGTGGCAGTGCGCTGACCAGCTTTTTGCGCCAGTTTCCCCCGTTGATCAGTAGCAGGCTGGACTGCGGTGCGCCGCCGCCTGTGCACCCGCAGCAAAATAGTCATGA